>JBEKNU010000137.1:0-19123 GCA_049522495.1 Terriglobia bacterium
CTGCGGGATCGAATCCTGCTCGGGGTTGCCGAAATCAACGCCGCACCCGTGGTTCATCGCTGGAAGAAGTTGGACGCTTTAATGATGTGATGTGAACATGTTTAAGTGAAACGACATACTAGCAACTAACCACTGCACTTAGCAAAGGAGGTTTCTGACCATCGTGGCAAAGGAACCCCAGAGTATCCGAGTCGTAATCTACGACCAAGAATATTTCATGCGGGGTGACCTCAACCAGGAATACATTCAGAAGCTCGCCCAATTCCTTGACACGAAGATGCGCTCCATTGCGGAGCGCACTCGAACCGTTGACACCTTGCGAGTGGCTATGCTGGCGGCGCTCAATGTGGCGGATGAATACCACCAATTGAAGGCCCGGTATGAAGAAGTCACCCAGCATATGGACCAGAAAGTTGGGGAGTACACAGACGCGCTCGACGAAATCTTGAAAGGCAGTGATTAGTGGTTAGTGGCCAGTGGATAGCCGTCACGCAAACTTCCGTCGCCGAAGATTGCTGCCGTGGTCAGCGGCTCGTAGCTGACTGCTAACCACTGACCACCAGCCACTGCACTTATGCGAATTCTTTTTATAGGTGACATCTTTGGGCAGCCCGGCCGGCGCATCGTAAAAGAAACTCTGCCGCTTCTCCGGGAAGAGTTGCAACCCGATCTCGTCCTGGCCAACGCCGAGAATGCCGCCGCCGGTTTTGGAATTACTCCTCCCCTGGTGGAAGAGTTGCTCGACCTGGACATCGCTGTCTTAACTTCCGGCAACCACATTTGGGACAAGAAGGAGATCTATTCGTATCTCCGTGACCAAATTAACGGCCGTTTGTTGCGGCCCGCCAACTATCCCGCGGACGCTCCGGGCCATGGCCTTTTCGTGGGGGCGACCCCGGCGGGAATTGGCTATGCCGTCATCAACCTGCAAGGCCGCGTCTTTATGCCAGCCCTCGACTGCCCTTTTCGAAAGGCGGACGCGCTTCTCGGCAGCATTCCGGAGGATGTGAAGATCCGCATCGTGGACATGCACGCCGAGGCGACCTCCGAGAAGCAAGCTTTGGGATGGTACCTTGATGGACGGGTGACGGCTGTCCTGGGAACCCATACTCATGTTCCCACCGCTGACGAAATGGTGCTTCCCCAAGGCACTGCTTACCTTACCGACCTCGGGATGACCGGCCCTTACGAATCGATCATCGGTATGGAACGGCAGGCAGTTATTCAGAAATTCCTGGACCAATTACCGGCACGCTTCGAAGTTGCCAAGGGCGACGTTCGCCTCTCCGCCGCGCTTATCGAAGTAGACCCCCAGTCCGGCCGCGCCTCTTCCATCCAAAGAGTCGTGCGGAAATAATCTTCTCCCACAGCGAGGGAACTCTTTTTCTCAGCCTGACCCGCGCCAATAACTGCTTCTGGCCCGAGCCCTCGCCGGGTTAACATGACTGTCCATGCGCCTGGCGAGCACTATCAAGCAACGCGCCCTGGAGGTCGGCTTCGACCTGGCGGGGATTGCGCCACCTTCGGCCCTCAAGGATTTGGAGTTTCTCTCACAGTGGGTTGAGAAGGGTTTCGCGGGGGAGATGCGCTACCTTGTGGATCCCCGGCGCGAAGATTCGCGGCGAGTTCTGCCGTCAGTAAAATCCATGATCTGTGTCGGACTGGTTTACAACACTCCCCACCCTTATTCCACGGACATCGCTGATTCAGCCGAGGGGAAAAAGGGTTCGAGTTCTCGTGGCGCACCCACCGGGGACACGCGTTCGCGAGGGTGGATTTCGCGTTACGCTTGGGGAAGTGATTACCACGTGGTCATGCGCACGAAGCTCGAGCAACTGCGCACGATTCTCGAGCATTTGGCAGGCGGTGTCGAGACGCGAGTCTATGTGGATACAGGACCCATCGTGGAGCGGGCGTTCGCACGACTCTCGGGGATTGGGTGGATGGGCAAGAACACGTGCCTCATTAATGAACAGAAGGGATCCTGGTTTTTTCTTGGCGTGATTCTTACCAATCTGGAATTGGAATTGGACCTTCCCGCACCAGATCGTTGCGGTTCCTGCACGCGCTGCCTGGAAGCTTGCCCGACGGGAGCGCTGGTTGAACCCTATGTGATGGACGCGTCACGCTGCATTTCCTATTTCAACATCGAACTCAAAGGGGTTATCCCGGAGAAATTTCGTAAGGCGATAGGCAGCAATGTCTTCGGCTGCGACATCTGCCAGGATGTTTGTCCTTGGAATGGCCGGCCATTGTCTCTGGTCAGCGGGCTGTTGCAGGACGATGCGGCGCGCGGTGAGCAGTCAGGCACCGTTCCTCCGCAGAGGCATGCAGCGACAACGGCCCTTCCCAATTTTCAGCCGTTGCAAGTCGAAATCAAGCCGCCACTTTCACAGCCGGCCGCTGATCCCGAACCAAATTCTCATCCCCTGCCCGCAGAATCGTTTTCGCTCTTCAACCCCCATTTGGAGGCGCTCGCGTCCTTGAGGGAAGAAGATTTTCGCACGTTCTTCGCGCGTTCTCCGATCAAGCGCGTCAAACATCGAGGGTGGCTGAGGAATCTGTGCGTGGCAATAGGGAATTCACGCGACCGCCGCTTCATCGCTTGGCTGGAAGATGCAGCACGACATCCGGATGCCATGGTACGCGAGCACGCATTGTGGGCGCTAAGGCAATTGCAAACTGCGGAATAGCTGCTGCGCGGTCGCAGGCCGACCCGTTAAGCGAGTGGCATGGTCCCAGGGTAAGACTACTCCAGAGGAATGCGGTTCTTATTCTGGCCGAGCCATTGCTCAAAGGTCTGCAGCGAAGGGTTCAAGCTCCGGGCGGCGCCGAGGTTGCGGGCCCCACAGAAGTACTCTTCAAAATCGCGCTTAAACTGGAACATATTTCCGAGGTCCTCGGCGCCGGGGAAACCAAAGCTGCGGTAGACCTCCGGGGGAACTGCGTTGTAACCCACTTCCTTCCCCAGTGCCCTGCTGAACGCGGCGGCCATTTGGGAACCGGTCAAATGCTCGCCGGCGATGCCCACCGTCTTGCCGATCAGTTCACTGCCCTTTTTGAAAATGCCGTACGCGCACCGCCCGATGTCCTCGGCGGCGATGCCCGGGAGCTTCTTGTCACCCATGGGAAACGTGATCGCCAGCTTTCCATCCGGTCCCTTCTTGGGACCCATGCCGAAGTGAATGAAGTTGTCCCAATAGAACGAAGTCAGCAGGATCGTAGTGGGAACGCCGAGGCCGGTGAAGACATGATCCGCTTCGCCCTTGGCGTCGAAATGCGGCACCTTGTATTTGCCCATCAGGGTGGGCATGCGGTTGTCACTGAGCGGAACCCACCGGCGCGTGTCTTCCAGGGTGGACCAAATAACGTGTTGCAGGCCGGAGTGCTTCGCCGCCTCGGCCATGGCGGTGGCATTGGTTAATTCCCTTTCGGGCGAGAAATGGGCCCAGAAGAAGGTGACGCAAAAAGCCCCGTATGCCCCCTGGAACGCCCGCTTCAGGCTTGCCACGTCATCCACACTTGCCGCCACTACTTCGGCGCCCCGCTTGGCCAACTCTTTCGCCTTATCGGAGTTGGGGTCACGGGTGAGCACACGCGCAGTAAAATCGCCAGCCGGATCGTTCAGGATGGCGCGGGCTAAACCGCCACCCTGCGCTCCGGTGGCTCCTACAACCGCTATGACCTTCTTCTGTGCCATGTGATTTTCCTTGATCAGTTGGCGGGCGGGGCGGATTGTGATCTGCCGCTTTTCCCTGGTAACTCTCGGCGCCCAAAACGGAATTTCTACGCCAGCCCCTTCAATCCGAGGATAGGCAATTCCGAAAAGGCGCCGAAGTCACTCTTCGCCTGCTTACTTTACCGAGTGAAATCGCTTTTCGATTTCAGCCCAGTTCACCACATTCCACCACGCGCCGACGTAATCAGCCCGCCGATTCTGGTACTTCAGGTAGTAGGCGTGCTCCCAAACGTCGAGCCCCAACACCGGGAATTTCCCTTCCATAACCGGGCTGTCTTGGTTGGCGGTCGAGTAGATATCAAGCTTGCCGCCCTGGGCGACGAGCCAAGCCCATCCCGAGCCAAAGCGGCCCATGGCGGCGGCTGAGAGCTTTTCTTTAAAGGTGTCGAAGCTTCCAAAGGTGCTGTTGATGGCCGCAGCGAGCGTGCCGCTGGGGTTGCCACCGGCGTGGGGGCCCATGATTTGCCAGAACATGGAGTGATTAATGTGCCCGCCGGCGTTATTGCGGACGGCCGTCCGAATCGATTCGGGAACAACGGCGCAGTTATTGGCGAGCAATTCCTCGAGACTCTTGTTAGCCAGTGCAGGCGCGGACTCAAGGGCTTTATTGAGGTTGGTCACATAGGCGTTGTGGTGTTTCCCGTGGTGGATTTCCATCGTCAGCTTGTCGACAGAAGGCTCCAGGGCATCGGGAGCGTAAGGCAGTGTGGGCAGTGTGAACGGCATAACTCCTCCTCTTGTCGTGAAATTATCGAGGGTACGCCACCCTGTTTCCCCATCGGAAGAAAGTCCACCGCCGGTGGGCGGCGCCACCCTTCGGAAAACTCTTGGTTGTCTCTCCATACAGCCCGGACGGTGCAGTCGTGAAATACCAGATTAAACCATGCGGTCGGGCCTGTCAAATTCCAGCGGGACCGGCGACCTTGGTGCAAATTCCTTTGGGGGGGAAGCGCGACTTCGTGCATAATCGCGAGAGTCGTGGCCAACTCAATTTTCCAAATATTGTCTGACTTCTTCGCACGCTACGGGTACTGGGTAGTCTTCTTCGGCGTGATGTTGGAAAACATTGGCGTCCCTATTCCCGGTGAAACCGTGCTTCTGTTTGCCGGCTTTCTCGCCTATCAAGGCAAGATCCACATCCTGCCGGCGATTCTTACCGCCATTACCGGAGCCACAACCGGGGCCAGTCTTGGCTATTTGCTCGGCCGGTACGGCGGCACTTCCGTTGTCAATCGTTTTCTGCGGCGTTTTCCCCGGGTGGCGACGCGGTACGATAATGCCCAGAAGATGTTTCTCAAGTATGGTCAATGGGCAGTCTTCGCGGCGCGTTTCATCACGGGACTGCGCGTATTTGCAGGAATTTTGGCCGGTGTTTTGCGCATGCCTTTTTCGATCTTTCTGGTTTTTAGTTTTGCGGGTGCAGTTTGCTGGGCAGTGGTCATTGGTTACGTGGGTTATCTATTTGGGAGCAACTGGGGCAGGCTGGTCAACTTCGTGAGCCGAATGGACCGCATTGCTCTAATAATCATTGGAGGCTGCGCAGTCGTGCTGCTTCTGGTTCATCTGGTCCGGCGAAGGAAGTCGTCATGAGACCCGCCGGCCTGTCAGTTGTCCCATCTCTTCAGATCGTCCTTCGCAGTTTTGAAGTTGGGCCTGAGCCGGAGGGCGGTCTGAATTTCCGCGCGCGCTTCGGCATTCCGGCCTTCCCTCTCGAATAAGAGCCCCAACAACCGGTGTCCCTCCGCGTTGTCCGGCTCCTCCCCTTCCGGCTCCTGCGAAAGATATTTCTTCGCGTAGCCCTCGGCTCTCGGAAGCTCCTTGCCGATTTCCAATAAGGCCTGGGCAGCTTCATAATATGGGCGCAAGTCATCCGGAACGTTTTTTTCCGCGGTGGCAAGGGTTTGCTCAAGATCGCCCCAACGTTCCTGAAGTGCGAAAACCCGCGCGAGGATCCATTGCGCCCCAATTTGCTTGGGATCGAGCAGCAAGGCGGATTGGGCGTGCTTCGTGGCCTCATCATATTTTGCGTGGGGAGGCTGACTGTAAAACCTCGCGGTTGCCGCCAGCGCACGGTAATTCTTGGGGTTTGCTTGCACAGCTTTCAAAAAGTATGCTTCCACCTGGGCCGGATTCTTTTCCAGCTCCGCGAGCTTTGCGTGGGCCAGGTATCCTTCACTGGCGTTGAGAAGTGTTATTTTTTCTGCCAAGGCGCGTGCTTCGTCCTTGTCCCCCCCCATCAGACCGGGCGCCCGGAACTTAAACTGCATCAGGGAGTCCAGCGCGTCCAAATTCCCGGAATCGAGTTCTATGGCGATTTCCACTTCTTTTCGGAACTTCACCGCCAGCGATCCTGCCGAAAAAATGCTGGCCCGCGCAGCCATTTCTCCAAAAACCTGGCCCAACTTCAGGTGATAGTCTGAGTTCTTGCCGTCGAGGTCGACGGCGTGTTGGGCAAGCAGAAGCGCTCCGTCGAAATCTTTAAACGACATTTTCACTTCCGCAAGCAGGTAGCAACCCCTGGGGTCTTGGGGATGGGCTTTGACTTGAGGCTCAAGAATGGCGCGAGATCTCTTCCAGTGACCTGATAGGGTGAGCGCTTCCGCTTCCGCGTCCGCGTTTCGGATGTCGGGGGGGAAACCGCGGGCGAGACCCTGCCAAGCTGGTAGCGGCCACAGGATTATGGCTGCAAAAACCGAAGCGGAGAATTTACGCGACGTCGCCGCCCGGCACCTTAAAACTGATAGCGAGGAAATTGAAGAGCTCCATTTAGTGCGCAGCAAGCCAAGCCTCCCTTATGGCCACCAGTTCAGGCGTCGCCGAACGCAAAGGGACGATGGAATATTGGCTTCGCATTGTCGGCAGCAAAAATCTCATCTACGTGTGATCCTTTTGGCTTGCTTGAATCCCTGACTGGTTTGGCGTAATTTGGCCCCCGCCGGGATCCCAATGTGGTCTGGCGCCTTCATCGACCAGGTTCCAACATGAGCTTGTGAACAGCGCCCTTTTCAACGGCCGCATCGCTGAACAGCATCGGGAAGCTTTGCCCGCCGTACCAAGCCGAAAACTGGTCGCGGTAATAGAAGCTAAAAACCTGGCCAGATTCTCCCAAAGTGATGTTTTGCATTGACTGGTCCAAGTCGGAGAAATCCACCACCATGCGCATGGAAGGCCCCACGCGAGGGGTCGTTTGCTTTACAGTAGTGCCGGTTCCCGCCTGCGGGAAGGGCCCTACGTCCAGCCATCGCCCCAAGAACGGCAATCCGCCACTCAAGGGATGGTGAAAGGTCAGGGGAATCGTATCACCCCATCTCCAGGCCGTGTGATCCTGGCTGTGAACCATCGCGGGTATCTGGCGGACCCCCTCGTCCAGGCTTTTCATCAAGGCCATATCAAAATTTGTATCGCTCGGGGGCAGCCAACGCGTGAGGTTTTGGTCCAAGACATTCTGAAGGAATATGGTGCTCATCGGCCAACGATATCCGGAGAGGTCGTCACCCAGCTTCGCTTTCAGGATGCGGGCAAGCAAGGCGCGCCGGGTAACCTCCAAGACAAGAGTCGCGGCGGAATCCGCGCGCGCTTCACCGTCCCAGCCTTTCAAGACACTAAGCGCAAACTGGGCGTCGGGGCTTGAAGGCGGTTGCTTCCCGGCTGCCGCGAGGAGTTGTTTGGCCAGCCACTCATCTTCGAGGCTCAGGATATCGATCTGAATCCGCAACATGTCTGAGGCAGTGAAGTTCCCCCCCTCGCGCAAGAGTTGAAATATCCTCGCGGTGCGGAACGGAGCCTCCCACCTGGCAGTAACGAAATACGGATAATTGTCAGGAACAATCCGTCCATTGGCGGTGGCGATCATTCCGCTCGGGGGATTAAAAGAGTGGGGAAGGTCGTCAAACGGGATGAAGCCAGTCCAATCGTAGTCGTCGGTGCTTCCAGGTACGGGGACAGCGCCATTGCCCTGTTTGCGTATGGGAACAAGTCCCGCGGCGTAATAGCCGATGTTGCCTTCGACATCGGCATAAACGCAATTCTGCATCGGCACATTGAAGTCGCGGAGGGCTGCGGTGAAGTCCTGCCAGTTCCTCGCTTGATTTATACGCAGGAAGGGAAGGCGGACTGCGTGAGGAATGAGCAATGTCCATTGCAAGGCGAGGTCCCGGTCGCCGTCGTGGGAAATAACCGGTCCGTGCCGCGTGACCATGACGGTGAAATGGTAATCGCGCTGGTTACGAACTTTGATGCTCTCCTTGCGCACGTCCGCGTCCACCCACTGGCCGTTATGCAGATACTTGTTGGGGTCGCGGAAATTGAAGCTCTCGATATACAGATCTTGAACGTCGGGCCCCGTATTGGTCATGCCCCAGGCGATATGTTCATTGTGACCAATGATGACGAGAGGTAGCCCGGGAAGGCTGACGCCGGTCACATTGAGTTCGGGCGCTTTGAGATGAATCATATACCAGACGCTGGGGATGCTGTGGGCAAGATGGGGATCGTTCGCCAGTAGCGGCTTGCCAGATTTCGTGTGAGACCCATTCACCACCCAGTTATTGCTCCCAACTCCACCCGGAGATTGCATTTTGGTCAGGAAAAATGCTTCGCCGAGGAGGTTATCCTGGGAAGCGTCATTGCCTAACTTCGTTCCTAGTGTCTTCGGACCCTGGTGCGTAGGAAATGGAACATCAGCAACCGGCACGTCGAGCACGGCGTGATCAGGGAACAAGTCGGAGAAGAGCTCTCTCCCCAACTTGGCGGCGATATGCTCGCGCATCAAATCGGTTTCCCAGGTCTGGCTCAGGGCAGTCGCCAGGTTCAATGTAACGGCCACCGAATCGATTTCGCGCCATGGCCGGGGTTGGTAACGCATCATGAGGAATTCTAAAGGCAGACGGCCGCGATGGCTTTCGATAAAGGCATTGACACCGCGAACATATGAATCCAGAAGGCGGTGCTCTTCTGGGGTGAATTCGGCAAGGGCTCTTTCCGCCACCTGGGTAAGGCCCAGAGTGCGGCTTTCAATGTCCAAGCGCAAAGTGCGATCACCAAAGATTTCTGAAAGCTCCCCCTCAGCATTCCGCCGGCTCAAATCCATTTGCCATAGGCGGTCTTGAGCCGTGACGTAACCTTGAGTGAAAAGAGCATCCGCAACAGACTGGGCGCGGATATGGGGAACACCGCGCGCGTCTCGCAGAACTTCCACCCGCGCCGAGAGCCCCAGCATGGGAACTGCGCCATCAAGGACAGGAAGGCTTGCACGCGTGCGCCAGCAGAGCCATACCCCGCCGCCCACAATTGTGAGCAGCAAGACCATAGAGACCAATAAGGAAAGACGCTTAAGGAAACGCTTCATGGGTTTTTGGTCTTCCGGCACAAGATCCCGCACAGAAGCACAACCGCCTTCTCCAATTCAATTTCACGCGACACGCTAGGGCGCCAAAATGGAGGGCATTCAATATCCTCAACCATGGCAACTTCGCCAAGGACAAAACCGCGCCTCCCCCCCAACAAGCTTAACTGCCACTAGGTCGTTGGACGGCGACCTATTTGTCTGTTGCGAGGGGTTAACCTCCGTCCCGGTATTCAAGGGGCTGGATACTACTAAAGATCACCCGGCGTAGCAACATGCGAAGGCAGGCCGAATCGAACCCAAGAAGCATCACTACCGAAGAATTACTATTGAATAAGTAAAGGACTTACTCAAACGCAACTTGCCCTTTCCAGATTCCAAAGTTATAGTACACGCTGCGACTTTTGGTTTCCAATTTCCAATGGGGTGGGATAAAACAAACCATGGCAAGCCCTGACCCTCGTGTGCCTACGGTTGATGAAAGCGCCGTACCGTTTGGCTTAGGTGGAGCTTGGCCGCTCCAACTTCGGAATCTCGTCGTCCGGCATCTGGAAGGGCTGTTCATCCTAGTGGTGGTGGGAATCGTCGTAGCGGTCTTTTATCTTTTCCCCTACAAGATTGCATTCCTCAACTTTTTCTATCTCCCTGTCTTGTCGGCCGCCTACTTTTTGGGCAAACGCAAAGCCGTGATGGGCGCCTTACTCTGCTCCTTGTCGGGCGTGCTGTTTGCTTGGTACCGGCCGGCTTGGTTTGCCGTACAAGGGACGCGGCTCAATGCCTTTTTGGTGTTGGGGACTTGGGGAGGGTTCCTGATTCTAGCGAGCGCTTCCATTGGGTCGCTGCAAGAGAGGCTTGCCAAAGGGTTCGAAGATCAGCGACAACTCTACGAGGAGCTGAAACGAAGCCGCGTGACAGAAGAGATGAAAGAGAAGGTGGAAAAGGCCCTGTACGCCACGATGGATCCGGTGGTCGCGAAGTTGGCCACGGAGGGAAGGCTGCGGTTCGAAAAGCGCGAAATTAGCATCATGTTTACGGATCTCACCAACTTCACGGCTTATTCAGACAGTAACCGCGCGGACGTGGTCCTGGAGGAGCTCAACCGCTTTCTTGGACAAATCGAGCCCATCGTGGGCCTCTTCCGCGGTCACATTGACAAATATATGGGTGACGGGATCATGGTGGAATTCGGTGCACCTGTGGACTACGACCGCCATGCCCTCCTGGCCGTTGTCGCCGGGCTCCGGATGCAGAACAACGTCAAGAAACTGAACCTGCCGTGGCGTATGCGGATTGGCATCGCGACCGGAAGTACGGTGGTGGGCATGCTGGGTGTGCGGCGGCAAGCTTACAGTGCGGTGGGCGACCGCGTTAACGTGGCGAAGCGGCTCGAGGAGATTTGTGAACCGACTAAGGTGTCCATCGACGAACCGACGTTCCGCGCCGTGGAGCCCTTTGTGATCGCCAGCAAGCTCCGCAACCTGGGGTACGGCCGGCAATCGGACAACGAGTTAATTGAGCGCATGACTGCCTTGGAAGAAAGACTCTCGCGGGAAAGTGAGAGTGCGGAACTTCTATATGAACTGGGCAAAGCGAATTTTGAACTCCACGATGCCACCACGGCCATTCGCTATTTTGAGCGGGCCCTCGCATTGGACCCCCAATCTACGGAGATCAAGCTGGCTTATGCGGATGCCAATTTCAAACGTGATGAGTATGAAAAGATTCAACTCAAAGGAAAATTGCAGAAGATCACGATCTATCAGGTGACGGGGCTCAAGGACCGCTGGAGGGACCCGGCCGTGATACCTCCGGCGATTGCGGCAGCTTATGCGGGGGCGGAATCGCACATTGAAATTCCGGAGGAAGTGGTATTGGCGGTGGAAGCTTTGGATGGGGCAATCGGCCATTGCCGCGTTGTGGCGCTTCTCTCTTACGCCCTGGCAGACCGGCTGAAGGTGAACGAAGAGATGAAGAAGACCATTCTGTTGGCAGGCTACCTCCAGGATCTTGGCAAGGAAGCGGTGCCGCACAACGTTCTGAATCGTGGGGGCAGTTTGACTGACCAAGAGTCGAAGTTGGTCGAAAAATACGTACACGAAAGCGTTGCTGCCTGCCGACGCATGGGCTACGTCGATCCCCATCTCTTGGAAATTGTCCTTCATCATCACGAATCGTGGGATGGAACGGGGTATCCGGACGGGCTGCGTGGTGACGATATCCCCTTGGGGGCGCGCATCACGTCAGTGGCGGAGTCTTACAGTGCGCTTACCTCGTGGCGGCCGTATCATGAGGCTTGGGACATGCGTGTCGCGATCAGTGAGATTCGCAAAGGGATGGAAAAGGGTCGATACGATCCCAAAGTTGTCACGACCCTCATCGAGATGCTTCGGCCCTCAGGCGCTTCCTCCTAATTGTCCCTGATGTCTATCGGCTTGCTGGGCACGGGGGCACAGTTCATGACAATCTTCCTGGGGCGAAAAATAGATGCCCGTCCCCACCTCTAGTAAACCCTTATTCCCTACTTAAGCATCAATAGTAGTAGGGATTTGATAAGGGGGTTACGGTGGGATTTTGAAAAACTGCAGAGGAGAAATATCACGTGAGGGAATTGACCGGCCACCTGCCTTGATGACATAACGAAGTGAATTCCGTCTAATAACTCGGGGGCTTGGTTTTGAAGCACCCCGGAATAATCATGGGATGAACTGCCACGGCGGTGGTGGGCTCTCTTAACGCGTCGGAGGGGATTTACCTCGCGCGAATGCAGCGACCGGTGTGACAGCCGGCCAGGCGAATCGGCAAGGAGATTCAACCGGTCGTCGGAAGGAGGAAGATTCTATGCGAGTTGACAAACGATTCTTGCGGGAAAACTTGGAAGGTTTGAGCCTGACCTTGATCGGGTTCATGACCCTTGGGTTGTCGCTTATGCTCTACCAGGGGCATCACCTGTTTCCGGATTTTGCCCTGGCCCAAGGAAAGGCCTTGGATGGCCCGGATATCGACGCCTTGGAGCGGCAGAATCAGGCGTACGAGCGGATCGCCAAAGCTGTTACGCCCGCCATTGTGGCGATTCAATCCACCCAGGTTATTAAAGTGCAACAATCGCCTTTTCTGAGCGATCCGTTTTTCAGGCAGTTTTTTGGGAACATGTTTCCCCAAGTTCCCCGCGAGCAAAAAGAGAAAGCGCTGGGAAGTGGCGTGATCGTGTCGCCTGAGGGATACATTGTGACCAACAATCACGTGATCGCCAAGGCAACGGAGATCTCGGTGACGCTCGCCGACAAGCGGACGTTCAAAGGCAAAGTCGTGGGAGCAGATCCCTCGACGGATGTCGCGGTCGTCAAAATCGACGGGAGCGGCCTGCCAACCGCCACCTTCGGCAATTCCGACCAGCTCAAGGTTGGCGACACCGTCATGGCATTTGGGAACCCTTTTGGACAGTATTTCACCGTTACGCGCGGGATCGTCAGCGCGCTGGGCCGTTCGGGCATGGGGATCGAGGGGTTTGAGAACTTCGTCCAGACCGATGCCGCAATCAACCCCGGGAACTCCGGTGGAGCTCTCGTGAATGTACACGGCCAAGTGGTGGGTATTAACACTGCGATATTAAGCGGGAATTCGGGACCCGGCGGGGAAGGCGGGTCCGTCGGAATCGGGTTTGCGATTCCCTCAAACATGGCGAAGCACATCATGGAGGACTTGGTCAAGACGGGGAAAGTGACCCGGGGCTACCTGGGAATCCTCCCTTCGAACCTGAGCCCGGATCTCGCCAAGCAGTTCAAGTCGCCCGATACCGCCGGGGTGCTTGTGGAGGACGTGCTCGCAGGAGGGCCTGCGGACAAGGCGGGGCTCAAGAACGGCGATGTCATTCGCAAGCTCAACGGCCAGGTCGTGGATGACCCCGGCCAATTCACCGCTCTGATTACAAACCTGAACCCAGGAACGGAAATCACACTGGACATCCTGCGCGAGGGTCAGCCCATCAGCATGAAGGTGACGCTCGGCGAGCGTCCCGCGGAAGCCAGCCTGAGGGGCGGGAGCGGGACCGTCCAGGAAGGGGCCTTGCGCGGCATCACAGTGCAGAACCTCACTCCCTCGATCCGCGATCAGTTGGGTCTGCCTTCGAATGTGACGGGCGTGGTGATTTCCGAACTTGATCCGAACAGCCCCGCCGCTCAATTCGGTTTACAGCAGGGCGATGTGATCGAAAGCATCCAACGTCAACCCGTACGCAACGTTGCCGACTTCAACAAATTGGCCGCGCAAGCAAAAGGCCAGACGCTGCTGCGCATCAACCGTCAGGGCAATGGCGTTTTTGTGGTCATCTCGCCGAACGAAGGCGACGGTGACGGTCAATGATCCTTATGGCCCGGCCTCACCCCAGCAAGGGATGAGGCCGGGTATCACTTCGGATGAGCGCCAGAGCCGGTTGAATCAGGGTGGACAGCGCCATGAAGGTGAGGAGACTTTTCAAAGTGGTTCTGGTGGCAGTGGCGGCCGGAATTCTGCTTGTTGTCGTCACCCTTCGGATTATTGAGAATCAGCTCATCTACTACCCACCGCGCTATCCTGAGGGCTTCCCCTCACCGCAGACATTCGAACGGGACATCGAAGAGGTTTGGCTGCTGACCGGCGATGGCGTCAAAATCAATGCCTTCTACCGTTCGAATCCCCCATCAAAACAGGTCCTCCTCTGGTTTCACGGGAACGCAGAAAACATTGGATACGGCCTTGATCATCTGAGGGAGCTCGCAAAGATCGGGGTCAACGTCCTCGCCGTCGATTATCGAGGGTACGGGAGAAGCGAGGGCAAACCTGATGAAGCGGGCGTTTACCAGGATGCCGACGCGGCCTACGACTATCTGATAAAACAGCGGCATTTCCGCGCCGAGGACATCATCATCTATGGACATTCGCTGGGTGGCGCGGTGGCCGTGAACCTGGCGTCACGCCGGCCGTGTGGCGGGCTAATCGTCGAGAGCTCTTTCACCAGCGCGCGGGCGATGGCACGGCGAATGTTCGCAATTCCGGCCATCGCGTATGTGGTGAAGTCCCGCTTCGACTCATTGCAGAAGATTCGCGATGTGCATGCGCCGATTCTGATCGCCCACGGTACACGCGATGAGATGATCCCGTTTGCAATGGGTCAGCAACTCTTTCAGGCGGCGCCTGAGCCCAAGCGCTTCTACCCCATCGAAGGAGCAGGTCACAATGATGCGCTGGAAGTGGGCGGTGAGAGTTACCTGACCTGTCTCAAAGCATTTGTCGAGACGTGCGGGCGGAATTAATGTTCCGATCTCCCGCTCTCAATGGATCAGAAATCCTGTCAGAGCTATTCCCAGGCCGGCGACGCCCATGAGAATTCCCAGTTGCCAGAATTCCCGCCGTTTGGTCAGCAGGGTCAGTGACGCAATCACAATGGACGCTTCCAGGCAGACTTCGCCAAGGTCAAAGCGATTGGCGCGGCGCTGCTCGAGGGCAACTTCGCTCTCGAGCGCATGTGCTTCGGTTTCGACCTCTTTCAGCTCCTCCTTGTAGCGCTCCACATCCTGGGCGTACCTTGCCTTGACGCTTTCCGCTTGTGCGGGGTCCTTCACCGCCGAGACCGAGAGGAGATCCAGGAAGATCTCATAGGTATGCTCGCGGATACTCTTCGCCTGATAATATGCCCATTGATCTGATGCCTTGCTTTGAAATAGCAGTTCTTCCGTGTGGGCACGGTGGCCGAGAAGTGTCGTCGCGGCCAACACCACGGCCAGCACGGCCATCGTGAAGGTAACGGGCAGAAGTGAAGGGTCTTCCGCAGAGTGTTCCGCGTGTTCTTCCATCTCGTGAAGTTCTTCAACGCCCATGGCGCCTCCACTATTGTTGGCGTGCCCTAAAGGCTGGTCGGAAATTGCGCGCTGCCCTCTGCTTACTGCCTATTGCGCTTTTGCGCCCGACTCAGGTTTGGCCGACGCGGCGCCCTTCGGCCCGGCACCCGCCGGCCCGGCAGGTCCACCCCCCCCTGCCCCGTGACACTTCTTATATTTCTTGCCGCTCCCGCAGGGACAGGGATCGTTGCGCCCGATCTTTTCCCGCCGGATGACCTGCTGCGGTTTTTCCACGGCCCCCCCACCGATCATCTGCATTTCCCGCTGTTCGCGGCGCTTGCGCTGCTGGTATTGCCGGATCATTTCCTCCTCTTCCTCGGGCGTGCGCATCAGGAAGAGGTAGCGCAAGGTTTCATCTTCCACACGGTCCATCATGGCTTCGAACATCTCGAAGGACTCGCGCTTATACTCGACGAGGGGATCGCGCTGGCTGTAACCGCGCAGGCCGATGCCTTCCTTCAAGTGATCCATAGCCAGCAGGTGATCCTTCCACTGCCCATCAACCACCTGCAACATGATCATCCGTTCGTGCATCCGCATGCGCTCGGCGCCCCACACCTTCTCGCGTTCATCGTAGTGCGCGTGGACCAACTCCACGAGCTGTGCCCTGAGCTCGTCGAGGCGTTTGGGATCGAGCGTAAGCTCGTGCTTCTTCAGGTCGATTCCGAACCTTCCCCAGAATTCCGTGCGCATGCCGCTGACGTTCCACTGGTCGGCGTGCTGGTCCTTGGGGCAGAATTTCTCCACCAGCCACTCCCCTACGCGGTCGGCAGCTTCCATGACGAAGGCCTTCTGGTCGGTCCCTTCCAGCAATTGGCGGCGCAAGCCGTATACGGTCTCGCGCTGCTTGTTCATCACATCGTCGTATTCCAGCAGATGTTTGCGCGATTCAAAGTTCTGCGCCTCCACGGCTTTCTGCGCGGCCTCGATGCGTTTCGAAATCAGGCGGGATTCAATGGGGACGCCCTCCTCCATGCCCAGCTTGTGCATAATGCTGGAAATGCGCTCGCCCGCGAAAATGCGCAGCAAATCGTCTTCGAGCGATAGGTAGAACCGTGAGGAACCGGGATCGCCCTGGCGGCCGGCGCGCCCGCGCAACTGGTTGTCGATGCGCCGGGCTTCATGCCGTTCGGTGCCGAGGATGTGCAGCCCCCCGAGCGCCACCACCTTGGCGTGTTCGGTATCGGTGACGGCCTTGAAGCGGTCCACGAAATCGGCCCACTGCTTTCGCCAGGCGGCGTAAGCTTCCACGTATGCGCCGAAAATATCCGTCCCGGAGCCTTCCGGCGGCCGCTCGGGAGGGTCGGGGTTGATACCCTGCTCGCGATACTTTTCGGGTGACTTGCGGAACTCCTCGCGCGCCATGGTATCGGGATTGCCGCCCAGCACGATGTCGGTGCCGCGGCCCGCCATGTTGGTGGAAACGGTGACGGCGCCAACGCGTCCAGCTTGCGCCACCACCAGCGCTTCGCGTTCGTGCTGCTTGGCATTCAGCACGTTATGCCGGGTTTCTTTCATGCCCAGAACCTCGGCCACGCGCGCCGGCTGGCAGCGCTGCTCAATCAGATAATCGAGGACCGGCAAGCATTTTTCATCGGTGTTATTGGCAAGCGCAACGAGGTCGGGAAGAATGGATTCGTCCGCGGGGGGTAACCCATCGTAGGGATATCCCCGGGGCGCGCGCTTCAGCACCGCCTCCAGGAAAACCTGCCGCGTGCCATTGGCGCCGGCCGCCAGCGCCTGGTAGCGGCTCTGGCTCAGCATTTCTTTAATCGTGGAAACCCCCACTCCCGCGCGAACCAGCCATTCCAGCCCCGCATTGGGAGTTTGCGCCAGGCGCTCCACCCACATTTTCAGTTTCGGACCTTCCAGGCCCGCGGCCTTGGCAAGCTCTTGGAGGCGGGCGGGCACCACGCCGGCTTTTTTTAGCGCCACGCTCAACCGCTCCGACTTTTCGATGGCGATGCTGCCCATCAACACGGGCTGGCCGCGCAGGTGATACTCCTTGATTTCCTCGATCACCGCGTTGAATTTCTCGCGCTCCGTGCGGTAAACAATGTCGGCGTATTCGTGCCGGATCAGGGTCCGATTAGTGGGCACGATGATGATTTCCAGGTTGTAAATCTTCTCGAATTCCGCCGCTTCCGTTTCCGCCGTGCCGGTCATGCCCGCCAATTTCTTGTACATGCGGAAGTAATTCTGGAAAGTGACCGTGGCCAGAGTCTGGTTTTCACTTTCGATCTTAACGCCTTCCTTGGCCTCCACGGCTTGGTGCAGGCCGTCACTCCACCGCCGACCGGGCATCAGGCGGCCGGTGAATTCGTCCACGATGATGACTTCACCGTCCTTCACCACGTAATCGCGGTCCAGCTTGAAGAGCGTGTGAGCTTTCAGCGCCTGTTGGAAGTGATGGTTGTACTCGATGTTGGCGGGGTCATAAAGGTTCTCGATTCCCAACAACTTCTCGGCCTTGGCGATTCCGGAATCGGTGGGCGTGGCCTGGCGGTGTTTCTCATCGACTTCGTAATCTTCTTTCTCGATAAGATGCGGGATGACCTTGTCCACGCGGAAATACTTGTCCGTGGCTTCGTCGGATGAGCCCGAGATGATCAGCGGGGTGCGCGCCTCGTCAATCAGGATGGAGTCTACCTCGTCCACAATCGCGTAGTGGTGAGGCCGCTGGACGTAGTCCTTGAGGTCGAACTTCATATTGTCGCGCAGGTAGTCGAATCCGAACTCGTTGTTGGTGCCGTAAGTGAGGTCGCAGCCGTAGGCGGAGCGCCGTTCATCGTCGCTCAGGTCGTGGACGATCACGCCCACGCTCAAACCCAGCAGGCGGTAGATCGGTCCCATCCAAGCGGCGTCGCGCTTGGCCAGGTAATCATTCACGGTCACCAGGTGTACGCCCTTGCCCTCGAGGGAATTGAGGTAGCAAGGCAGTGTGGCGACCAGCGTCTTGCCTTCGCCCGTCTTCATTTCGGCGATCCTGCCCTCGTGCAGCACTATGCCGCCGATGAGTTGCACATCGAAGTGCCGCATGTTAATGGTGCGGCGCCCCGCTTCGCGGCAAAGGGCAAAGGCTTCCGGAAGAATCTCGTCGAGCTTGGCCCCGCCGGCAAGGCGTTCCCTGAGTTGGCCGGTGCGCAAGGGAAACTCGGCGTCCGCGAGCTTCTGCATCTCCGGTTCGAGGGCGTTGATTTCCACCACCCGGGCGCTCAGACGCTTCAACTCGCGCTCGTTCTTCGTTCCAAAAACCTTGCCTAATGCGAACTGTAGATAAGTTCCCATAGTGTATAGATTACTTCCGACCTAACATTCCAACCTTTCTATTGTAAAGCCCGGTGCCAAAGTTGACAAGGAACGGGCGGATCGGGTCATCGGGTGATTTAGCGATTGGTGATTTGCGATTTGTGATTTGCGATTGCTTGTCACTCGTCACTTGTCACTTGTCACTGCCCTTCGGGGTTTGGCCGTCGGCTCTGCCTGTTCGCTGTAGACTCCCGCCGGCCAGAGGGCAAGAACAAGTCAAAATGCAAAGCGCAAAAGTCAAAGGTGAAAACCAGGACAACCGGCAATTCCGCCATCCGCTGCGCTGTCATCCTGAGTCCATTCTGAGCGCAGGGAAGAATCTCGCTCTGGCCGCTCAGGATAAACTCCGCGAAGGATCGCGCCCTGCCCATTTCTCCGCCTTCGCAACTTTGCACGTTTCTCGCCACTGTTCTTCAGCCTTTCCTGCTCGCCACTCGTCACTTGTCACTCCTCTCGGGACCGGGCCATTGAAAACTTTCTGACGCAGCAAAGGAAAGGCAAAGTAGGACTCATAATTTTCCACAACGCCTTTATCCTTTCTTTTCAATAACATTCTGGCCTCGTAGGGATAAGTGGCTTATTTATCATAAACATTCTGGCTTGGAGGTGAATTTGATCCAGGTCAAATCTGTATCCCATTTGTTTTCAAAAACATTCTGGATAATACCTTCATTTTTGATATACCCTTTCCCCGCTTATCATAGCCTACTTTGGATTTTTGTAGCTCCCTTGTTTTCAATGACTTGATTTTTTGTTGCGACAATCGCATGTCCCCCCTCTTCGCTAACCTGCTGTGTTTTCATGAACATTCTGGCTTCTCGCGGGGCTTCCCGAGGACTCCCCCTCGGGGGCCTGGCG
>JBEKNU010000138.1:0-19100 GCA_049522495.1 Terriglobia bacterium
CCTGATTCTGCATGCCGTGCTTCTTGTGGTCCTTGTAACCTATACCATGCTCGGCTTCCATTTGGGGGGAGTGGGCCGGGAATGGGGTACGAAAGGCGCAATCCGTATGGGAGCGGTGTCCAGTCTGCCGGGAATTCCCCTGCCGGCTCCTCTGCGGACCACGCCCAGCACCGTCGCCACCCAGAATACGGGGCTTTATAAAACCGAGCCTCAGCCCAAGGAAGAACCGCCTCCGGACGCGCAGCAGATTCCCAAGTTCAAAGACGCGGTGAAACCGGAGAAATTGGAACGGATTAATAAGCACATCCAGAAAACCGAGGAAGCACCACCGGACAATGCCGTCCCCTACGGGCTGACCGGGGCGCCCACAATGAACTACACCCAGGTGGTCACTCCCGGGGGGACGGGTGGAGTGAGCATGGGCGAGGGAAACAGTTTCGGCCAGCGATACGCCTGGTATGTGGCGTCGATGCGCTCACGCATCAGCGGCATGTGGCTGCAAACGATGATCAGCCCCAACATCGTGTCGGCCCCGCGGACCTATCTGACCTTTGAAATCTTGCGTGATGGTACGGTGACCAATGTGCAGATCACGCAAAGCAGCGGCATCCCGGAAGTGGATCGCTCCGCCTTGCGGGCCATCCTCGCCTCCAATCCGTTGCCCGCGCTACCGGCTGACTACGGCGGGGGCAGCATCAATGTGGAGTTTTATTTTGACTTTCATCGCCAGTAGAAACTAAAATGCCCCGCTTTTTGGGCCGAGAATATATCACACTGTGAGACATCTGTTTCCAAACCTGCAAGCATCTCAATATATGCGGAGTCCCTAACTCATATGAAATTGCATCGAATTGCGGTTCCCTTTTTCCTGATCCTGGGAGTGGCCGTGGGACTCTCCCTCTCCTCGCGAAGGGCTCTGAGCGCGCAGGACTGGGTTAGCACCGGAGTCGGCTTGGGCGCGCAGAAAATCAAGCTGGCGGTTCCGGATTTCTCCCCCAAGTCCGTCGACCAGCAGTTGGTCAGCCTGACCCAGGAGTTCAACCAGGTTCTCTGGAGCGATCTCGACGACGCCGGCATCTTCGAGATGGTCAGCAAGAGCAACTATCCTCTAAAGGTTCCGGAGGAGCCGCTGGACGTCGACTTTAACGCCTGGAGCGCCCCTCCCGCCTCCGCCCAGATGTTGGTTTTTGGCAAAGCGGAGAACATCAATTCCAACCTGGTGATCACGGGCCGGCTTTTTGATCTGGGAAACCAGGCCAACCCCGGCGTGCTGGCCAAACGCTATGTCGCAACTCTGAACGAAGTCTCCACCCGTGAGGCCGCGCACCGCTTCGCCGATGAAATCATCAAGACCCTGGGCGGCGGGCTGCCCGGAATCAACCAAACACGCATGGCCTTTGTCAGCAAACGTTCGGGTCACGCGGAAATCTGGGTGATGGACTACGACGGCTTCAATCAACATCCCATCACCAGTTGGGGCTCGATGTGCACCACGCCGCGTTGGTCTCCTGACAACTCCAAGTTGGCTTATACCAGTTACGCGTCGGGCAATCCCGAGATTTACCTCTTTTCGTTTGAAGCCAATCGGCGAATTCCCTTTCCCTCTTATAAGGGCCTGAACGCAACTCCCGCCTGGGCTCCAGACGGAAAAAAGATCGCCTTCTGTTCGAGCATGGGAGGCGATCCGGAGATTTATCTTTCCGACGTCAATGGTATGAACTTGCAACGCCTCACCTTCTCACCGGGCGTGGACATCTCTCCGGTTTGGAATCCCAAGAATGGCACCGAACTCGCCTTTGTCTCCGACCGCAGCGGCCAACCCCAGATTTATATCATGTCTGCGGACGGCACCAACCTCCGCCGCATGACGACCGTGGCGGTAGGGGGCGATGCCAGCGCTCCATCCTGGTCCCCCAATGGCCTTTTCATGGCTTTTCACTGGCGCGTTTCAGAAACCGGAACCTATGATATTTATGTTATGGAAATTGCCTCCGGCCAGATTAAACAGTTGACGCATGACGCCGGCCGTAACGAGCATCCTACGTGGTCGCCGGACGGCCGCCACCTGGCCTTTGAATCCACGCGCTCGGGGTCGCGCCAGGTTTGGAGCATGCTCGCCAACGGCCTTGACCCCAAGCAACTGACCAAGGATGGAGAAAACTGGAATGCCAATTGGTCGAACTAACGCGATGGAGTTTGTCGCGATGTGATATTTTTTCGCTGCAAGAGGTTGTGTTTTTTTGGGATTTAGTGATAGTATCGCGGGTTCTAAATATTCTCCCTCCGGCGCGGGAAGGATTCCGGGCCCGCACTTGTAGGCGCCGGAAGGGGGCAGTTATAGTAGCTTCATGCACCCACGGGATCATGAGATTTTCTACCCATTCAAGGAGGATTTAAGCATGCGAACGAAGAAACGCAGTCTTGCGGTTCTCGTCGGAATTCTGGGAGTTCTTTTACTGGCAGGCGCTTGCCATAAGAAGGCAGCCGCACCACCACCGCCGCCACCTCCACCGCCGGCGCCACCCCCGGCTCCCACTGTGACGTTAACCGCCGAACCCAGCACCGTTGATAAAGGCCAATCGGTCACGTTGAGTTGGTCTTCTCAGAATGCCACCGATTTGGACTTGGAACCGGGAGTAGGCAAAGTCCAAGCCTCGGGTTCTTCGTCGGTCACGCCGCAGGACTCGACTACCTATACCTTAACCGCCACCGGCCCGGGCGGCACGCAGAGTGCCACGGCCCGCGTCACCGTGACGATCCCTCCGCCGCCGGAAGCGCCGCCGCCGCCGCCCGTGGTGGTCACCGATGAAGCGGCGTTTGGCCAAAACACCAAAGACGCTTTCTTCGACTTTGACAAAGCAACGATCCGGGCGGACGCTGAGCAAGCCCTTACCGGCGATGCGAGCTGGCTGAAAAGCCGTCAAAACATCAAATTCACCATCGAAGGCCACTGTGACGAGCGCGGAAGCGAGGAATACAACCTCGGCTTGGGCGACCGCCGCGCCACTGCCGCCAAGAATTTCCTGGTGAATGCCGGCGTCTCCGCAGACGGAATCTCCACAATCTCTTACGGCAAGAGCCGTCCGGTTTGCACGGATCACACCGAGGATTGTTGGCAGCAGAATCGGCGCGCTCACTTACAATACGGCGCCGAATCCAAGTAGGCGGAATTAGCCGGGAGTCTTAACGGCTCCCGGCTTCTCGCCCCGCTGACCCATGGCAGCGCAACGCCGATGAAGTCGACGTGCTAGGCCCCGGGGATTGGTGTCGACACCTGTGGAGCTTTGCATCCCTCGCTAGGCCGGGAGGAAGAAGGGGCGCGCCTCTTGCCCCGTGGCGTGGAATAAAACGCCCGCTTGCGGCATACCAATCCCGGCTCACGATGGGCTTTCTTTTGGAGTCGCACCTCTATATTAATAGGCTTGCCGTACGCTGAGGATTGGTTACCCAGGAAGACCTCTCCAGTCTACACCATCGCCCGTGTCCACCCTGACGCCGCAAACCCTAACTGGCCCACCACCCGCCCTGCGTGCCGGTTGACCAAAGCCGCGTCAAGAGGTTAGACTGGCACCTGTGATATTTTCCCAAGCGAGGACGCAGCGACCTTGAAAAAACATACCTTACTGGCTTTGATGGTTCTGGCTTTCCTGGGCGCGCAAATCCAGCCCGCCTTCGGTGTAAGCAAAGAAACTCTCCAGATGATGCAGCAGCTCGACGCCTTGCAGCAGGCGGTCCAGAACCTTCAGAAAACTGTCGACACGCAAACCGCGGTCTTGAAGACCCTGGTGGAACAGGCCAACGACAACGTCAATAGCATGAAGTCCGTGGTCACCGATTTGCGCGGATCGTTGCAGCAGAATCTGGCATCCTCGAACGCGCGCTTTGATGCCATGACCAGCCAGATGCAGGCGCTGAGCGAGAGCCTGGAAGAGGCCAAGTCGCGCCTTTCAAAACTCAGCGAGCAGATGGCCCAAACGCAGAACATTCTTCAGACGCTTCCGGCGTTAAACCCAGCGCCCACAACGAGCCCGGGAACTCTACCCGCGCCAGGCGCTCCTCAGGTGCCGGACGCGGAATCGCTTTACAATCAGGGGTTGAGCTTATACAGCGGCGGGCAATGGGATTTGTCGATGCAGGCCTTCCAGGAATATCTGAAGTATTACAAGGATACGGATCGCGCCTCGAACGCTCAGTTCTATATCGGCGAATGCTATTACAGCCAGAAAGATTATAAGCAAGCGATCGACGCCTACGACTTGTGCATTGAAAAATATCCTGCCGGAAACAAGGCGGCCGCTGCCCAATTGCATAAGGGCTATTCCCTGCTGGCGCTGGACCAGAAAGCGGCGGGAATCCGCGAGTTGCGCTCGCTGATCCAGCGCTTCCCGGATTCAGATGAAGCCGACTTGGCACGCCAACGGCTGAAGAAGCTGGGCGTAACAGTGCTCGTTACACCACCTAAGAGGAAATCCTAAGTCCGCGGCCGGCAAGCGGCCGGCATGCCTCAAAAATCGCACCCCTGCACCCCGCAGCTGATGGGAGGAATTCATGGCCGGAACCGTCAACAGAGTCATCCTGATTGGCCGTTTGGGCAGAGACCCGGAGTTGAAGTACACCCCGAGCGGCGCCCCCGTAGCCAAGTTCAGTCTGGCCACCGATGAAAGCTTTAAGGACAAAACGGGCGAAAAGCAAGAACACACGGAATGGCATAACATCGTGGCGTGGAATAAGCTGGCGGAAATTTGCGGCGAGTACCTGACCAAAGGGAAGCTGATTTACATCGAAGGCTCAATCCGCAGCCGGCAGTGGCAGGACCAGTCGGGCAACAAACGCACTTCCTACGAAATCATCGCCAACCGGATGCAGATGCTGGGATCCAAAGCCGACTCGGAACGCATGCCCGCCGGAGGAATGGATCGCGCGGCGCCTGAGCGTCCCGCACCGGCGGCACCGCCCTCGCCTTCGGCGGAGCCGGTTTCATCCCCCGAACCCGAAATTAGCGACGAGGATATTCCCTTTTAGCTCGCGCTTGGGGATAGCACGCACCTTCTCACGGACTACCTTCTTTTGAACCCAAGACCCTTCCACCTGGGAGGGGAAGTTTTGTTCCCGACGATGGTTGTCAACCGGATGTGAACATCCGGACAATTACTGAAAGCCGACCGACCTGGCGCACGGAAAGCCGTGCCCCCATGATCCCGGCCTCTCCGTTACCGCGGAGGGGGCGGTGGTGGGCCACGCCGCTTGCGCCTCGCATCGATCCCTCGTAGGAACTCATCAAACTTTTTCTGTTGATCCGGATTCAGGATTTGCCGGATGCGCGCGCGCGTCTCCATGTGAATCGCCTGGAACTCCGGATCAATTTGCTTCTGCAAATCGCTCACTTTTCGCGAGGACTCTTCGAAAATCTGGTCAACCTGCTGTGCCTGGGCGTCGGAGAGACTCAATACTTCCGTGAGCCGCGCCAGACGCTCTTTCCTTGAAGATGGCGTGTGCTGCAAGCGGCCGGTGTACCACAGGTAATAATAGGAGCCCACACCCCCCAAGACGGCTCCCAGAAAAATCGTTACAACAAAATAGAGATAAACGCGGCGGGTCATTTCACCTCATTGGTTGAAGCCGGCGCAGGAGCTTCCTCCGGCGCCAAGTCTGGAGATTCCTGCACGCCGGTTTCTCCCATAGGATCGGAATAGGCCAGCGAAGCTTCCTGCGCGGATATCTGGATGTCGGCGGCGCTTAAACCACGGACCGGACCCGTGGGAGGCAATGCCACGGCAAGGAGCGCCACGCCGGTCAACACTAGGGTCGCATAAACAAAGCGCCTTCCCACTCGCTCGAAGAAATCCGCCACGTTCGGCGCCTTGCTCATTTCGCCGAGTTGGCGGACCAACCGCTCGGCAAAACCCAGTGAAGGCTCGGGCGCCTCCTCGCGCTTCAACAGGCGAAATCCCGAGCGCACTAAACGCAAGTCGCGATAATACCCTGCACACGTAGCGCACTGCGTGAGGTGCTGGCGAATCTCCGCCGTTGCCTCACTTTCCCAAAGGTCGTCCAATCGATCGCGAACATAATCACAACGCATGGCCTTTGTTTTCCTCCTGCCACCGGCGCAAGTCTTCCAACATGCGCTTCCGGGCGCGATGCAGCCGAACTTTCACCGTTGTCGGCTTCAGCTCCAGGATCTCCGCAATTTCCTCTACCGAATAATCCTGCAATTCCTTCAGCAGCAGAATTTTCCTGTCATTTTCGGGAGCACGCTCCAGGAGCTTGCCCACGAAATCCTTCAGGACAGTCTGCTCTTCGTGATCAAGCACATGCTCCGGCTGACTCTCGGCATTGGTCTCCAACTCCCGCTGGCTGTTCTCCCCCATCTGCCAATAGAAACTCACGCGCGATGTACGCTCATGCCGCAGGTAGTCGTAACAGTGATTGGTTGCTATGCGGCTGAGCCAAGTGACAAAAGAGGATTGGAAGTTGTAACTCCGAACTGCCCGAAACGCCTTGATGAAAATCTCCTGGGCAAGATCCTCCACTTCATCGCGTCTGCGCACCAAATGGTAAACCAGCGAGAATACACGTTGCTGGTATTTCTGCACCAAGGGCCCGAAAGCCTCTGGTTCCCCCTGCTGAGCACGCTTAATCCACTGAATCTCTTGGGCAACCTGTGCGCCGGAGGTTTCCATCGGGCTTCCATCTTCAGCCGACCCTCAATGATTCCGACGAGGGAGGAGGCTTGGGGGTTACATTCACAACTGAGTCAAATTTTTAATCAAAATCTAATCAAGAATTTAGTTGACCACTTAATTACTTTGTGCAAAAATGTGCCCATGATTATCGGAACAAGACTTAAGAAGCTTAGAGAAGAACATAACTTTTCACAAGGTGATATCGAAAAGCGCACTGGCTTATTGCGCTGCTACATCTCACGGGTTGAAAACGGACACACAGTTCCGTCACTTGAAACCCTTGAGAGGTTGGCTGCGGCGCTCGAACTTCCCCTTTACCAGTTGTTCTATGAAGGGGACGAGCCACCGCCGCTGCCGAACTTGAGCAAACGCCAGACGACTGAAGAGCTGGGTCTCAACGCAGAGCAGGAAAAGGAACTGCGTTTCTACGAGAAAGTAAAGCGACTTCTCACCCGGATCGACGAGAAGGACCGTCAGCTCCTGCTGTTCATGGCCCAGAAACTGGCAAGTCGCTAAGCGCTTTCGTTTCAAGACGCTGGAGTGGTGTCTCTGGTTGAAGCCAGGGGCAAAGGGTGGTTTATTCCCACTCGATGGTGCCGGGAGGCTTCGAGGTTATATCGAAGACAACCCGGTTTACGCCCTTCACCTCGTTGACAATCCGGGTCGCCATGCACTGTAGTAGTGTCGCTGGTAGTTGGGCCCAATCAGCGGTCATACCATCCTCCGACTCTACTGCGCGGATGCCGATAGTTGACGCGTAGGTGCGTGCATCACCCATCACCCCAACGCTTGAAACAGGCAATAGGACCGCGAACGACTGCCATAACCGGTCGTAGAGGTTTTGTGTCCTTACCTCTTGTTGGACGATGGCGTCGGCCTCTCGCACCATCCGCAGGCGATCAGGGGTTACTTCTCCTACAATCCGGACCGCCAGCCCCGGCCCCGGAAAGGGTTGTCGGCTCACCAGGGACTCGTCCAAACCGAGTTCCCGCCCCACTGTCCGGACTTCGTCCTTGAACAGTTCGCGCAAGGGCTCAATCAGCTTGAATTTCAAGTCGGAGGGCAACCCGCCCACGTTGTGATGGCTCTTGATGGTGGCTGCCGGACCCTTAACCGAGACCGATTCGATCACATCCGGGTAGAGTGTTCCCTGCACCAGAAACTCCACCTCCCCCAGGGCCCGCGCTTCGGCCTCAAACACCCGAATGAACTCCTCCCCAATAATCTTGCGCTTGCGCTCCGGGTCGGTGACGCCAGCCAGCCGGGCGAGAAAACGCTCTGAGGCGTCGACAGCCTTCACCTTCAGGTAGGCTTGCTCCCGCAGTTTGCCGCTGACTTCGGCGAACTCATCCTTGCGCAGTAAGCCGTTATCTACAAAGACGCACGTAAGGCGCTCACCCAGCGCCCTCCCCACTAGGGTCGCGGCGACGGCTGAGTCCACGCCCCCCGAAAGCGCACAGAGAGCGTGTTTGTCCCCCACCTGCTCACGGACCCTTTGAATGGTTTGCTCAATAAACGATCCCGGAAACCAGTTCGGCTTGATGCCGGCGACGTCTGAAACGAAGCGCTGGAGGATTTCCCTGCCCTGGGCGGTGTGGCGAACCTCCGGGTGGAATTCCAACGCGTACATCTGCGCCTGCGGATTTTCGATGACTGAAATAGCGTTTAGCGTTCGCCCGGTGATGGCGAATCCGGGTGGAACCTCCACCACGTGGTCGCCGTGGCTGTTCCAAACTTTGAGCGGCGAGGGAAAGCCTGCCAGCAGGCGGGAAGACGGCAGAATATCGAGCTCGGCGAAGCCGTATTCGCGCCGCCCCGCCGCTTCCACTTTGCCCCCCAGCTTGTAAGCCATCCACTGCAAGCCGTAGCAAATGCCGAGGACGGGCACGTGGAGCTTCAACACGCGCTCGTCGCAGGCCGGCGATGCAGGGTCATAGACCGATGACGGCCCGCCGGATAGAATCAGCGCCTGGGGGCTCATCCGCACCAAATCTTGAAAGGGGATGTTGCACGGCACAATCACCGCATACACCTGAAGCTCGCGAATGCGGCGGGCTATCAGTTGAGTGTATTGTGAACCAAAATCGAGAACGACCACGGGTTGGGGGATGGGCATTTTGATGTCCGGGAAAAGAAGCTGGAAGTTAGGAGCTAGAAACAAGGAGGCCGGAGATCGAAGTCAGCAGCCAGGAACAAGAGGCTAAGACCTCTCGACATTTGGCTTCCCCCTTCTCACTTATGCCTTCTAACTTCTAGCTTCTGGCTTCTTACTCCTCACTTCGCCACGATACTTACCAGCTTCTGCGGCACAACAATGATCTTCTTTACTTGCAAGCTAGCGAGGTGCTGAATGACCTTCTCATCTGCCAGGGCCTTAGTGCGAATCTCCTCCTCGCCGGCGCTTGCTGCCACGTGAATGCGGGCGCGCAGCTTGCCGTTGACCTGCACGGGATACTCGATTTCATCTTCGGCCGCCAGTTCCGCGTCAAACGCCGGCCAGGGAACCTTCAGCAGCGGCTCTGAATGACCAAGTCCTTCCCAGAGCTCATCCGCCACGTGCGGCGTAAAGAGCGAAAGGATGGCTGCCAGGAAATCCAGCGCAGTCTTCAGGACGGTGGCGCGAATCTTTCCCCCCTCCACCGCCGCATCGAGCTCCGTCAGTTCATTGACCAACTCCATAGTGTTGGCAATGTCGGTATTGAAGTGCCAGCGCTCTTCCATGTCTTCGGTCACGTGCCGGAGCGTCTGGTGGGCCTTGCGCAGCAGACGGCGCTCCTCGGGCGTCAGGGAGGCCTTTTCTTCGGCCGTCAAAATCCCTGCCCTTACGTTTTGGAGTTTAACCGCGTGCTTTGCCACCAACCGGTAGACGCGGCCCAAGAATCGAAATGCGCCTTCAATGCCCGCATCGCTCCATTCCAGGTCTTTTTCGGGGGGCGCGGCAAAAAGCATGTAGAGACGCGTGGTATCGGCGCCGTACTTGGCAAACATCTGGGTGGGGTCCACCACGTTCCCTTTGGACTTCGACATCTTTGCGCCGTCTTTAATCACCATGCCTTGAGTGAACAATCGCGCCACGGGTTCGGAAAACTCCACCAGCCCGATGTCGCGCATGACCTTGGTGAAGAAGCGCATGTAAATCAGGTGCAGGATGGCGTGCTCGATGCCGCCAATGTACTGGTCAACCGGGAACCAATACTTCACCACTTCCTTATCAATCGGCGCCGTCGCGATTTTGGGGTCGGTGTAGCGGTAGAAGTACCAGGAGGAATCGACGAACGTGTCCATGGTATCGGTCTCGCGCCGCGCCGGTTTGCCGCACTTCGGGCAGGTCGTGTTCACAAATTCCGGCACGTCCGCCAGGGGCGAGTGCCCACGGCCGGTCAGCTTGACATTCGGCGGCAGCAGCACGGGCAGGTCGTTTTCCGGCACCGGCACAATTCCGCACGCCTCGCAATAAATGATGGGAATGGGTGTGCCCCAGTACCGTTGGCGGGAGATTCCCCAATCCTTGATGCGATATTGAACCGTCCCTTTGCCGAATCCCTTCGCCTCGGCATCTCGGGTCATGCGCTCGATGGCCTCTTCCGACGTGAGTCCGGTGTAAGGGCCCGAAGCCACCAGGCGTCCGTAGTCCACCATCGCGCGGAAAGTCGTGGATTCGGCATCCGGCGGAGTTCCCTCCGGCACGATCACCGTGCGGATGGGCAGTCGATATTCCGAGCAGAATTCAAAGTCGCGTTCGTCGTGCCCCGGCACGGCCATGATGGCGCCGGTGCCGTAATCCATCAGCACAAAGTTGGCCAGCCAAATGGGAACCTCTTCCCCATTATAGGGATTGCGCGCCGTAAAGTTGGTGTCCGCGCCGAGCTTGTCCAGGTTCACTTCCACACGGGCGCGCACGGAGGAAGCCTTCATCCGCTCCACCTCTTCGCGCAGCCGCGTCGGCTCCTTGGAATTCGCCAGCATCTCTTCCACCAGCGGATGCTCGGGGGCCAGGAACACGGCGCTGCAGCCGAAGATCGTGTCCACGCGCGTGGTGAAGATGCGCAGGGGTGTCCAGAGACGGGTGACGGTGAAATCCACAAACGTGCCCACGGATTTCCCGATCCAGTTCTGCTGCATGGTCAGCACGCGCGCCGGCCAGCGCACCAGTTCTTTCATGTCGTCGAGCAACTGCTCGGCATAGGCCGTGGTCTTCAGGAACCATTGCTCGAGGTCACGCTCGATGACCCGTGTCTCCTCATGCCGCCAGCAACAGCCGTCCACCACTTGTTCGTTGGCCAGTACGGTTTCGCACTGCGGACACCAGTTCACCCGGCTCTGCTTGCGATAGGCGAGCCCGCGCTCGTACATCTTCAGGAAAAACCACTGGTTCCAGCGGTAGTATTCCGGCACGCAGGAGGCGATCTCACGCCGCCAATCGTAGCTCACCCCCAGGCGCTGGAGCTGCCCGCGCATGCGCTCGATGTAACTGAAGGTGAACTCGGAAGGCGGCCGCCCGCTTTTGATGGCGGCGTTTTCCGCGGGCAACCCGAAGGCGTCCCAGCCGATGGGATGCAGGATGTTGTAGCCCTTCATCCCCATGTAACGCGCCAGCGCGTCACCAATGGAATAGTTGCGCACGTGGCCCATGTGAATGTCGCCCGAAGGATAGGGCAGCATCTCAAGCACATAGTATTTCTTGCGCCCGGGCTCGGCCTCGGTCGCAAACAACTTTTCATCCGCCCAGCGCTTTTGCCACTTGGCTTCGATGTCTTGCGGATTGTAGTTAGGGTCCATGTTTTCAATTCTGTGTTATGAAGCGGAATTATGAATTATGCCGGAATTATGAATTCGGAATTATGAATTGTTGATCGTATGCTGATGAAACTCCCCAATTCACAACCCCTGATTCATGATTTTTCCCTTCCGGCCACCGTTCGCAGCTTCGGAGATTTATTCCTCGCCCAGAAACTTCCTGACGGCGTAAATTCCCTTCTGCGTGGCGCAGAACCACACGTCAGCAAGCTGCTCCGGGCGAAAATTCACCACCTGTGCCTCTTGGCCATTAAAGATGCATGCCTGCGCGTATCCTTCACGGGTCAGTTCCCGCATGGCATGGATAATCTCCGGCCGCGAAACCGGAGCCGCAGTTGTCGCGGCCCAAGACGCCGCGTCGCGCTCCCCACCCCACTCATTGATATTCTTGCGGATGATCTCCACCGTCACATAGTCTTCCGAAATCGCGTCAAGGACCAACTGCAGGACCGCCTCGAACCGGCCGCGGGAGAGCCCGTCCCACCAACTATCGACGTTTACCACTTGCTTTCACTCCGCATCCGCAAGCGAGGCTCCTCGGCTTTCCAGCACTTCATCGATTTCATAGTCCGCGCTGGGATCGGCCTCGCCAGTGATGCAAGTAAAGCACGCATTTCCCGCAAAGACAGAGCCGATTACCCAAATCGGTTCGCCGCAGTGGCAACGCGCTCCCGCCAATGCATCCCCGACGCGGCTGCGCAAGCGCTTGAGTAAATCGGCGGGATCATCGTCGGGGTTATGCTTCACATGCCGCTTTACGTACTCCTCAACTGCAATCGGTGCGAAACCCATTTTTCCTCAAGCCTTCAAGGCCAGCTTTCTCATTATTTGCAGGTTGCGCTTATCGTCGCCTGGCTTATCCACCGGCGTCTCGCAGATGAACGGAATGTTTTTCAGCTTCGGATGCCGCACGATGCGCATAAAAGCCTCGGCGCCGATCTGCCCTTTGCCGATGTGCTCGTGGCGGTCAGCGTGGGAGCCGAAGGCGGTTTTGGAATCGTTGGCGTGTATCACTCGCACTTTCTTCACGCCAATCGTCGCGTCAAGCTGCTTCACCGCGGCATTTAACCCTTCGGCAGTGTGCATGGCGTACCCCGCCTCAAAACTGTGCGCAGTATCGATGCATGCGCCTACCGGCAAGTCCTTTTCCGCGCCCGCGATAATTTCCGCCACTTCCTCGAAAGTGCGACCGATGGCCGTTCCCTGCCCGGCGGTGTTTTCAATCAGGATGCTTAAACCGTCGAGCTTCAGTCCTGCCGCCGCCTGGCGGAGGGATTCCACGCAGGTGGCGATGGCCGCCGCCGGAGCGGCTCCCTTGGCGCTGCCGGGGTGCGTGACCAGGTAATCGGCGCCCAAAGCCAACGCCCTCTCGATCTCCCGCCGGAAAGCGGCAATGGAACGTTCCCGAATGAGGGCATCGGATGACGCCAGGTTAATCAAATAGTTATCGTGAATGACTACGGGAGAAAGACCGTAGGATTCGCGCGCGGCCCGAAAAGACTCACATGCCGCGGGCGTAGGATCGAGCGTCCGCCAGCCCCGCGGGTTCGCCGAAAACATTTGGAAGGTGTCACAGCCAATCTTCTTGGCATGATGCGCCGCATTCTCCAGAGCGCCTGCAATCGAAGTGTGCACACCCACTTTCATAGGAATTTCTCCGCAACCTGAACTGATCATGGTAACAGACCCGTTCGAAAGGCGTCAACGAAAGGCCGACGTTAAGAGGTTTGGCGCACAATGCAGTTGCCGTCCGTAACCCAAGAAGGGCTTCACCACAGAGGCCACAGAGATCACGGAGAACAGACACGAGCAAAAACCGTGGGTCGATAAACCAACGGACCGTAATCTCCACGCGCGCAAACAGCGGTGGTTTTCTCTGTGGTCTCTGTGCGCTCTGTGGTGAGCGATATCTTCCCGGCAGGTGAAAGCTTTCGGTGAGCTCGCGGCGGGTTACGATGAATCCCGACTACATGGGAGAATTCAGCACATTTGCGGCGGAGACTCTCGCAATCACATTGAAGCCTATTTAGCTAGCCCATATCCATCATGGGCCCTCCTTCTTGTGGGACATTTTGACATGCTGTTTTCACTTTTCCATAGATTCCTGCAAGTGCCTTTACTTTCAGTACGTTCTCAGGTTTGGGAAGCGAAAATCGCCCTTTCCGGCCCTTTGTTTTCAATATGTTCTCAGCTTAGGGCAAATCGTCCGAAGGTGGACATGAAGTCACCATAAAATTTCCCCCGCATCTCTTATTCGGCATCAACCATCCGTTCATGGCTCATTCCCTTCGCGCCGTGACGCCGGCACGCGTCGTGCCGTGCTGGCGGGCCTGTCGGGGACGGCACCACCAGCCGACAAGCCTACCATCATCCATCAATCATAGCCTAATGCCAGAGTCTTGTCAAGAGAGAAAGTAAAGCGAAAGTAAAGGACGACCCCGTTGGGAATCGCCGGCGTGAAAAGCCCAGCCAGCGGCGGCGGTCGCATGCCACCCTCCGGGTCCGTCCTTCGCATCCTTGACGACCGTCCGCGCAGCGCCGTCGACCCTCTTCCCTGTCCCTTCCACGTCCCCGCCAGGTCCGTCGGATCAGATAGAACAGTTGCAGCAGGTTAAGGAAGACCCTCCGGCAGAGCTCATCGTCGGCTCATATTAATTCCGCAGACTTGTCATTCCAATGTTTCGATGATTGCGTGAACGATTACTCAGTGAGTTTAAGGAGGGGCACACTGAACCCCGGAAACATGGGCGAAGTCAGGGCATCGCCTGCAGAAAGTTTGGCAACCAGGGCCAATCCCTCGTTCCCACGCCGGTAAATTTCCGCCGAAGGACCGTTAGGATCAATGATCCAATACTCTTGCACACCAAATTTTCCATAGAGCTTCAATTTGATCGAGCGGTCCACACGCGCTGTGCTCTCCGACAAAACTTCAACGACGAGGTCGGGAGCCCCTTGCACGTTCTTATTCGTCAGGACATTAGCGCGGGCATTCGAAATGTAAAGAAGATCCGGCTCAACGACGTCGAACTCAGAAAATACCACGTCGAAGGGAGCGCCAAAAACTTCCCCGAGCTCATGAGAGTCCACGAATTGCCATAGGTGGACACTCAGGCGCATAACAGCTCTCTGGTGCGGCGTTTGCGGTGACGGCGTCACAAACAGTTCTCCTTCAATAATCTCACGCCGCTTGCCATCTTCGGGTAGCAAGCAGAAGTCGTCGTAGGTTAGGCGAGTATCAACCGGCATGGCATTATTATATCATCTGCGCCCTGCCCACCCAAATGGCGGTATACTGCACGACCGTCTGAAAGCGGGAATGTTGCGAGAGGGACCCGCGTCTCAGGTGCTACATACCCAACCGGGAAAATAAATCGGTGAGGTCATCATGGAACCGTTTCTTTATCACGTCTTCATTTGCGATCAAAGGAAGCCGGAGGGAATTCCTTGCTGCCCGGCGCGGGGCTCGGCGGCGACCATCGAGGCGCTGCGCAAGGAAGTGGCGGCGCGCGGGCTGCTGGATGAGGTTCAGATCACCACGTGTGGCTCGGTGGGGGTTTGCGAGCGTGGCCCCAACCTGGTGGTTTATCCCGAGGGCGTCTGGTACTCGGGGGTGCGGGCGGAGGACATTCCCGAACTCGTCGAGTCGCATTTTGTGCAAGGCCGCGTGTTGGAGCGGCTGGTGAATCCTGACGTAGCGGCGTTGCGAGCGGAGATCCTCTCGAACCGCGCGAAATTTATGGCGGCGCAACGGGCCAAGGACGCGGCCGGCGTCCTGCCCGATGACCTGAACCAGACGCTGCGCGCTTACATGGAGAGCCGCGCCCTGCTGACCGCCCTCGAACTTGACGTTTTCACAGCCGTGGGCAGCGGCGCCACGGCTGCAGAGGTTGCGCAGAAAATCTCCACCAACCCACGCGCCACGGAGATGCTGTTGAACGCGCTCGTCGCCATGGGCATGCTTACGAAGCAGCAGGGAGTTTACCGCAACACTCCCACGACGGGGCGCTATTTTGCTCAAACCTCCAAGGACAACGCCCGCCCCGGACTGATCCACCTCGCGAACATTTGGCATCGTTGGTCCAACCTGACAGACTGCGTCCGCGCGGGCACGGCGGTGGGCCACCAGGAAATGGCGGAGCGCGGCCAGGACTGGACCGAGCCATTCATCGCCGCCATGCATCGCAATGCCGCTGAGCGCGCGCCGCTGGTGGTGCAGGCCGTCGGCGCGGCAGGCGAGCGCCTGCTGGATGTGGGCGGCGGTTCGGCGGCGTACTCCATTGCTTTCGCCCAAGCCCATGAAAGGCTGCACGCAACGCTGCTCGACTTGCCGACCGTGCTTCCCATAGCACAAGGGCACATCAACGCCGCGGGCCTGGCGGAGCGCGTACAGACTCGCGCCGGCGACTTGCGCCGCGACCCGCTGGGCAAAGGCTTCACCCTGGTATTGGTCTCCGCCATTTGCCACATGCTGAGCCCTGCAGAAAATCAGGATTTGCTCCGGCGTTGTTTTGAAGCTCTCGAACCCCAAGGCCGAGTGGTGATCCAGGACTTCATCCTGGAACCGGACAAGACCGCGCCCAAACAGGCCGCCCTGTTCGCCCTCAATATGCTGGTGGGAACGCCGGCAGGCAGCACTTACAGCGACGAGGAGTATGCGGACTGGTTACGCGAGGCTGGATTCCACGAGGTCCGGCAAATCCGCCTGCCAGGACCGTCGAGTCTAATGGTTGGGGTGCGGCGGTAAATTCGAAACTCGAAAATCGAAACTCGTCTGGCGCAGTCGCTATGCATTTCACCGCAGGTTTCAGCACTCGCTAGTCGTGTCGCGCTCCTCCGCGCCACGGCCCACGGGCAAGGAGGTGCGCTTAGCGTAAGCCGGCGAGTTTCGATTTTCGAATTTCGATTTTCGAGCCTCGCTACCATATCCCGCAACGCTGAATGGGTGGGCGGACCATGGGGTCGCTCCACTTGCATCCGAAGGCTTTGGCGAAGGCCGGGAGATTGGAGAGCGGCGCATTGACGCGAAATTTCGGCAGAGGGTGGGGGTCCACATTGGTCAGCATGCGCGCGTATTCCGGACGCAAATTTTCGGCCCAACCGTGCGCGTACCCAAGGAAGAATCTTTGCTCCGGCGTGAAGCCGTCCATATCCTTCGGCCGGGGTTTGCCCTCCAACGACTTTTGGTAGGCGGCATAGGCGATGGCGAGGCCGCCGAGGTCCGCGATGCTTTCGCCCTCGACCAGCTTACCGTTCTCGTGCAGTTTGTCTTCCACAGCAAACCCGTCAAATTGTTTGGCGATACATGCGCCGCGCGCGTCGAAATTCTTCTGGTCCTCCGGCGTCCACCAGTTCTTCAGGTTGCCTTGCCCATCAAACTGGCTTCCTTCGTCGTCAAAACCGTGGGTCATTTCGTGGCCTATAACCGATCCGATCGCGCCATAGTTGAGAGCGTCATCCGCCTGAAAATCAAAGAAGGGGGGTTGCAAGATTCCAGCAGGGAAAACAATCTCGTTCAACTGGGGGTTGTAGTAGGCATTCACCGTGGGCGGAGTCATACCCCATTCGTTGCGGTCCACGGGTTTGCCGACTTTATTCAGATCGCGATGGAATTCGAACGTCGCGGCCCGGAAAACGTTCTCCACATAGGGCCCGCGCTGGATGTCCAAGGCGGAATAGTCGCGCCACTTGTCGGGGTAACCGATTTTATTGGTAATGGCCCGGAGTTTAATCAGCGCCTGCTGGCGGGTGGCCTCGCTCATCCAGGGAAGAGTCTTGATGTCATCGGCCAGCGCGGATTCCAGGTTCTTCACCATCGCCAGGGCGCGAGTTTTGGCCTCCGGAGGGAAGGCCTTCTTCACATAGACCTGCCCCAACACCTCGCCCAGAGCCCCGTCAGTGTAGGATACGCACCGCTTCCAGCGCGGCAAAATTTCCTTCGCGCCGGTCAGCACCTCGCGCTTGAAGTGAAAGTCCTCATCCACAAAGGGCGTGGACATACTGCGCGCTGCCTCGTTGATCAAATGCCAACGAAGGTAAATCTTCCAGTTGGAAATCGGCTGGGCGGAAATCATCTGCCCCATTTCCTTGAAGAAGTCCGGGGCGGTCACATTCACATCGCCCTTGCCCTCGAGGCCCACCGCGGTGAAATAATCCTCCCAGGGGAAGTTCGGGGCCAGGGTCTTCACTCCGGATTGCGGCATGCGGTGATACACATTCTTAGGTTCGCGCCGCTCCACCACCGTCTGGGAGGCCTTGGCGAGCTGCGTCTCCAGGTCCATCACCGTCTGGGCTTCGGTGGCGGCGGTTGCGGCCGGGTCGCCCATCAGCTCAAACATTTTGGTCACGTGTTTCAGGTACTCGGCGCGCTGCTCCTTGGATTTGGGATCTTCCCGCGTGTAGTAATCGCGGTCCGGCATACCCAGACCGCCCTGGTCCACTTCGCCCGTCACCTGGGTGCTGTCCTTGAAGTCCTGCGTGGAATCCACACCAAAGAATGCGCCCGCTCCAATGCTCTGGAGGTGCGCGATCTCGGCCTCCAAGTTGGATATATTCGCAATCTGCTGGATGCGGTCAAGTTCAGGCTGCAAGGGCTTCAGACCTTCACTATCGATTTTCGTGGTGTCCATGCAACTTCCGTAGTAATCGCCAGTCTTTTGTTCGCTGCTTCCGCGCGGGGCCTTGGCGTTCTTGGCGGCATCTTCGAGAATCTGATGGAGAACATTACGGTTGCGTTCGTTGACCTCATTCCCGACGCCCCAGGCGGGGTAGGCCGGAGGAATCGGGTTTTTCGCCTCCCAGCCCCCGTTAGCGAATTGGTTGAAGTCCGTGCAGGGAGCGCAACTTCGATCCAAGTTAGCGCTGTTAACGCCGTGCTCGGGCTCGAGCGGCGCCGCCAGCATGACCAGAGACACCAGTGAAAGCAATACCAAAGCAAGCCACACTTTCCAGGACCGCATAAAGAAAGCACCTCGCAAGCATCAGGATGGCCGACGGAACCAAGCAAGGCCGCCGGCAAACTGCGTCATGCTATCAAGGAGCGGCGGCGAATTCCAGCAAGGAATACTCCTCGGCCACGGTTCCGTCAAAGTCCGATGGGGTTGAAAAAGACCCCTCACCTGCCCTCCTCCGTCGGGCACCCTCTCCCCTGGGAGAGGGCTGTTGTTTTGATTTCTATCCCTCTCCCTTGGGGAGAGGGTGTCCCGCCAGGTCGGGACGGGTGAGGGGTCTCTTCGCGGGTGATGCATTCATGGCCCTGGAGGTATGCGACACCCGCGACTTTGACGGAACCCTGGTTCCTCGGCAGGCAAATTAGGAACGGGATTCGTCCTCAAATCATTGTCAGAAACACCCCACCGAATTAGACTACAATGGCGCGATAGAGTTGCAGGCGGACGAAGGAAGTTTCCATGCTGATCGTCATGAAGCCGCAGGCGAGCGAGGAAGAGGTTCGCCGTGTGTGCGCGAGAATCGTGTCCATGGGCTACCGCGCCCACCCGATGCCGGGCGCGCAGCGGACGGCGGTGGGCATCACCGGCAATCCCGGGCCCCTGGAGCCGGAGGAATTCGAGAGCCTGCCCGGCGTGGCCGAGGCCATCCCGGTTTCCAAAGCCTATAAGC
>JBEKNU010000139.1:0-18959 GCA_049522495.1 Terriglobia bacterium
CTTTTCGATTGAACATTTCCTTGCCGCACTCCCCAAGACAGTAAAGAACCTGGCTGTGCTCGACCGCACCAAGGAAGCAGGCGCTGCCGGCGAACCTCTCTACGTCGATGTCATCACCGCACTCAGCGAGGGTTTGGCCGCAGGCAAAGCGCCGTTCTCAAGTTTCCCCCGCGTCATCGGTGGACGCTACGGCCTTTCTTCAAAGGAATTTACTCCCGCCATGGTGAAGGCCGTGTTTGACGAAATGCTGAAGCCGGCGCCTCGCAATCACTTCACCGTGGGCATCGTGGACGACGTCACGCACACCAGCTTGGAAGTTGACCCCACGTTTTCCACCGAAGATCCCAAGACCGTGCGCGCTGTCTTCTACGGCCTTGGCTCCGATGGCACGGTTGGCGCCAATAAGAACTCCATCAAGATCATTGGCGAAGATACTGACAACTACGCGCAGGGGTACTTCGTGTACGATTCCAAGAAATCCGGCTCCATCACCATTTCCCACCTGCGCTTCGGCCCCAAGCCGATCCACTCCACCTACCTAATCACTCAGGCGAATTTCGTGGCCTGCCACCAGTTCACGTTCCTCGAGCGGTATGATGTTCTTAGGGCCGCCGAACCCGGCGCCACTTTCCTGCTCAACAGCCCCTATGGACCGGACGAAGTGTGGGACATGATGCCTGTCACCACGCAACGGCACATCATCGAAAAGAAATTGCGACTTTTTGTCATTGACGCCATCAAGGTGGCACACGCCGCCGGAATGGGTGGCCGTATCAACACGGTCATGCAAACCTGTTTCTTCGCCATCAGCGGCGTACTTCCCCGCGAAGAAGCCATTTCTGCCATCAAGCACGCCATTGAGAAAACTTACGGACGGCGCGGCGAAGCCGTGGTGAAGAAGAACTTCGCCGCTGTGGATGCTTCGCTCGATCATCTCCACGAGGTCAAGGTTCCGGCGAACGTAAGCAGCAGTTTCGACATGCGTCCACCGGTACCCTCTCAGGCGCCAGCGTTCGTGCGCGACGTGCTGGCCAAAATCATCGAGGGTGATGGCGATGCCCTGCCGGTCAGCGCCATGCCCAAGGATGGCACCTTTCCCACCGCAACCGCGCAGTGGGAGAAGCGCAACATCGCTCTGGACATCCCCGTATGGGACGAGAGCCTCTGCATCCAGTGCGGCAAGTGTGTGATGGTGTGCCCCCACGCCGTGATCCGGGCCAAGATTTACGAACCTGCGCTGCTGGAAAAAGCTCCCGCCACCTTCAAGTCGGCCGCGGCGCGCTGGAAGGAATTCAAGGAGATGAAATACACGCTGCAAGTGGCGCCGGAGGATTGCACCGGCTGCGCGCTGTGCGTGGAAATCTGCCCGGTCAAATCCAAGAGTGAGGCCAAGCACAAGGCCATCAACATGGCGGACCAGGTGCCGCTGCGCGAGGCGGAGCGTAAAAACTGGGATTTCTTCCTGGAGATTCCGGAAGCCGACCGCCGCACGCTCAGCCTGGGCCAGGTGAAAGACGTCCAGTTGCTGCAACCGTTATTCGAATTTTCCGGCGCCTGCGCGGGTTGCGGCGAAACCCCCTACATCAAACTGATGACTCAGTTGTTCGGTGATCGCGCGCTGATTGGCAACGCCACAGGCTGCTCGTCGATTTACGGCGGCAACCTGCCCACCACGCCTTACGCCACCAACCCCGAGGGCCGCGGCCCCGCGTGGTCGAACTCGCTGTTCGAAGACAACGCGGAATTTGCGCTGGGCATGCGCCTGGCGGTTGACCAGCAAGCGCAGTACGCGCGGGAACTCGCCAAGCGGCTCGCCGCGAGCCTGGGCGACGGACTCGTTGATGCTCTGCTCAATGCCGATCAATCCACCGAAACGGGCGTTCGCGAGCAGCGTGAACGTGTTCAATCCCTGAAAGCCAAGCTGGCGGGAATTTCCACGCTCGAGGCGCGTGACCTCGCAAATGTTGCTGACGCGTTGGTTAAGAAGAGCGTTTGGGCCTTTGGCGGCGACGGTTGGGCTTACGACATCGGGTACGGCGGGCTTGACCACGTGCTGGCCAGCGGCCGCAACGTAAACGTCCTGGTGCTCGACACTGAGGTTTATTCCAACACCGGCGGGCAGATGTCGAAAGCTACCCCGCGCGGCGCCGTTGCCAAGTTCGCCGCAGGTGGAAAGCCGCGGCCCAAGAAAGACCTGGGCATGATGGCCGTCAGCTACGGCAACGTTTATGTGGCGCAGGTGGCCATGGGTTCAAGCGATATGCAGACCTTGAAGGCGTTCCTGGAAGCCGACGCCTACGAGGGGCCGTCCATCATCATCGCCTACAGCCACTGCATCGCCCACGGTTACGACCTGGTGCACGGAATGGATCAGCAGAAAGCTGCGGTACAATCCGGTTACTGGCCGCTTTACCGCTACAACCCTGACCTGTTGAAACTGGGCAAGAATCCCATGCAGTTGGATTCGCGGGCGCCTTCCTTGCCGCTCGAAAAGTACATCTACAACGAAACTCGCTACACCATGCTGGCGCATAGCGATCCGGAAGCCGCCAAACACTTGCTGAATCTCGCCGAAGAGGACGTCCAGAAGCGCTGGAGACTTTACACCAATCTGGCCGCCATGCCGATGAACGGCGCTGCGAAGGAGGTAAAGTAAATGATCGACCTGACCACAAAATACCTTGGTATGACCCTGAAGAATCCCCTCGTCGTTTCCGCTTCGCCGCTCTCGGAAGACCTTGGCAATATCCGGCGCATGGAAGACGCCGGAGCCTCCGCAGTCGTGCTCCCCTCCCTGTTCGAGGAGCAGATCAGCGTGGAAAGCAACACGCTGGATCGTTTCCTTTGGCAGGGAACGGATAGCTTTGCGGAATCGTTGACCTACATCCCCGACATGACGGGGTACAACCTGGGGCCCGACGGCTATCTCGAGCACCTGCGCCAAGCCAAGCAAGCCGTGAGTATCCCCATCATCGGCAGCCTGAACGGCAGTTCCACGGGCGGCTGGGTCGCTTACGCAAAGAAGATCGAGGAAGCCGGCGCCGACGCTTTGGAACTGAATATCTACTTCATTTCCACCGACCCCGAGATGAGCGGTGGCCAAGTGGAACAGATGTACGTTGACTTGGTCTCACAGGTGAAAGCCAGTGTTCGCATTCCCGTGGCCGTAAAAATCGGTCCCTACTTCAGCTCGCTGCCCAATACGGCTCGGCGCTTGGACCAGGCCGGCGCCGACGCGCTGGTTTTGTTCAACCGCTTCTATCAGCCGGACTTCGACCTGGAAAACCTGGAAGTTGTTCCCAATCTCATCCTGAGCACGCCGCACGAATTGCTGCTGCGCCTTAATTGGGTGGCGGTTTTATACGGAAAAAACCGGGCGGACATGGCGATCACCGGCGGTGTGCACACCGGCTTGCATGTGCTGAAGTCAATGATGGCCGGAGCGCGCGTGGCCATGATGACCTCAGCATTGCTCCGGGACGGCATCGGCCACCTGGCGACCGTGCAGACCGAACTTCTGAAATGGATGGAATTACACGAGTACGAGTCGATCCACCAAATGCAAGGGAGCATGAGCCAGCGCGCCGTAGCTGACCCCTCCGCTTTCCAGAGGGCAAACTACGTTAAGGTGCTCAGCTCGTATTCGCTGGCGCGCGGTAGACAGTAGTCGGCATAAAGCGCAGTAGAATAACCAAGTCAGCCGTCCTGGAAAGATTGGGGACCGCACGTCTGCTATTCCCAGTATTCTGTATGCCGTCTACTGTATGCCCCTGATTGTCTACACATCCGACTTACACGGTATCCTTGACCTTTACCGCGCAGCGGGGGAAGCCGCAGTTCGCACGCGTGCCGACGCCCTGATTTTCGGCGGAGACCTCTGCCCCGGTTCGCCCACAGGGGCTTCTCTGCGCCTGCCGATCGAACAACCAGAGTTCATTCTCCGCCGTCTGTCCCCGCTCCTTGGCGAGTGGAAGCAGGCCCATCCCGCGTTGCGTATCTTTGCCATCCCCGGCAACGACGACTGCCAAACTGTTCTACCCGCGCTCGAAGAACTCGAAAGGAAAGAGCTCATCGAAAATCTGCATCAGCAAACCCGAACCCTGGGCGCCTACACCTTGATGGGCCTTTCTTTTGTGCCACCCACGCCTTTTCACTTGAAAGACTTTGAACGCTGGGACGACGTGCCGGACCCGGATTCCCATTCCTATTCCTATCGCTGCGTTATGGGGACCCCGCGCGGCTTCCGGGAGATCGAGAATTTCCATTCTTATCTAGACTCCTTGCCCAGCATCGAGCAGGAACTCAGGCGGCTTCCGGTTGCGGACCCCCCGCACACGGTAGCCGTCGTCCACGCGCCGCCCTTTGATACTCGCTGTGATGTGCTTTTCGATGGCCGCCACATCGGCAGTAAGGCCCTGCGGAGCTGGATTGAGAAAAACCAGCCTTGCTTTTCCCTCCACGGGCACATCCACGAAAGCCCCAAACTTTCCCGATCTTTTTTCGACCGCATCGGAGCCACGACAGTCATCAATCCGGGCTGCGACCACACACACCCTCATTTGGTTTTCATCGACCTCGATAACCCCGCCGAGATCGAGCATTCCATTTACGGCAAGATAGCCGTTCGGTAGGGCCAACACTGCTCACTTCGCCGCTGTCACGGATTAGGGAATCTAATTGCGGGCGAAGCCCGCCTTGGCGCAAGTCCGTCACGTCTCCCTCCGATAATGCGTGATCATGTGGCTTGACTCCTGACAGCCTGGATAGCACAATCATCTAGATAAACGGTTGACTATCCAGGAGGATCTGTAAAATGACAGTAGGGATTTTCGAGGCCAAGCAGAAGCTCTCACAACTGGTTGCGCGGGCAGCCAAAGGTGAAGAAATCGTTATCACCCGGCGTGGAAAAGAGCAGGCGCGGTTGGTTCCGATGCCGGCCGAGCGTGGGCGGACCTTGAAAGAAATTTTCGACTCGATCAGAAGCCGCCCCCGGATAAACCTACCCAAAGGTGTCACGATTAAAAGCTTGATCGAGGAGGGGAGGCGATTTTGACCTATCTGGTTCTTGATGCCTCCATCGCCCTTGGTTGGATGGTGGACACGCCCGCGCCAAAGATGGCGCTTCGCGCCCTTCACCTTCTTCAATCGGGCACGATTGGGGTGGTCCCCGACCTCTGGTATTACGAAATTTCAAACGCATTGATCACAGCGGAACGCCGGGGCCGAGCATCCGCGCAGGTAGTCTCCTCGCACGTCAGCGATATCGAACGCCTTGCCGCATTCTTGGAACTCAGCCCGACTACCCCCTCAGCGCTTATTGCCGCGGCTCGCCTGTCTGGGTTGACAGCTTACGATGCTGCGTACTTCGAACTGGCTCTGCGGCGCAACCTGCCGCTGGCCACACTCGACGACAAGATGCGAACTGCCGCCCAAAAAGTTGGCATTGAAGTTCTCCGGTAGAGCCCGCTGCCTGGCGTAAAGAAAGGCCTGGGAACATGCTGAAGGGCGGAGGCGGTGAGGGCGTGCTTCACACCGCAAGTTCGGTACCCGTATTGGTTTGTAATCGCTCCATGGGCAGCTCGATGGGGCAAGCGCTTCTTGGTCTGAGACGCCGACCGGTCATGCACGGGATGATCGAGGGGCTTTGACCTCGCAGCGCTCGCGTACGATTGCGCCATAAACCCCAATTCCAACTTGCCAGGTCCCATCCATTCAACAAACAACACTACAGGTAAGCGCCTGAAATTCCATACAGTTACCTCGTTTCTCGCCATTGGCCTTTTAGCTGCATATCGTGCCTGTGGCAAAGTGTTAGGTTTTCTGCCATGACCCAGCAAAAGCTTCCCCAACTCCGGCGGCTATCGCAGATCCTGTTTCTGCTGCTCTTTCTCCTTCTGATGATGAAGACGGAAAGCTTCAGCTCGTTGCGTGCCGTACGCGACGGAGTGCGACCTCCGTATCCCGTCGGCTTCTTCCTCCAGCTTGACCCCCTCGTGGCTCTCGCCAGCGCCCTTTCAACCCACACGCTCTACCGCGGACTCCTCTGGAGCCTGGCGATTCTGATTCCCACTTTATTCCTGGGCCGCTTTTTCTGCGGCTGGATTTGCCCGCTGGGAACGCTGAACCAATTTCTGAGCAGTTGGAAGTCGGAGCGCAAGCGCGGGCCGGAGCGCCTGGAGCGGAACCGCTACAAGCCCTGGCAAACCTGGAAGTACTACCTCCTGATTGCCGGGCTGGTCTCGGCGCTTTTTGGCGGCTCGCTCCTCGGCCTGCTGGACCCCATCTCGCTCACCGTGAGGTCGCTGGGAACGTCCGTGTTCCCGGCGATGAACTACGCGCTGGACGCACTGCTAGGCGCGCTGCATCATTCCCCGGCTGCGCCGTTGCGGACCGCCGGCTATGTTGCCCAACTCGTTCTGAATGAAACCCTGCTCAGCTTCCGGCAGCCGCACTATCGCCAGGCGTTTTTTCTGGGCGCGATTTTCATCGGTCTCCTGGCGCTTAACCTGCGTATCACGCGCTTTTGGTGCCGGGCGCTGTGCCCCCTGGGCGCGCTGTTGGGAATCGTTTCGCGCTGGTCGATTCTCGGCCTGGAGAAGCTCTCGAGCCACTGCGACGATTGCAATCGCTGCCTGCTGGACTGCCAGGGAGGGGACGATCCCCATCCCGACGCCAAGTGGCGCAAAGCGGAATGCCACTTGTGCTTCAACTGCGTGGGCGAGTGTCCGGAAAGCGGAATCCGCTTCAAGTTCTTCCCTGCCACGCCCACCAGTATCGATAGGCCCAGCCTCCAGCGTCGTCGCGCGCTGGCCGGAGTGGCGGCGGGCGCGGCGCTGTTGCCGATTCTGCGCTCGGGGCCGGGATTTGCGGCGGCTAAAGACCCGCGACTAATCCGGCCGCCCGGGGCGCTCGACGAGAGGAGCTTTCTCGAGCGCTGTATTCGCTGCGGCGAGTGTATGAAGGTGTGCCCCAATAACGCCTTACATCCGGCTTTGCTGGAAGCAGGCCTGGAGGGCTTGTGGACGCCCGTGCTCGCGCCCCGCATCGGGTACTGCGAACCCAGTTGCGTGCTCTGCGGCGAGGTGTGCCCCACCGGCGCCATCTGGGAAATCACCCAAGCGGAAAAAGCCTGGCTGCCCTCGACCGCCGCCAAGGACGCCAAGCCCATCCGTGTGGGCACGGCTTTCTACGACCGCGGGCGCTGCCTGCCCTGGGCGATGGCTACCGAATGCATCGTGTGCGAGGAGTGGTGCCCTACGTCCCCCAAGGCTATCTACCTGCATCCCGCCGAGGTGACGGACTCCCTGGGGAGCGTCAAAAAAGTTCGCCAGCCTTACGTCGATCCTGATCGCTGCGTGGGATGTGGAGCGTGCGAGTTCGCCTGCCCCGTCAAAGACCAGCCCGCCATCTACGTCACCAGCATCGGCGAAAGCCGCTCGAAGACCAACCAGATCCTCTTGAAGCGGGACACCGCAGGATTATCCGAAAGGGGTGCCAAGCAATGACAAACCGAAACTCGAAATTCGAAACTCGAAGGTCGCCGCGGTTTTCGAGTTTCGAGTTTCGAATTTCGGCCGTGATCTTTGCCCTCGCCGGCCTCCTGATGGGTTGCCGCTCCAAACCGCCTTCCGGGCCTGTCGACGCCTTTCCGGTCAGCAACTCGGTGCCGGGTTGGGTGAAATCCAGTGAGACGCGCACCTTCGAACCCAGCCAGTTGTGGCAATACATCGACGGCGATGCGGACAAGTACGTGCAGGCGGGCGTGGTGAAGACGCTCACCAGCGACTACCGGTTCAAACTCGCAACCGATGCCACCGTCGACGTGTACGTGATGGGTGACGGCGCGGGCGCGCGCAAAATCTACGATTCCGAATCGGCCGTGGGAAGCCAGCCGCTCACGATAGGGGACGCAGGGCGGTACGCCAAGGTCAGCTTGACCTTTCGCCAAGGTCCGTACTTCGTTCGCCTCGTCGCCTACGAGGACTCTTCGGAAATGGTCAAGGCCCTGGAGGCATTGGCCCGCGCCCTTAGCGCCAAGTTGAATGCGAGCCCCGCCAGCAAGTAGAATCCCTTAAGCGCCACAGCACGTGGAGCGCGAGCCTGTTTTGTAAATCGCGGCTTTTTCCGGGCTGCCGCCGGCGGCCGCATTTTGGCGTCTGCGACGGCTAAGAGTCGTGCATTCAAAATTTGAGGACAGAATCAAGAATGTCATTTGACCTCCAGCCCAATTTGAAAGGCGAGCTCCTCGAGCTCAGACCCCTTCTACCCGAGGATTTTCAGGATCTTTATGCTGTAGCTTCAGATCCGCTCATTTGGGAACAACATCCGGCAAATGACCGTCACGAGGAAGGGGTTTTCAAGGTGTTTTTCCGCGAGGCCTTGGAATCCGGCGGAGCATTGATCGCCATTGATACCAAGAACGGCCAAGTCATCGGGTCGTCACGATTCCACGGATACAATAAAGAAGAGAGCGAGATTGAAATCGGTTGGACGTTCTTGGCCAGGTCCCACTGGGGCGGCATCTACAATCGGGAAATGAAACAGCTCATGCTGCGGCACGCCTTCAAATTCGTGACCAGCGTTATCTTTCTTGTTGGTCCACAGAATTTCCGCTCGCAGAGGGCCATGGAGAAAATCGGCGGAATTCGTGTGGGATCAAGGCCCGACGCAAGTGGCCGGGAAAGCTTTGTCTACCGAATCATCGCTTCAAGTTAAAGTGTCTCTTTCCTTCCTCGACGCCTTAGCGGGCTAGCGGCTCGCGAAGCGGCTCCGCCTGCCACTTCCATGCCCGTTATTCGGATTGCCCCGTGGTATAACTCAAGTTATACTCAGACCATGAAAACCGCCATCTCCATCCCTGATCGCATTTTCCGCGCGGCGGAGCGGGCCGCCAAGCGCCAAAAGGTCTCGCGCAGCCGCTTTTACGCCCAAGCTGTTGAGGCATATCTTAAGGCGCAGTCCGGTAAGCGCATTACGGAAGCACTGAATGCCGTATATGCTACCGAGAATTCCTCGCTCGATCCTATGATGGCCCGGATCCAAAGCCTGTCAATCGGGCGTGAGGAGTGGTGATGCGCCGAGGCGAGATCTGGTGGGCTTCCTTGCCCCCTCCTACCGGTTCCGGGCCAGGTTACCGCCATCCGGTCGTTCTCATCCAAACGAACGAGTTCAACGAAAGCCGAATCAAAACGGCGGTTGGCGTCCTGATAACCTCGAACCTGCGTTTGGCTGGCGCGCCAGGTAATGTTCGCTGCGGGCGTGAGGAAACCGGACTTCCCAGAGATTCGGTTGTAAATGTCTCGCAGGTCGTAACGGTTGATAAGGAGTTGTTTGTCGAACGGGTTGGTACAATTCCAACCCATCTACTGACTCTAATCGAAGAGGGACTGAGACGAGTCTTGGGCCTGTGAGCCATTAGGATCCTCACCGATGGTAATAGATCTCCAAAGCGCAATCGAAGAATTGTACGTCCGCGAAACAAAGGAGTTCGGCGAGGAATACCTCCGAGCCTTTGACGAATTCAAAACAGCTCTGAACGAGGGCCGCGTGCGCGCTGCGGAGCCGGATGCGAGTTCGCCTTCCGGTTGGCGCGTAAATGGCTGGGTCAAGAAAGGCATTCTGCTGGGGTTCCGCCTGGGGCGCGTGGTATCCATGCCGCCAGCCGACCTCCAATTCCGCGACAAGCACACCTATCCTCTGAAGCAGCTCCCGGATGGGCAGAACATTCGCGTAGTGCCCGGCGGCTCGTCGATTCGCGATGGCTGCTACGTCGGGAAGAATGTGACCTGCATGCCACCGATGTATGTCAACGTGGGCGCTTATGTTGACGAAGGGACCATGATCGACTCGCACGCGCTGGTGGGTTCCTGCGCGCAGGTGGGCAAGCGCGTCCACATCAGCGCCGCGGCGCAAATCGGCGGCGTGCTCGAACCGATTGGCGCGCTGCCCGTGATCATCGAGGATGAGGCGCTGGTGGGCGGCAACTGCGGCGTGTACGAAGGCACCGTTGTGGGCAAAGGCGCCGTGCTCGCCGCGGGAACCATCATCACGGGTTCCACGCCCGTCTACGACCTGGTGCGCGACACCGTGCATCGCCGTGAGGGCGACGCCCCGCTGAGGATTCCCGAGGGCGCGGTGGTGGTCCCCGGCGCGCGCGCCGTCACCAAGGGTCGAGGCAAAGAGTTGGGAATTTCCCTCTACACGCCGGTCATCATCAAATACCGCGACGAAAAAACCGATCAGGCCGTCCGGCTGGAAGACTTGCTGCGCTAACGTGACCGCCGAAGGGGCCGAAAAAGGGGTTGACGGGGAGATTCCGGCGTGGTACTTTTACCTACCGACTGGTCGGTACCAGGGCCAAGCCGGTTTTTGAGAGTGAGGTTATGGGTAAGCTTGTTTCTGGTTCTGAAATCCTGCTCGAAAGCCTGAAGCGCCAGAAGGTGGACGTATTTTTTGGCCTTCCGGGAGGGGCGGTTCTTCCCCTTTACGATGCCCTTTACAGCGCGGGCATTCGCCACCTCCTGGTGCGGCACGAGCAGGCCGCGGCTTTCGCTGCCGACGGCTACGCGCGGGTGACTGGCAAGCCCGGGGTTTGCTTGGGAACCTCCGGTCCGGGGGCCACGAACCTCATCACCGGTTTGACCTCGGCGATGATGGATTCCATTCCCATCGTCGCCCTAACAGGCCAAGTCCCGGCGGCATTGATTGGGAAGGACGCCTTTCAGGAAGCCGACACCATCGGGATCAGTCTTCCTTCCACCAAGCAGTCATTTGCCATTCGCTCGGCCGCGGACATTCCGCGGATCATCGATCGAGCTTTCCGGTCCGCCATTTCCGGACGCCCGGGGCCGGTGCTGGTGGATCTTCCCAAGAGCGTGCTTTTGGAAATGGCGGAGCCCAGCTACCCGTCCACGCTGGGCACAACGCAGCCGGAGCGGCTGCGCGAGTTTGTGGACGCCGACATCGGGCGTGCCGCCGATATGATTCTGGAAGGCCGCCGCGTGGTGTTCTATGTGGGTGGCGGAGTAGTTGCTTCTGACGCCTGGCAGGAACTTCGCGAGTTGGCGGAGTTGACTCATATCCCGGTCACGACCACCTTAATGGGGCTGGGTGCATTCCCTTCCCACCATCCGCTGTCGCTCGGGATGCTGGGCATGCACGGCTCGTATGCCACGAACATGGCGATCTGCAACTGCGACCTGCTGGTGGCCATCGGCGCGCGGTTTGATGACCGGGTAACGGGCCGCCTGAACGGTTTCGCCACTGACGCCAAGAAAATTCAATTTGATGTCGATCCTTCCGAGGTCAACAAGAACGTGCATGTGGATTTGTCCCTGGTAGGCGATGCGCGGGAAGCGCTGAAGGCATTGATTGAGGTATTGAAGCGCCGCAAGGCGGCTCCCCCGCCCGAGCGCCAGCGATGGCTCCAGCGCATCGAGTCCTGGCGCGGCGAGCATCCCCTCACCTACGACCGGTATGCCAACACGGTGAAGCCGCAGTGGGTGATTGAGTCCATCGCCCAACGCGCCGCTGAAGACGCCATCATTTCCGTGGACGTGGGCCAGCACCAGATGTGGACCGCGCAGTTCTACAACTTCACGCAGCCGCGCACGTGGCTCTCCTCCAGCGGACTGGGCTCGATGGGTTACGGCTTCCCCGCCGCCATGGGCGCGCAGATGGCTTTCCCCGACCGCCAGGTGATTGCCATCGTCGGCGACGGCGGATTCCAGATGACGCTGAACGATCTGGCCACGGTGGTGCAATACCGCGTGCCGGTGAAGATTGTCATCATCAATAATCGCGCCCTGGGCATGGTGCGCCAGTGGCAGGAAATTTTCTTTGAGAAACGCTACTGCGACATTGACCTCGACTTTGCCCCGGACTTCGTGAAGCTGGCGGAGGCTTATGGCATCCGCGGCGCGCGCGTGGAGCACCGCACGGATGTGCCGGATGCGATCGAGGATTTCCTGAGCGATCGCGAGCCGCGCTTGCTCGACGTTTGGGTGGACCCGGCGGAGAACGTTTATCCCATCGTTCCGCCGGGAGCCGCGCTGGCGGAAATGGTGGTGGAGCCGCCACGCGCTCTGGTGGAAGAAGAAGTGTTGGATGACCTGTGGGCAGTGTGAGGAGGGTGCTGGGGGAAATCCAAAATTATGAATTATGAGTTATGAATTCCAGGTGTTGGCTGCAATTCATAATTCATAATTCCGAATTCTTAATTCCTCCTGGCACCCAGCCCCTGGCTTTTCGAGGAGTTACCGATGCAATGGCTGATCACGCTTGACACCGAGCAAGACCTGATTGTGACTTGCCGGCTCATGAACGTTTTTCGCCGCAAGGGAATGAAGATCACCACCCTGGCGATGGCCGCCCGGCCCATGGGCTTTTCCATGATGGCCGTGCTGGATTCGCCCGAGTCGGACATCGATCATCTCTACAACTTCCTGCGCCGGACGGAAGGTGTGGAGCGCGTCTCCTACTACCAACACCAGACCTCCGCGGACGCTTCCTTTGTGTTTATCGACGCCGATGCGGACACCACGCGGGTGGCCGAAATCCTCAATACTTTTCCGGGGTCAAAGTTGGTTTTTGCCAGTCATGGAAAATATCTCCTCGAGGTTCCTGCCGAAAGCCGCCGGCAACCCGCCGCGCCGGCTTTCGGTCTGCCGGAATTCCTTCCCTTCGCCTGTGTAAAAACAACTCAGACCGTGCCGAGCCCGGTCATGGTTGGGGCGCAAGCGTGACAGAAAAGGAGACAGAAGCCAGGAGTCAGGAGTCAAATTCGAAACTCGAAATTCGAAACTTGAAGTTCGATGCAGGGCTTGCGAGTTTCGATTTTCCAGTTTCGAGTTTCGCGCGTTCCTGACTTCTGCCTCCTGACTTCTGTCTCCTGGTATATAATTTTGTTTTCCAAATTCAATTAACGAAAAGGATTCGAGAACTATGGCTAAAGTTTACTATGAGAAAGATGGCGACCTGAAGAACCTGGCGGGGAAAACCGTGGCCATTATCGGCTACGGCAGTCAGGGGCACGCGCACGCCTTGAATTTGCGCGACAGCGGCGTGAAGGTGATCGTCGGTTTGTCGCCCACCAGCCCTTCGCGCGCCAAGGTACAAGCCCAGAATTTGGAAGTCTACGATCCGGCGGAAGCCACCAAACGCGCCGACGTGATTGTCCTCCTGGTACCAGACCAGTCGATGGCGAAGCTCTATGCGGAATCCATCGGGCCCAACCTGGCGGCCGGCAAGACGCTGGCCTTTGCGCACGGCTTCAATATTCATTTCAAATTCATTACTCCGCCCAAAAACGTTGACGTCATCATGATCGCGCCCAAGTGCCCTGGCCATCGCCTGCGCGAGCTCTTTACCGAGGGCGTTGGCGTGCCTTCGCTGTTGGCCATTGAACAGGACGCCACGGGCCACGCCGAAGCCACCGGCCTGGCGTATGCCAAAGGGATTGGTTCGCTGAAGGCCGGGGTGATTGGCACGACCTTCAAGGAAGAGACGGAGACGGACCTCTTCGGCGAGCAGGCGGTGCTTTGCGGCGGAGTCTCCGCCCTCATCACCACCGCGTTTGAAACGATGGTCGAAGCGGGCTATCAACCGGAGATTGCCTATTTCGAGGTCTTACACGAACTCAAGCTGATCGTCGACCTCATCTACCAGGGCGGCATCAAGTACATGCGCTATTCGGTGAGCGACACGGCCGAATACGGCGACTACTCGCGCGGGCCGCGGGTGGTTGACGCCCACGTGCGCGAGACGATGAAGAAGGTTTTGGCCGAAGTGCAAAACGGCGCTTTCGCCAACGAGTGGATGGAGGAAAACGCCAAAGGCCGCCCGCACTTCCTGGAAATGCGGGCCAAGGGGGCCGGGCACCTCATCGAAAAAGTGGGAAGCGAGCTGCGCAAGATGATGCCGTGGATTTCCACCTCCAAGGAAGAAGTCACCGCGGCGCAGGCGGCAGCAAGAAAGTAGGCAGAAGGCAGTAAGCAGTAGGCAGCGTGCAACCGATGTCTCGTGGGGGCGGTTCGTGAACCGCCCCTCTCCAAATTAACCAAGTGCAAGGCGATTTTGAAGCAGGCGGGTTGAGTTCCCTGAAGGGGAACAATGTCATTAGCCGTAGGTGAAACCCACGGAAGGGAAGCCCGGTTAATCAGTTTCCGACCTCGAAGGGGTGGTCGAACGATTCGACCCCTTCGGGGTCGGAGAGATTCTTTTCGATATCGCTCCGGTCCGTAGGTTGCACCTACGGCTAATGATATTCCTCCCCTCCGGGGAGGGGCAGCGAAAAAGCCTAATTTGGACAGGCTTGGTTCGCGAACCGCCCGTACACCCTTTCTGAGGACAAATATGAAAACCACTGGAACCAAAACGGTGCGCGGCGCGCGCGATTTCGAGGGCAGGGTAAAAAAGCTGGCGCTGATCGGCTGTGGGAAGCTGGGGGAGGGCCTGCTTTCCGGCATGTTGGGTTCGCAGCTCATTCCCGTCGAGCGCGTGGAAGCGACCGTGGCGCACCAGCCGCGCGCTGATTTTCTCGCCGAGAAATACGGTGTGAAGGCTCACACCAGCAATACCCAGGCGGTTAAGGGCGCCGACTTGGTGTTAATTGTTTTGAAACCCCAGCAGGTGAAGGGATTTCTCCATGAGGTGAAGAAGGTGCTGCGCAAAGACGCGGTGATCATCTCGGCCGCGGCGTCGGTCACCACCGCGCTCATCGAGCGCGAGCTGGGGCGCCCGGCGCGCGCCGTTCGCGCCATGCCCAACACTCCCTGCCTCATTCGCCAGGGCATGACGGCAATCGCCGCCAGCGCCCATGCGGCGCCCGAGGACGTGGCGCTGGCGCGGGAAATCTTCAGCTCCATGGGCCGCACCGTGGTGGTGGATGAAAAGCACATGGACGCCATCACCGGCCTTTCCGCCTCCGGACCCGCTTATGTTTACCTGATCATCGAATCGCTGGCGGAAGCAGGCGTGAAGCTGGGCCTGCCGCGCGAGCTCTCCACGGAGCTCTCCGCGCAGACGCTGCTCGGCGCTTCCTCACTGGTGCTGCACACGGGCGAGCATCCGGCCAAATTGAAAGATATGGTCACCACGCCCGCCGGCTGCACCATCGATGGTCTGTTGGAACTCGAGGAAGGCGGCCTGCGCGTCACGCTGATCAAAGCCGTGGTGCGCGCCGCCCAACGCGCCAAGCAACTGGTGGAAAGCCAGAACTCCTGAGGGGTGATCCGCATTGGGGGATTTTGCATCCACGAGGCGGGACGGTCATCGGTTGGTTGTAGCCCCAGCGCTGGGGAGGCAATCGTCGTTCCCTGGCATGTTAACATAAAGTCATACAACAGTATATAATAACCAAGTGTGTTATATTACTAGAGATGCGCCGGGGCTTTGCGCGGCCTCTCGCCGCCGAAATGTAGCGTCGATCTCCGATCGACGGCGGTCGGAGACCGCCGCTACATGACCGAACAATTTGTCACCAACATTCTGCATTTCCATAGTTTTCGATAACTGGCTTTTTTTCAAGATGTTCTCAGCTTTGGCAAATGAAAATCGCCTCTTGCGACCCTTTGTTTTCAAGAGGTTCTCAGCTTTGGGATCATTCGCGCGGAATGGACATGAAGTCACTGTGCGATTCCCGTAGATTTCAGCGAATAGGATCATCCTCTCCCCCTTCATGCCCACAAACGCCATGCCTCTACGCCCCCACCGATGGCGCTTGACAGGCCAACTCACTCGTCTCGGGTTCCTCGCTTGCCGCCGGCAATGTTTCCGCTCCGCGCAAGACCGGTTCCCGGCGCCGGGCGTAGAACTGGCGGAGCTTGCGTTCGATCTGGTCCTCCAAGTGAGTTTCATAGCGGATGATTTCGTCCAATTCCTGGTTGGGCAGCAGCAACTCGGCATCTTCCTGGAGCGGGTCCGCTTCCAGGTGTTCCGCCACATAGAGCGCTTGCAGTTGCTCCCAATCGGCGATTTCCTTGCTCAGCTCGGCATCCAGTGATCTGCGTGCGTCCGCGGCGGCCTCGGAATCCCCTTCTTGTTTGCACTTCTTCGCCACACTGTCATAGTGGGCCTTCAGCGTCGCGCCGTGAGGCCCAATCGCCTTTCCGTAGAGAAGCTTGAAGTACATGCTGTCATCATCCTCAAACAGCTCCACCTTGACGGTGTTGAGCAGTTGGGTGAGAACGGCAATGACCTGTTGGAACTTCATCGCCGAATCCGGGATGCCGGTAAAGCCCCAAACACCGAGCAAATTGTTATTTTCCAGGGCGGCTGCCCCCGTGGGCGGGGAGGCTGCCCGACGGCGTTGGCCCTGGAGCCGGCGCCGCTGAGAGGCCAGCACGCCCGCCTCGGCGCGTTGCAAGTGCTCCAGCCTCCAGCGCAGAATGGCGATGTCTTGTACCCAGGCGGCCTCCCAACCATCGCGCGGCTCCATGGCGGCGGCCAGCGCCTGGTGCGTCTGTTCGAAATCTGCCGGGCGCTCGCCGAGCGCCTCCATGCTCCGGGCTACGACTTCGGAAAAAGGGCGCGGCTTCAGCAAATTGCGGCTCGAGACCGCTTTGCCCCGCTCGCTACGCGGCCCAGTGGAGCGCAGGCTGTTCGCGTGGCTGGTGATGGACTGCGCCGGGCCGGGTTCTCTTTTGATCAGACTCATGGTTTTATCTCCTTTATGCTGGCAGGCGGCTGCGCCGCCCGCGCCGCCGCGATCGCTTGCGGACCGTCAGAATGAGGATGGGGAAAGGACTGCCGGAGGTAGCCCATGGAGCGTACGGCGGTCATAACTCATCTATTTTAGCCGACTGGGCTATAGATTGTCAAGTTAAATACGTAACCACTTTTCTACCGGTAGGAAGAAAATTCATGACAAATCGCAGATTTTTGGCCTAAAACGACATTGTGTTCATAGACGGAGCGCTTTCTGTAGGGCCGCCCGCGCGATTGTAGCGGCGGTCTCCGACCGCCGCTGCAGAAGGTAGCGACGCGCGGCAGAGCCGCAACCAAACACGCCCTGTGGGTGGGAGTTCGATGTGCGCACCCTTCATGCGGGCGAAGCTCGGATTGGCTCTTGCCGATTACACTACAAGATTGTACAATTTGTACAAAGAGGGATGGGTTCCATGACTCGACGACTCAGTGCCAGCCAAACACGCGCTGCCTTCGCTGAAGCGCTCAATCGCGCAAGATTCGCAGGCGAGCGCACCCTCATTCGCCGCCACGGCAAGGATGTCGCCGCGGTCGTCTCCGCGGAGGATCTGAGGATTCTCGAAGCGCTGGAAGACCGTCGGGATTTGGAAGAGGCGCGGCATATCATGAAAAAGCCCGGCCGTCTGGTTTCCTGGGAGAAGATCAAGAACGACCTGGGGCTCTAAAGCGTATCGCCCATGCCCTATTCCATCCGGTTTACCGCCTGTGCTCAGCGCGATTTCTCTGCGCTTGACAAAACTGTCCAGCAGCGGCTGCGGCGGCACATTGATCGCTTGAGGGAAAACCCGTTCCCACCCGGCGCCAAGAAGCTCCATGCGGAAGAGCCTTACTATCGAATCCGTGTGGGCGATTATCGAGTGGTCTACCAAGTCGAAGGCCGCCAACTCGTGATCATTGTGGTGAAAATAGGTCACCGAAGGGAAGTTTATCGCTAGCGCCGCAGCCAAGCCATCAGCCGCCGCGTGTCCCGGAGATGGCGAATGTTTACAGATAGCATGATAACTTGACATTTCTTGCGCGAATTTCAAGAAGCCGAAGGCGGTCATCTTTGGTGTTACAATGGTGCGAGGGACCCGAGAGAATCTACTTGGCCGGGGTTCCAGAGGCGAGTCCATGACCATCAATGCAAAGTATGAAGATGGCGTCTTCAAGCCCCTCGAGGATGTGAGTATCATCGAAGGGACGATTGTTGAGGTTCGCGTACCTTCGCGCGCCGACCGCCTCAAAAGCAAAGCCCGCTCGGTTGGGGATTTCGCATTCTACGGCATGTGGAAGGACCGGACCGACATCGGCGACAGCGTGGAATACATCGACAAACTTCGGCGAAATCTTCGGGGCTGAAAGCCTCCTCCACCACGTTGGATGCCCTACTTGATGTAGCGTTCACCTAACATCTAAGACCCATCACCTGAGCTTAGTCGCCCAGAAGGGATGGCGGTGTGTTGTGGAAGGGATTGACGACCACGAGACCATCGAGGTCCTGGCCGGCCTGAAAATCTTCCGTTAGGAGGTACCGGCACGAAGCGGACTTCGCCGCGGCCACGATGAGCGCGTCCCAGAAGGACATCTGATAGCGGTCCTGGATTTTCCAGGCGTGGTCCAGAATCACGCTGTCCACGCTCACCGGCCGCCAAGCCAGCAGGTCGCGCACCTCGGACCGCGCCGCTTGACGGGTGTCCGGCCATTTGTGCGTCACCTTGGCATAGAACTCCTGGAGAACCTGAAAGCTGATGCGGCCCTGACGCCTTCTCCATAAATCCGCCCGCCAATCCCGCGCCGCCTCTTGCTTCTTCAGGTCAGCATCGTCGAGCGCGTAGATTAAAACGTTCGTATCAACGAAGACCGGGGCGATCATGGACCTCCTCGCGGGACATATAGCGGCCGTCGGTCTTCAAAAAGGGCTTGCGCGCCAGGGCCCGGCGCATCGCAGCCTGGTAGGCGTCCTTTTCCTGCATGCGTTCCTTCAAGATACCGGCCAGAAGACACGAGACACTGGTGTCTTTCCGCGCGGCTTCAATCCGTGCCCAGCGCGCAACGGCCTCCTCCAGGGTAATCGTGATGTTCCGTAGCCGAGTTTTCATAACACGATTTTAGTGTAACACGAATTCTGTGTCAAGTTCCCTGGGTGCCATGGCAGCGATTTCGCAAGTCGGCTGTCGGGGCCGGTATCCCGCTGATTGATGGACTAGTTCCTCGGTTTGACATGGAGGGAAGGAGTTGGTGAGGGGCTGTTGGTGGTGAAATCGGTGAGGGTT
>JBEKNU010000140.1:0-18917 GCA_049522495.1 Terriglobia bacterium
CCAGCCCCGGTCTTCCAGCCGGTGCAGAGCGGGATAGAGCGAGCCGTGTTCGACTTGCAGGACATCTTCGGAGCGATGTTCGATGGCGTAGGCGATGGTGTGCCCGTGCGCGGGACCCAGCACCAGCGTTTGCAGAATCAGCAGGTCGAGCGTGCCCTGGAGCAGCTCGCCATCCAGCGGAGGTGAACCTTTCTTTGGCATGCTACCCTTGTACTCCCATAGATCATCTACCACAAGAAGAAAATGCAAATTGAGCTCATTTTTTCAGCATGACAAGATGTCCGCTATTGATGAGAGTGAGAATTAGAGAAGATTAGCTATGGGTGGGTTGGGTTTATTTCACATGGATGTTCAGGGTATACAGGATACATAAGGAGGAAGAAGGCTCTGGATATGCGGTTTGTTAATGTTTGAAGTTCTTACCACAACATCCTGAATCCTCTCTCCATCGCTGGGTGAAGTCCTTGCCGAAGCATCCTGAGTATCCTGTCTATCGATGTTTGGAGTATTTACCTGAGGTTTTCTGCGATGAGGAACTCGACCACAACCACGTCGTGCCAGCGGCCTTCCAGGAGGGTGTGTTTCTGGTGCACGCCCACTTCCCTCCAACCGGTCATGCGGCAGAGGGTGCGGCCGGCGTCGTTGTGAGCCACAAATCTCCCGATCAACTTGTGGTGCCCTTCCTTGCGCGCCGCGGACTGAATGGCGCGCATCAATTCCCGGCCCACCCCGTGCCTCCGGTAATCGCGGTCGATGTAAATGAGCAGTTCGGCGATGCCCTCGATGCGCGGCCGCACTTGATAGGGGCTAAGCGAGGCCCATCCTAAAACCCGACCGTTCAGTTCCGCCACCAGCAGCGGGTATTTCCCGGAGTGTTCCGCCACCCAACGCGTGCGCTCCTCGGGCGTTACCAGAAAATGTTCAAACGTCGCCAGGTGATCCTGGATCGCCTGCATGTAAATCCTCGCGACGTCGTTAGCATCGCGCTCTTCGGCTGCCCGCACCTGCAATTGCGGGCGCGGCCTTTCCGGCAGGGGAGGAGTGAGAGGTGATGACATGATCGTGACCTCCGCCATCATAACAAGACCCGGGGGATTCACCAAGACGGGATTCTATACAGAGCGACATAAATGCTTGCGCATTCGGCTGTAGCGGCGGCCTCCGACCGCCGGTCGGCGCTCCGAGTGCGCCGCCACAATTTATGACGCTCTGTATAGATCCTCGAAATCCGCGTAGATTTCGCATGGAATTTCAGGGTAGGGGCGCGATTTCCCAGGGCGCGATTTCCCAGTTGACTTTTTGTCCCAAGCGGCCTATGCTGGATACTTCGGTCATGGTACGCATCCTCCAACTCGGCGTGGCCAAGTGCTGTTGTACGGCGCCCATGCCGGCGTGTGGGGGAGTTGCTTAACAGCGCTTTAACCGAAACGACCTGATTCCCAACCCACCGTCGGAGCAAATCCGGCAGTGGGTTTTTTGTTTTTGGAGTGCAATCAGAATGAAAGCCTCGAATTCACTTTGGAAGGAAGAGCTCTCCGGCAAAATGCCGGAAGCCCTGGCCCACGAAATTGACACGTACGAAACGGAGTTGGGCCTGAAGAAACAGGGGAAGCTTGACGAGCGCCTGATCGCGGAAACGCGGTTGCGCCGGGGCGTGTACGGCCAGCGCTACGACAATGGTCAACGGCATGACGGCAAAAGGGTGCAGGAGTTCGCCTACCCCTCCGGGCGCTTGACCAAAGGTCCAAACACGCTCTGGGATGCTCCGGGCATGCAACGCATCAAGATACCTGGTGGCGGCCTGAACGCCGGACAACTCGAAACCCTCGCGGAGCTTGCGGAAGAGTACTCCGACGGAATCGCGCACATCACCACTCGTCAGGACGTGCAGCTTCATTACGTGCACATTGACGATACTCCGACGCTGATGCGCCGCTTGGCTGCCGCCAGCATCACCACCCGCGAAGCCTGCGGGAATACCGTCAGAAATGTTACCGCCTGCCCCTTCGCCGGGGTTTGCCAGGATGAAGCTTTCGATGTCACGCCTTACGCTCGGGCACTTTCACGATTCCTGCTCGGGCACCCGGACTGCCAGAGTTTCGGCCGGAAATTCAAACCCTCGTTCAGCGGGTGCGCGCAACATGCCTGCGGACTCGCCAAGATGCACGACCTGGGCTTGATCGGGGTCACGCGCACTGAAAACGGGAAGGAAGTGCGCGGCTTCGCCGTGTACGTGGGAGGAGGACTGGGGACTGTCCCTTACCAGGCGAAACTGTTCGACCCCTTCCTGCCCCCCGAAGAACTGCTGCCCATCGCCCAATCCATCGCCAGGGTTTTCGCGCGCTTGGGAGAAAAGAAAAATCGCAATCGAGCGCGCATCAAATTTCTGATTCACGATCTGGGAATCGAAAAATTCAAGGAATTGGTTTGGGAAGAGCGCCGGACGCTGCCTCCTGACCCGCGATGGACGCAGTACTTGCAAGCTGCAACTCAGTTGCAAGAGGAGCCTCTCCACCCGCCCGGAGCACCTCCCACGGGGACTTCCCCTGACTTCCACCGATGGGTCAACACCAACGTGCGGCCTCAACGGCAGGAAGGTTATTCCACGGTTACAGTCGCACTTCCTTTGGGCGACATCACCGCGAGCCAACTTCGCGCCCTCGCCGACCTCGTGCGCTGCTTCACGCGCGAGACGCTGCGCACGACCGTCGAACAGAACTTCGCCATTCGCTGGGTCAGCAATCGTGACCTGGTGGACATCTACGAGGCTTTGAGCGCGGCCGGCTTGGGAGCTCCGGGGGCCGGAACCATCGTGGATATCGTCACGTGCCCCGGGACAGACACGTGCAAACTGGGCATCTCCTCGTCTCGAGGCCTGGCGGCGGAACTGCGCAAGCGGCTTGCCCAGAGGAGCTTTGAGATGGACGCGGCGGTGCAGAACCTTCACATCAAGATCAGCGGCTGCTTCAATAGTTGCGGCCAGCATCACGTGGCCGACCTCGGCTTCTACGGCGTCAGCCGCAAGATTGCCGGCTATGCCGTTCCTCACTTCCAGGTGGTTCTGGGAGGAGAGTGGGAAGGCAACGCCGGCTCGTATGGCCTGCCCGTTGTGGCGGTCCCGTCCAAGAATATTCCGCAGGTTGTGACCCGCTTGACCGATCGGTATGTGGCCAACCGCAAGAACGGTGAGAGCTTTAAGGATTTCGTCAAGTGCATCGGGAAGGTAGAAATCAAAAGCCTGTTGGAAGATCTCACCCGGCTGCCCGCCGATGACATCGGCCGGACATTTTTCAGCGACTGGGGTGATCCTCGCGAATACAGTTTGCGCGACTTGGGCGTAGGTGAGTGCGCCGGAGAAGTCGTTGCGCCGATCGAATTCGATCTCGCCGCTGCCGAGAGCGAGGTTTTTGAGGCGCAGGTAAATTTGGAAAAAGGTAACTTTCAGCGGGCGGCCCGGACTGCCTATCTGGCAATGATCCACGCGGCCAAGGCCCTGGTGAAACTGGAACTCCAAGACATCCCCGACGATCCGGACCGGATCGTCCGGGAATTCACCACCCGCTTCTATGACACCCAGAGGTTCTTCGATTCCTTCGCGGGCGGAAAATTCGCTCATTACTTGTTCGCTGCCCACACATCGTCGAGCCAGCCGGCCAACCCTGACTCGGCTCGCTACCTGATTGATGAGGCCCAGCTTTTCATTGACGCTTCCCACGCCTGCTACAACCGGTTGGGAACAGTCAGCGTCACTTAGAGGAGAGAAATCGAGCACATGGAAATTCAGCACGTGAACGTGAAGCTATTCGTAAAGAATACAGGAAAAGTTGACCGCGAGGCATTGATTCCGGTCTTTCATGGCTGGATCCAAGATCAGTCGAGAGGGGAATTGCTGCTGGATGTCGCGGATTATCGTCACGTTCCCGCGGGCCCAGGCGTGGTTTTGATCGGATACGAGGGCAACTATAGCCTCGATAACACCGGCAACTGGCTCGGTGTCCGGTACAATCGCAAAGCGGCGTTGGAGGGAACCAATCAGGATCGCCTGGTCCAGGCAACACAAGCTGCCCTGGCTGCCTGCCGACGTCTGGAGACCGATCCACGCCTGGACGGAATGATTCAGTTCGATGGCCGCGAGATTGAGGTGTTCATCAACGATCGCCTTCTGGCCCCCAATAAGCCGGAGACGCGCCGCGCAGCGGGTTCGGAGTTCCGCACTTTCTTTTCGACGCTGTTTGGGGACGTCGAATACGGTGTGTCGTACCCGCAGGATCCCCGCAGCCTGTTTTCCGTTCACGTGAAAACATCTCAGGCATTTGACACAGCGGAATTGCTGAACAACTTGAATTCATTGGTGCCGGCATCACACAAAGTTGATGAAAATCATCTGACACGGTTGTAGCTCTTCCCTTGTCCGCTTCCATTTATGCTACCCGGGCGGCATTCAAGATTCAGACTTGCCCACCAGGCCCGCACTCCAGGGATGTTATAATTCTTAAGTTTGTCGCTACTGCCTGGGAGCTCTTATGCACGATGCCTGCGTGTGGATGGCGCTCGCATTTTATGCCCTCGGAATCTCGCTCATTGTGCCCTCCGTTGTACGGCGACGGCCGTCGCTTTCCCCTGCTTCGCTTGGTGCGCTGGGGATCGGTTTGGCAGCGCATGCCGCAGCATTGGCGGTTGAAGCTGCGCGCCTTCATCGCCTGCCGGTTACGGACGTTCGGAGCGCCCTGTCGTTTTATGCCTTCCTGGTGACCCTGACCTTTTTCTTCGTGTACCTGCGCTACCGCATTGTTTCCTTGGGGCTCTTCATGCTGCCGCTGGTTTTCTTGCTTACGCTCATCTCGGCACTTCGTCCGGCCGGTTCCTTTGATTCCTCGGCCTTTCGGGGCGGCTGGCTGCTGGTTCATATCAGTTCGATCTTCCTCGGTTACACGGCATTTTTTCTGACCTTCGTCGCCGCCATCATGTACTTGATTCAGGAGCGCGAGCTGAAGTCCAAGCAGCCGCGGGGTTTTTACTATCGCTTACCATCCCTTAAAGTCTGCGAAGAACTTTATTACCGCTCACTGGTGTTAGGACTTCCATTCTTGAGCCTTGGCATTTTGACGGGGTTTGTCTGGGCCAGCCGCACATGGAAGGGCCCTTGGGAGCTCGACCCGAAAATCCTTGCCTCCATGGTGACGTGGTTGATCTACCTGGTGCTTTTCTCCCATCGCGTCAGTGGGGTTTGGCGCGGGCGGCGCGCTGCCTATTTCGCAATCTTTGGGTTCGCCGCAATCCTCGTAACCTTCGTGGGCATCAGCTTGCTTAGCGGGGAACACGGGTACATCCCGAAATTACGGGGTTAGGGATTCGAGTTTCGGGCCTCGGGGGTATTGCACCGAACCCCTAGCCCCGAATCCCGGTTGTAACCATGAATCTGACTCTATTGGGCATCAATCATCGCACGGCGCCGGTGGAAGTCCGGGAGAAGATGAACATCCCGGAAGCCTGCCTGGCCGAAGCCGTATCTGATCTGATGCATCGGGAGGGCATTCGCGAGGGAATGATTCTTTCCACCTGCAACCGGGTGGAAGTGACAACCTCTGCTGAGGACGAAGTAGATGCGGAATCCATCATTCGGCGTTTCCTGGCGGACCATCATCACTGTAACCTGGAGCCCTTCGCGCATTTCTTCTACCGACTCCGGCAACAGGATGTGGTAAAGCACCTGTTCCGCGTGGCATCAAGCCTGGATTCCATGATCCTCGGTGAGCCACAAATATTGGGACAAATGAAACAGGCGTACACCGCCGCACGCACGGTGGGCGCGATGAACGGCACCCTGAACGACGTGGTGAACCAGGCGCTGGCGGTGGCGAAGCGCGTGCGGCGTGAAACGGCGCTCGGATCGGCGGCGGTGTCCGTATCTTACGCGGCCGTCGAACTGGCGAAGAAAATCTTCGGCGGCCTCCAGGGTAAGACCATTTTTGTCGTGGGCGCTGGCAAGATGAGCGAACTGGCGGCCAAACACCTGCTCAGCAGCGGGGCCAGCAGCATCCTGGTGAGCAATCGCACTTACGACCGGGCGGTGGAACTGGCGGAGGCCTTTCATGGTACGGCGGTGCCCTTCGAGCATCTTTACGAATACCTGAGCCAGGCGGACATCGTCATCAGTTCCACCGCGTCGCCCCAACCCATTATTAACAAGAGCCGGGTAGAAAAACTCCTGAGCGCGCGCAAGAACCGCCCCATTTTCTTCGTGGATATCGCCGTGCCGCGCGACGTCGACCCGGCTGTCAATGAACTGGATAATGTCTTTGTGTATGATATCGATGACCTGGGCCACGTCGTCGAGGCCAACAAGAAGCAACGCGAGCACGAAGCCGTTTGGGCCGAGGAGATCATCCAGACTGAAGTCCAGAAGACGCTGAAACGCCTGGCGTCGCGCGACGTCGTGCCCACCATCGTGGCGCTGGAGGACCGCCTGAACCATATTCGCGCAGGGGAAATGGAACGTTACCAGGGCCGGCTGGCAAACCTGACCCCCGAACAGCGCCAGGCCGTGGACGCTTTGACCCGAGGCATCATGAACAAAATCCTTCACGGACCCATTACGGAACTTAAGAATGGAGCGGGCGAACCTGAAAACGTAGCGCTGGTGCGGCTGATCCACAAGATTTTTGGGTTGGGGAATTGAAAAGTGCAAAGGGTAAAGGCTAAAGGGTAAAGGATGATACGGCCGCATTTAGCCCTGACCCTTTAGCCTTTACCCTTTATCCTTGATCCTTTCCAACCCGCACCTGATTGACACTGTATGCAGTTAACCATCGGCTCGCGCGGTTCCAAGCTCGCTTTGTGGCAGGCCCACTGGGTAGGTGACCAGCTTGCCGCTGCCGGCTATGAAATAGAAGTTCGCATCATCAAGACGACGGGCGACAAGCTTCAGGCTGTCGCGCCCGGCGAACCTCTGCCGGCCTCCATCGCGCAAACCGTTGCACAGGCGGGGAACAAGGGGCTGTTCATCAAAGAAATTGAAGAAGCACTGCTGGCGCAGGAAATCGATGTGGCAGTGCACAGCTTGAAGGATCTGCCTACCGAACAACCCGCGGGGCTCGCGCTCGGCGCAGTGCCGCAACGAGAGGACGCGCGCGATGTTTTCATCGCCCGGAACGGACATCCCCTGATGAACCTGCCGCCCGGTGCGCGAGTTGCCACGAGCAGCTTGCGGCGGCAGACACAATTGCGCGCCTTGCGCCCTGACCTTGTTTATCTCGCGATGCGAGGGAATTTGGACACACGACTGCGCAAGCTGGACCATGGTGATTGTGAGGCGCTGGTGCTGGCGGCCGCCGGCGTGCATCGCCTGGGCCTCAGCGAACGAATAACCAGTTACTTGGGCCTCGACCAGATGTGCCCGGCAGTCGGCCAGGGGGCGTTGGGCATCGAGATCCGCGCTGACGATCCGCGGGCGCGCGAAGCGGTGGCGCGCCTCGACCACTTGGGGACACATCAGGCGGTCCGCAGCGAGCGCGCCGTGCTGCGCTGCCTGGGGGGCGGTTGCCAGGTGCCCATCGCTGCCCACGCCGCACTGGAAGATGGTGATCTGCGGTTGCAAGGCCTCGTCGCAAGCCTCGACGGGACGCAAGTGATTCGCGCCCAGGCGAAGGGTCCCGTGTCCGACCCGGAAGCTCTGGGCGCGACGGTGGCGGAAGACCTGCTGCGCCAAGGGGCAAGAGAGATGCTAGACGCTATCGGAAAAATCTAGGTGCTTTCACTGGTTGTCCGTTGTCCGTGGTCCGTTGCATCCAGGAATAGAGAATCGCGGCGAATTTTGAGCTTCGATCCTCGCCGAGCAGTGGCCACAGATATAGGAATCACCGACAACTGGCGACTGACTACGGACAACGGACCACGGATTACGGAAAACGTGCAATGAATTCCGGCAAAGTCTATCTCGTTGGCGCAGGACCCGGCGAGCCGGGGCTGCTGACGCTCAAAGGGAAACAGGTTCTTGAGCGCGCCGACTGCGTCGTGTACGACTTCCTGGTGAATAAAGCCTTGCTGGGCCTGGCGCGGGCCGACGCTGAAAAGATCGGAGTGGGCCGGCGCGGTGAAGCCGATCGCCTTCGGCAAAGCCAAATCAACCAGCTTCTGGTGGCGCGCGCCCGCGCGGGCAAGTTGGTGTGCCGTTTGAAGGGCGGCGACCCATTTGTGTTTGGGCGCGGGGGGGAGGAGGCGCAAGCGCTCGCCCATGCCAGCATCGCGTTTGAAGTTGTGCCGGGAGTTTCAGCGGGGCACGCCGTTCCCGCCTATGCAGGAATTCCTCTAACCCACCGCGACATCACTTCCACCGTAACCTTCATCGCCGGGCACGAAGACCCCGGGAAGGAATCGTCGCGTCTTGACTGGTCGCAATTGGCGGCCTGCCCCGGCACCCTGGTTCTCTTCATGGCCGTGAGGAATCTGCCGCGCATTACCCAGGCCCTGATCGAGCATGGCCGCCCACCCTCCACACCCGCCGCCGTCATCCAGTGGGGCAGCTTGCCGAACCAGAAGGTGATCGAGGGAACCCTGGCGGACATCGCCGCCCAAGCGTCCGCCGTCATCACGCCTGCCATCACGGTGATTGGTGAGGTGGTGAGCCTGCGGGAGCGTCTGAATTGGTTTGAACATCTGCCGCTGTTTGGCAAGCGCATCGCCATCACCCGCGCGCGAGAGCAGGCCGGTGTGTTGCGCGAGGAATTGGCGGCCTTGGGCGCCGATGTTATCGAGATTCCCACAATTAAGGTCCGGCCGCCGGACTCGTGGGAGGCGCTCGATGCCGCCATCCGCAGGCTGGAGGAGTTTCATTACCTGCTGGTGACATCGGCGAATGGAGTGCGGAATTTCCTGGCGCGCCTCGCGGCGTCAGGACGCGACGTGCGCGCCCTGAAGGGGCTCACCATCGGCGCCATCGGCCCGGCCACGGCGGCGGAATTCGCGCGCACGGGCGTGAAGGTGGATCTGTTGCCGACGGAGTACGTGGCGGAGGGATTGCTCGCGGCTCTGCGTGACCGCGACCTGCGGGGCAAAGCGTTTCTGATTCCGCGCGCGCGGGTGGCGCGGGACCTGGTGCCCCGGGTGCTCGAGGAGCGCGGCGCCCACGTGGAAGTTGTGGAAGCTTACCAGACCGTCATGCCGGAAATTTCCCCGCAAGAATTCGCCCGCCTGCTCACCCCGCCGCCGGATGCGATCACATTCACCAGTTCATCAACCGCCATGAATTTCGCAAAGCTCCTGGGCGAGAATCGGCTGGCAGAAACGTTGCGCGGTACGGTCATCGCCTCCATCGGCCCGGTCACATCCCAAACCCTCCGCCAACTCGGCCTTGCAGTAACCCTCGAGGCGCCAGAGTCCACGATGGCAGGCTTGGTGCGAGCGATTATGGGGTACTTTTCCAAGAACAGATAAAAGCGGGGAGTGACCGCTCTACAGATTCAGCAACTCTCTCAGTTTGCGGGTTTGGGCCCGGCTGACGGGAATTTCCGTCTGCTTGCGGTCTTGCATCTTGAGCTGGTAGGAACTTTTAAACCAGGGAACCACTTCCTTGATGTGGTTGACATTGACCAGGTAGGAGCGATGCACGCGCCAGAAGACCTGTGGATCAAGGTTGGATTGGAGCTCTTCGACCGTGCGGAAGTTTGACTGGCCTTCCATCTCGCGGGTGACGATGCTGATGACGCCGTCTTCGATGCTGGCGTAAATGACCTCATCCGAATCCACCAGGAAAAGCCGGTTGGCGCTCTTGACCACCAGCTTACCCCTTTGGGGTACGGGGCGTTGCTCCACCATCTGCACCAGGCGGTCGAGTTTCTGGCTGGTGGTGTCGGAAGTTTCGAGCAAGCGGCGCACTCGCAGGATGGCTTTTTCCAGCCGCGCCTTGGCCACCGGCTTCAAGAGGTAGTCGATGGCATTCACTTCGAAGGCCTGCACGGCGTACTGGTCATAAGCCGTAGCAAAAATGAAAAAGGGCAGGCGCGCTTTCTTCTCCAGCAGGCGCTTGATCACGCCAAAGCCATCGACGCCGGGCATTTGCACATCCAGGAACACCAACTGGGGATTCAGCTCGCGCACCATGCTCACGGCTTCTACGCCGTTCTTTCCCTGGCCGACCACTTCGACGTCGGAAAAACTCTTGAGCAGGAACGCCAACTCGTCGCGAGCCGGCTGTTCATCATCCACAATCAACGCTGTGATTTTCATACGGACTGAATCCCTTCCATGGCCTGAGGCGCGGACCAATCTCCGCGCGACGGTTTCCCGGCCAAGCTATTATAGTATAGACCCGACGCCTCAAGGACACCCCTCAATGTCCTGGACGCGAAAAGGAGGGCCTTCCCGGCGATGCGAGCGGTGGTGCAGCGGGTCAAGCGTGCGGAAGTCCGATTAGGCGAAGAGGTGGTGGGCCGAATTGGGTTCGGCGTCGCCGTGTTGTTGGGGGTGGGGAAGAACGACACGGAAGCTATCGGCGAGGCCCTAGCGGAAAAGATCGCGAATCTGCGGATTTTTGATGACGACCAGGGGAGAATGAATCGGTCGCTGCTGGAAACCGGGGGGCAAGCACTCTGCGTATCGCAGTTCACGCTCTACGGCGATTGCCGGAAAGGCCGCCGCCCCAGTTACGACCAAGCCGCGGCGCCCGATCGAGCCTTGCTCCTCTATGAAAGTTTCGTTGCATCCCTGCGCAAACGGGGGATCCCCACGGAAACGGGGCGGTTCCGCGCCATGATGGATGTGGGACTGGTCAATGACGGGCCCGTGACTTTGTTACTCGATTCGGATCGGTTGTTTTGAAAATGTCTGGCGAGGAAGCACCGGGGAAGGCGCCCGCCAAGTTCTATAGTGTAATGTCCATCACTTCAAACGCCGCGCGGGAGTTGGGGAAACGAGCCCGGGCGCGTTCCTGGAGGGCATCGATGGTGCGATCGTCGCTGTCGGGGTCGTGGTGGAAGAGGATCAACTGTTTGACCCCGCTTTCCAGGCATACATTCACCCCTTCGTCCCAAGTACTGTGGCCCCAGCCTTTCTTTTCACCCTTGAGTTGGGCGCGTTCGTACTGGGAATCGTAGATCAGGATGTCGGCCCCTCGACAGATCTCACGCAGGGCACGATCGCTGGGGGGATCTCCCGGCTCGTTATCGGTCGCCAAAACGATCGATTTTCCATTGTTCTCGATGCGGAAACTAAGGCACCCCTGGGGATGGTTAATGCGGGCGGGTTGAATGCGAAAATCGTCCAATTGGAACGCCTCGGTGGCGACTTCCGTGTAGCTGCGCTTCGCACGCATGGCATTCATATCCACGGGAAAGTAGGGGTGGGTCATCTGCCCCCCCAAGGTCTCCTCCAGAGGGGCATCATGAGGCCGGAATGAGTAGATGTGGAATTGATTGGCCTCATTATAGAGCGGAGCGAAAAAGGGCAAGCCTTGGATATGGTCCCAGTGAAAATGCGTGATCAGGATGTTGGCGCTGATGGGCCGGCCCGCAAACTCCTTCATCAACGACTTGCCGAGCATTCTCAGGCCGCTGCCACAATCGGCGATGAGCAGGGAGCCCTTGTCCGAACGAAATTCCAGGCAGGGTGTGTTTCCTCCGTACCTTAGATTCTCAGGTTGTGGAGTGGGTGTAGAGCCGCGCACTCCCCAAAACCTTAGCCGCATAATTAATTCCTTTATCGAACAACCAGGGCGAGAGCCGCTAAATCCTATACCAGATTCTGCGGAATACGCCAAGAGGAAATTTAGCGAAAACGAGGAAAGGCAGATAAAAAGAGTCCGCCCAAAGGTTTAACCTCGAAAACCGCTCCCCGAGTTGGGTTCGGCTTTACTCCCTGGTAATGTATCAAATGAAAGGAGAGCCGGGGATTTGGTGGCGGAAGAGGACCTTGATTTCCTTGCGCCAGGAATCGTTTATTCCGATGAGCAAAACCTCGATCCGGCGATCAAAGTAGCGCAGGAGTTTCTCGGTGGTGGAGTGGAAACGGAAGGCGGGTGAAACCAGATAGAGCAGAGGAGCCGCCGCGGAAAGCTCGCAGCCCTGGAAGTATCCGAATTCCTTAAACTGATTGCGTTTCTGAAGCCAATTCACGCGCAGCCAATAATCCAGCCCCTGGAGGGGGAGGTTGATTTCTTCCTGGACCTTGAGTTCCATCACCGCCAGCCGTCCCCGGCGCGTCGTGGTGAGTAAGTCAATGACCCCTCGATCGGTTCCCGAGAACGCCGGAACCTGCGGATACACATGCTCGGACGAAAGCGCCGGATCAATCCGCGTAATGTCCCGGAAGAGCAGGCTTTCGAGCCAGCGCTCGGATTGAAGCCGGTAAAATTCGTGCTGAGGGTCGGGGCTACCTGCACACCGAATCCTTCGAACCTCGCGGAGAAAATCCCTGAACTCATCGTGGCACGATTCGTCCAGCCGGCGAACGCTGCCCTCGAGGCCGAAATAGAGGCGCGGCGCCAGTTGGCCCTCCAGGCGAGCCACTTCCAAGCCCGCGATGCGCAACGAGGAGAAAGTTCCGGCGGAGTCGGGGAGGATATCGATTCCCGCACCTAGTTCGCCCAACATGTCGTGGAGCAGGCTGGCGTGGCTCTCTTTCAACAACTCTGCCTGGCGTCGCGCCGCCAGGCGGGTCTCAATATTCCCGTAATCCTTCAGGTCGACCCGGGCGGCAGAGGGCTGGCCCGTGCGCCATTCATAGATCTCCACGCTCAAGGCGCGGGGGTCAAGATATGCCGCGCGATGGGCAATCACGTTGACGGCCGCGGGCGGCAGAAACAACTTCAAATGCGTAATCGCCACGCCGTCTGCCTGGCTCCGCAGCCAATCCAACCAAATGAGGCCGAAGGCCAGGACGCCGTCGGCGGCAGCCGTCCCTTCCTCTTCGCTCAACCCCAGGAACGCCCAGGCGGAACGGCCTTGCCTCGCCAACCCCCGGGTGTACCAGGCTGAGAAAGAATGCTCGCGGTCGGAACGGTTGCTGACCCGTTCGAATTTCCACCCGCGGTATTCGCGCTCCAGCAGGGTGGTGAGTTGCTGGCGGAACCCCGTGCGGCCGGCGGCGCGGCCCACGCCCGCCGGCGCGCGAAACTCACGAAACTCCAGCGTGGTGGTTTCGCGCCCCCCGGGCTTGCGCACAAAGATTCCGAAACGGTCCCGGTCGCGGTAGGCCACCTCCTCCACGCGCCGGGAGAAGGATCGTCCCGAATTCCATGCGTTGAAAATCAGTTTGCCGAATTCGATGCTCAGCCGCCAGTGAGCGGCGGCAAGGTCCATCAACTCGACTTGGTTTTCCACCAGCACGGGATGATGAAGCCGTCCAACGAGAGCTTCGATTTCGCTTTGGAGTTCGCGCAGAGGCTCGGCTTGGCGGGAAGCGGGCATGGTTTCCGCTCGCCATTATAGCCGCGGGCGCATGGTTGTGTCAGGTCGGTGGTCAGGCCGGACCTTTTCAAAGGCAACGCTTTGGACGTATGAGCCCTGCGGTGCCCGCCTCAGGGCGAGAGATCCTTCCTCCGGGCCATCTCAAGCAGGCCCTCCCTCGCGTGCACGCTGGCGAAAAGGGGAAAGTTGCGATGCCTGCCTCATTCGCAGCAGGCTACCGCCTCCGTGAGTGGGGCTTTGTGGAGGAGGGCATGGTGCGCGCCCTCCCGTGACCAAGCCGCGAGCAGGAGGACCGTGCCGATCGGAGAGACGTGGATGTAGAAGACACGATCCCCGTCTTCGAGGTCATAGAAGCCCTTTCGGTGCGGATCGGGGCTGGCGTACGCGCCCGCCACCAGCAGGCCGCGCAGCCTGTTGACCGTCTCCCCGGGATGATGCCGGAGGTTTTCAATTCGAAGTGGGCCGCTCATCTTGAGTGTCATGATTCTCTCCCTTCGCCCGGAACCCTTGCTCTAATGCTAACTACGCATCGAAGAGCCGATAAGTTTCAAAAATCGGGCTTTTCCATTCGCTACCAAACCTGAACGGTCCCTTTCGCGAAGGCTCCGTCGCCCTGGCCGCCGGCTGGTCACCGTCATTCCTTTAGACGTGAGCCGGGCCTTTTGGTTAACCAAGTTGCCGGAAAAAACTGGGCAGGATTTCCAGTTGGCTTCGCCGCGCGGCGACAGTAACATAGGCGAGACTTCACCGTCATTTACAGACTGGCGCTGAGGGAGGCTCTCGCTCGATCTGAAAATGCAGGAATTTTCATGGGTCATGGGGGTTACATCACATGCGTTACCGCGAACTGGGCCGTACCGGATGGAAGGTTTCGGAAATAAGCTTTGGCGCTTGGGCTATCGGATCGATGTGGGGAAGGGTGGATGACAACGAATCGCTGGCGGCGCTGCATCGTGCAATCGACTTGGGTGTGAACTTCATTGACACTGCTGACGTTTACGGCATGGGTCACAGCGAGCGTCTGATCGCGCAGCTCAGGAAGGAGCGGCGCGACACGATTTACGTTGCCACCAAAGCGGGAAGGCGGCTCTCTCCGCACACCGCGGACGGATACAATGGGCAGAACCTGAAGCGATTCATTGAGGACAGCCTGCGCAACCTGGAAACCGATTGCCTGGATTTGGTGCAGCTCCACTGCCCGCCGACCGAGGTTCATTACCGTCCGGAAGTTTTCGGCGCGCTCGACGACCTCGCGAAGGAAGGACAAATCCGCTATTACGGCGTGAGCGTGAAGTCACCGGAAGAAGCTCTCAAGGCCATGGGGTTTCCCGGCGTTCAATCCATTCAAATCATTTTCAACATGTTTCGGACGCGCCCGGCGGAATTGTTTTTCCCGGAAGCGCAGCGGCGGCGGGTGGGAATCCTGGCGCGCGTGCCGCTGGCCAGCGGATTGTTGACGGGCAAGATGACTGCGCAAACGGCGTTTGACGCGGACGATCACCGCAATTTCAACCGTCACGGGGCGAGCTTCGATGTGGGCGAGACTTTTTCCGGGGTGGATTTCGCGACGGGTTTGGCTGCGGTGGAGGAATTGCGCGAGCTCGTTCCGGCCGGCGCCACGCTGGCGCAACTCGCGCTGCGATGGATCCTGATGTTTGAAGCGGTGACCTGCGCCATCCCCGGAGCCAAGCGGCCCTCGCAGGCGGAAGACAACGCGCGCGCCTCTGATCTTCCGCCGCTCACCGATGCGCAGATGGCCAAGGCGCGCGAAGTTTACGACACTTACATCCGCGAACTCGTGCATCAGCGCTGGTGAGGTTGCGGGCAGTGGTTAAGCATTCCAAGTTCCAGGAATCACCCATGAGCAAACACCCTCTCTTCCTCTGCTTTTCCCTCTTTCTTGTTCTCGCCGCGGCGTGCGCACAAGACACGTCGTACTCGCCCCAGCGCTCGCAAATTCCCGGGCCTCCCGCCAGCGCGGACTTCTCCAAATGGCTTGCCGACCTCAAGCATTGGCGCATGGAACGGCGTATCCGCATTGGGTATGACGATTCGGAATATTTCCGGCCGCAACTGGCGTGGGCACAGTCGAGCTTCATTCAGCCGCAAATGATGATTCATGACCGCTACTTCTACGATCCGGTGGCGGGCCAGTACACGCTGGATCGTTATCTCGATGATTTACAGCGCCGCTACGGAGGCATTGACAGCGTGCTGATTTGGCAGTCGTATCCGAACATGGGAATCGACAACCGCAATCAGTACGACCTGTTGCGTGACATGCCCGGCGGCGTCGCGGGCGTGCGCCAGATGATTGCGGATTTCCATCGCCGCGGCGTGCGCGTGCTTTTTCCCGTGATGGTGTGGGACCAGGGCACGCGCGATGAGGATGTGCCCAACTGGACGGCCACTGCGCGCCTGCTGGCGGAAGTCGGCGCCGACGGCGTGAATGGAGACACCCTCGACGTCGTCCCACGCGCCTTCCGCACCGCTTCCGACGAGACTGGTCACCCCTTGGCGCTCGAACCCGAAAACCTGACTGTAGACCTCGGCCTGCCGTGGAACAATATGAGCTGGGGTTACTGGGAGTATTCTTTTGTGCCCACCGTCAGCAAATACAAGTGGCTGGAATCGCGCCACATGGTGAACATCTGCCGGCGCTGGGGGCGCGACAAGACTGATGATCTTCAGCACGCGTTCTTCAACGGCGTGGGATATGAGAGCTGGGAAAACATCTGGGGCATTTGGAATGAAATTACGCCGCGCGATGCAGAAGCCCTTCGGCGCATTGCCACGATCGAGCGCGCCATGGCTCCCCTGCTGATAAGCGCGGATTGGGAACCGCACACTCCCACGTTGCGATATGGCGTTTTCGCTAGCAAATTTCCGGGCGAGGGCCGGACCCTGTGGGTCATCGTCAATCGCAATGAATATGACGTGCCAGGCCGGCAGGTGGAAGTCCGGTATGCACCGGGCACGCGATATTACGATTTGTGGAACGGAGTCGAGCTTAAACCAGAAGTTCATGGAAGCGACGCCATGCTCAGCTTGGAGATAGAGGCGCACGGTTACGGAGCCGTGCTCGCCACGACCTGTGAGCCGGATGAGCAACTGCACAACCTGCTGGCGCGTATGAGCGAACTCTCCCGCAACTGTTTGGGAAAGTTTTCCCACGAATGGAAATTTCTGCCGCAACGGATTGTTTCCATCGCGCCGACCAAACCCACGGCCACAGCGCCTATGGGGATGGTACGAATTCCGGGCGGCAAGTTTGAGTTCCGGATTTCCGGCATTGAAATCGAAGGCGGCAATGATGTTGGCGTGGATGTGCAATACCCCTGGGAAGACGCGCCGCGGCGGCATCACCAGAAGCCGCTGGAATTGAAGTCGTACTACATTGACAAATTCCCGGTCACCAACGCAGAATTCAAGAAGTTTGTTGACGCCGCGCACTACCACCCCAAGGACGATCACAACTTCCTGCGGGACTGGAAGAATGGCGCCTACCCGGAGGGCTGGGCGAACAAACCCGTCACGTGGGTGGCGCTCGAGGACGCGCGCGCTTACGCCGCGTGGGCCGGGAAACGCCTTCCGCATGAGTGGGAGTGGCAGTACGCCGCGCAGGGAACAGACGGGCGCCCTTACCCGTGGGGTAACGATTGGAACGCCGCCGCTGTGCCGCCGGTCGAAACGCGCCGCGTGATGCGCGCGCCGACGGCTGTGGATGCCTACCCACAGGGCGCAAGCCCGTTCGGTGTGACGGACCTGACCGGCAACGTCTGGCAGTGGACAGAAGAATTCACTGACGAGCACACGCGCGCCGGAATTCTGAGGGGCGGAAGCTATTACCAGCCGCAGGGATCACATTGGTATTTCCCCCAAGCCTACAAGCTGAATGAACATGGGAAATATCTGCTGATCGCCCCCAGCACCGACCGCTCCGCGACCGTGGGATTCCGCTGTGTGGCGGATGCGGAGTGAAGCGAGATCGACCTCTGTGTTACATGAATCGGCGGCGCACGATACTTCTGCAAACCGCATGGAGGGTTGAATGGAGATTCACAATCAGGCGCAGAAGGCGGAGCAGTTTCGCCAGCTTCATCACGGACCTCAGATTCTGGTGCTTGTCAACGTCTGGGACGTAGCGACCGCGCGTTTGGTGGAAGATGCCGGGTTCCGCGCCGTCGCCACGTCCAGTGCGGCGGTGGCGAATTCATGGGGATATCCTGACGGCCAGCGCATCAGCCGGGAGGAAATGCTGAGCGTCGTGGAACGCATCGCGCGGCGTGTCCGGCTTCCGGTAAGCGCCGACCTTGAAGCCGGTTACGGCGAGACGGGCGAAGCGGTCACCGAACTGGCTAAGGGAATGATCGCGGCGGGCGCCGTGGGCTTGAACTTTGAAGATGCCACCGGCAATGCGCGGAATCCGCTCTTCATGGTCGAGCAGCAGGTGGAGAGGATCCAACGCCTTCGCGAAGCCGCAAGCACCCTCCACGTGCCGGTGGTGATCAATGCACGCACCGACGTGTACCTGGCGGAAGTGGGAGAGCCCACAACGCGATTCGAGCACGCCGTAAGACGGGCGAACGCTTATCGCCAGGCGGGAGCGGATTGCCTGTTCGTTCCCGGGGTGCGCGACGGCGAAACCATCGGGCGTATGGTGAAGGCTGTGGAAGGGCCGCTCAACATCCTTGCCGGGCCCGGCACGCCGCCCGTGACGGAGTTGGTGCGGCTGGGCGTTGCGCGGGTCAGCTTCGGGTCTGGACCTTTCCGCGCCGCGATGGGATGGTTTCGGAAGTTCCTATACGACGCGCGCGAGCCGGAGGCATTGGCTGCGCTTACGGAAAACGCGATTCCCTATAGCGAACTCAATAAGCTCTTCGAGGGCTGAGCCGCCGTCCGGGCCTTCAGTCCTTCACGGTGGGGAAGCCCGCATCGGTCCAGCCGCGCCATCCGCCGTCCATGGAGATAACGTTGGTGTAACCCATTTTTTGCAAGTTGTCTGCCACCAGCGCGGAGCGGAATCCGCCCCCGCAATAGAGCACGATGGGAGTCGCCTTGCCCGGCACGGCATTCTCAATGTCGCGCTCAATGATGCCCTTGCACAGGTGAACGGCGCCGGGCAGATGGCCTCTGGCCCATTCGCTTTCCTCACGCACATCAATGAGGGTGAAGTTTTCTTTGGCGTCGATCTGCTGCTTGACCTCCTGGACGTTGGTCTCGCGAATGCGCGTCTTGGCGTCGTCAACAAGCTTCAGGAATCCTGGGGCATGCTTCATCTCGAACCTCCATTCATAATTTATTATTGGCTGCGGCGGCTTCAGGGTAAGCACTGGCTTGGTCCAGCCGCTCCATCGCAGCGCGGTCCAATTTGAATTCGGTAGCGCCGATCAAATCCTTCAGTTGTTCCAGGCTCGTAGCGCTGGCGATGGGGGCGGTGATTCCCGGCCTTGCCGCGAGCCAGGCAAGCGAAATTTTGGCGGGCGTTGAGTGAATCTCCCGAGCCACTTCATCCAG
>JBEKNU010000141.1:0-18895 GCA_049522495.1 Terriglobia bacterium
ACCGGTCCCGGTCTCGCCCGCTCATCGCCAGCATCTCCTGTTTTCTCATCCCGCCAGTTTGACGGACTTCAACAGGAACTTTCTACTTTGCTGGAACAGGAACTTCTCACTTTGCTGCGACACATTCACATTGTATGCTTGACAAAGCCTTCGCCTTTTGCTAAACACCTATTGGTTTTAGGATAGTTCCACGCGCATCGACATTAAAAGGCGGGAAAGACCGCAGCGACTTGTCATGGAGAGCCCTTCCTTATTTGGTTCCCGTTTAGGTCTCTCGAAAAGGAGAAAACCGATGTTCTCCCTCCGTTCGCCCTCGCGATATTTGCTCATCCTTGTATGGGTTATTGCCAGCTTCGGCACGCTGGCCAGAGGTCAAACCATCAGCGGCACGATCCTGGGAACGGTTCTCGACCAACAAGGCGGCATCCTCGCGGGTGTTGGCGTAACCGCGACCAATGCGGAGACCGGCCTCACCTATCAAGCTGTCACCGACACAACGCGCGGCTTGTTCGTTATCCCGGAGGTCCCTCCCGGTCTCTACCGAGTGAGCGCGCAGTTCAGTGGATTCCAACCACAAGAGCATGATTCGGTGCGGGTGGACGTCAATCGGGTGACCGAGGAAGACTTCGTCTTGCAGATCTTTGTCTCCACTACAGTGGTGGTGGTCCAATCGGCTGCTCCGATGACCGACATCAATATGGCCACGCAAGGAGAGAATTTTAACCAGACGCAGATTCGTGAACTGCCTCTGCTGTCGCGCGACGTTAACAACCTCGCCTTGTTGGCGCCGGGCGTGGAGAGCGTTCGAACCTTCAGCTTTGCCAGTACGCTCGTGCCCTTTGCGGCAAGTGGGTCCTGGGGCCGCTATAACAATTTCATTGTCGATAGCGTCAGCAACAACGAACCCATTTTCGGCGGCGCCGCGACGCAGTTTAGCAATCCTGATATCTTTTCTGATTACGCCATACTAACCAGCGTTCCCAAAGCCGAGTTCGGCCGCGATAGCGGCTCGACCGTGAATGTCATTACCAAGAGCGGATCCAGCAAATTGCACGGCACAGCGTTCTGGTTTGGCCAGAAAAACGGTTTCAATGCCATGACGCGCGCGGACACGGCAGCGCTCCTAACCACAACCCCTCCCTATTACGAGCAAAAAATAGGAGGCACGTTGGGAGGCGCCCTGGGGAAGAAGGACACCTTCTTCTTCCTGTCCTACCAATTTGACCGGTCCCGCACGGACCTTTCCAATGTTTACCCGGTGATTGCGACGGCAGCGTCCGCCACGGGATTAGCCGGCCTTCGGGGTGTCGCGGCGCCGACTCCGGCCCTGGCTTCCATGCTTGCTTTTCCGTCCGTCGAAAGCATCCCCGGTTTGGTTGGCCAGTGTTTTGCCGCCACACCCTCGTCGGTTACCGGCAATGCGATCCCCACCTCGAACCCGTGCTATTCGACCAATGTCAATACCGGCCTTGCGAGTCCCACCCTTGCTCAATTTGGGACCTATGACGTTCCGCAAGGCAACTTGTTCGATTTGTACGATCACCAGGCGTCCGCCCGCATTGACCGCCGCCTGAATGATTCCAACGATCTTTTTGGGCGCTTCCTGTTGGATGATCTCAATACACCGCAGGCAGTTTTGAACCCGGCCGGCGACGTGGCCTTTAGTGACTTGGGAACCCTGCCGGACTCCCGTTCGGTTCTCCGCCAGCGCACCTCAAGCTTGCTGCTCGACGAACGCCTTGCTCGCGCCACCTCCTTGAACGAGGTGCGATTCTCCTTCAGCCGCATCGCCCAGGGGATCGGAGCTTTTAATCTACCCTCAAACCTCTTCAACGCAATCCCGGCCACGACAGTGGCAGATAATTTCGGCTATTTCGGCGCGTATCAAAATAATTTTCCTTCTGCCGGGGAACAGTTCACCTTGGGCCAGGACACCAGCGCCGCCATCACCCACAGCAACATCTTTGAAGTTCAGGAGAACTTTTCATTAACTCGCAACCGCCACTTCATCAAGATGGGCGCGGATTTTGTCCGTACGCAAAGCAATATTATCGACGTGCCTTCCGACCTGGGCCACTACTTCTTTGGAAAGGGCCCGGGTGTTGGCACAGGCGCGGGGTGTACTGCTGCAGCGGAAATCAACTGCGGCGGTTTAGAGAACTTTGTCACTGCACCCGCCGCGGGCTATCAAACCAATGCCGTCGCCGTGCTGCAAACCTTGCCGGATGTCCTTACCAACAGTTCCGGCGTCATTACCGGCCAAGGCCGAAATGAATTGCCCCTTCGGGAAGTTGACGGGGCGCTCTTCATCCAGGATGATTTTCGCGTCCGTCCCAACGTGACCGTGAGCATGGGACTTCGTTACGAGCGCTTTGGGCAGCCGATTAACGGAATCCTGAAGCTGAATCCCACTGCCGGGCCTATTCTTCCCACGAGCTCCGGCGACTTTGGCCCGCGCTTCGGCATCGCTTGGTCTCCGGGGGCAGACCGCAAAACGGTCTTCCGGGGGGGGTATGCCTTGATGTATGACCAGATGCCACTGAATATTCCTCTTTTGATGTGGCAAAGCGCCCCCATCTCGCCGCAGATTGCCACGATTACTCCCTTCGGAGCTGCGGACCTCGCGCTTCCCAATGCGGCGACCATCAAATTGCCGGTTACGGGCAACTATCCCAATTCGCCCCTGACGTGGCAGAATGTTGCCGGCACAATGGTTTCCGGGTGCAGCAATACACTCCCCACCCAAATCGCCGGTTTTTCCAGTCCTTTCACTGTCCAGACGACCGCCCCCGCAGCCGGACAAGCAGGGGTTCCACTGACCGCCTGCTCGACGCAGAATACGGTCGCCCCAAACCTCGCCACTCCCTATATTCAAACTTGGTCCGTGGGTATCCAACGGGAGCTTTCTCACAATGTGATGTTCGAGATCAATTATGTCGGGACGAAGGGGACCAAACTCTATCAGCGCGCCGATCTGAATCCCTACCAAGGATGGAATGCGAGCTGCTTGGCAGGAGGAGCCGGTGACGCATGCTTGAACGAGCGCCCTAATCCGAACCGCGGCGACATCACTGCTGTCACCAACGCCGGGCTTTCCAGTTACAATGCATTGCAAGCTTCGTTAAATACGCGCACCCTGAACCTGCATGGAAACTCCCTGACCTTCACGGCGGCCTACACCTGGAGCCATATGATCGACACGGACAGCGAAATATTCGGCCCGAGCGTCCGCGTCTTCAAAAGCTCCTTTTTTGAAACGCTGACGCAGTTGCCTGAGGGAATCTCCAGCGCGGAGGCCATTACTCCCTTCCCGCAGACCTTCAATAACCTGCCAGCAGAGCGGGGAAACTCCTCCTATGATCGCCGCCACCGTTTGGTGTTCAGCGAAATCTGGGGGCTGCCCGGTCGCCCCGACTTTACGCGGGCGGCGAGGGCCGTTCTGGGAGGCTGGTTCGTGAATGGCGTCGGAACCATGCAGACTGGCCAACCCTTCACCCCTTTGAACGGAATTCCGTTGGGAGCTTGCGCGGATGCCCAAGGCGAGGGATTTCTCACCAACACGCGCCCGGATATCGGCAGTCTCTCCGCCCCCCTGGGCAGCGTAGCCCTTCTCGCTGACCCGGCGTGCCGGTCGACCGCCGCTGGATACGTTGACCTCAACGGAAACACTATTGTGTCTCCGTACACGACCGCCCACTTTGTGCAAGTTCCCCTGGGGACAAACCAAGGAGGGGATGCCGGCCGCAACATCCTGACGGGGCCGGGCATCTTCGATTTCGATTTCGCCCTGTTCAAGCAATTCCACTGGGGTGACAGCAAAACCCTGGAATTTCGCTGGGAAGTCTACGACATATTCAACCATCCCATTTACGGCTACCTCCTGGGCAACGTATTCTCATCGAACGCCCAGCCAACGCCTGGATTCGCGTTCGCGCCAAGTTCCTCAGCGGCAGCGGTCACCGGCGCTATTCCGGAAAACGCCATTGACGCCGTCACCACCGGCGTCAACGCGAAGGGACAGCCGATACACGATTTCCTGAGCAAAGGCTACATGAACAGTGGCAACCGGACGATGCAGTTTGGTATTCACTTCTCCTTCTAAAACCAGGATCACTCCAAATCTCCCTCCCCATCTTTGTGCGAAAAGCCAAAGATGGGGAGGGAGAATGACCGCCTTCTAAATCATCAAAATCATCGTCCCCTGCGCGCGGGGAGAGATGACGGCATCCAGCCTGGCAGCGCATGCAGGAAAGCCCCGTCCGCGGCTCCGCCGCCCTGCGCTTTCTGGGCCTTCAACCTCAACTCAGAGGGCACCTAACATTTCTCTCCCGAGTATTAGGGATTTGTTGACCACAGAAAGCACACAGATTGCGGCGCTTGCGTTCCCGCCGCGACGAGGAAGATGTTTGCGCTCACCCCGAGGAGGTCCGTCTTCGTACGACAGCGGGGGCACAGAATTAGGATGTCGATCTCTAACTGAGGTTGGAAACGCTTAAAATCAGGTGTGCACTAACTGAGCAGGGTACGGGGCGGACGCAAGGACCATTGTCGCGACCGCGCCTTAGAAGGTGACCTTCACGGTCAGAGTGGTGTTGACCGGTTTGCCTTTCGCCGTAGGAGGATTGAACTTCCAAGCTCGCGCCGCTTCCTGTACCTGCGGGCCAAAGCCGCTGGTGTCATTGATAACACGATCGGGAGTGACCCCTCCGCTTTCGTCAATCTTGATCATGATCATCACCAGGCTCCCGGGCGGCGCGCCTTGGACAGGGGGCATGGCAAGATTCGTGGCTTTGAGACCGCCATCCACATTGACATCGGCCACGGTCATTCCCTTATGGTAAGGGAGATTGAGCGGCCTGAGGGCGCCCGAAGGGAGGGGTGTAACGACGGGGTTATGCCCCGCAGTGGGAGTCGGCGTTGTCCCCCCTGGATTTTGCGGAACTGGGTTTTGATGCACCGGAGGAGGCGGCACGTTTAATTCCGCCGTAATTTGGTCCACCCGCGTCTGGGCCTGGGTCTGCATCGGGCCGGGCCTCCCAGCGAGGACCTTGAATTTATCCAGCGCACCCTTCTTGTCGCCATTCTTGTACGTTTGGTCGGCTGCATTGAACTGTTGTTGAGCCTGCTGTTGCTGCGCTTGTTGCTGAGCCGCCGCAGCCAACTGATCCTTGATTTGTTGGATGTGCGCCTTAGCTTGGTCCTGATAGGAAGAAGGCTTGGCAGCGACCTCATTGAATTTATCCAGCGCCCCGTTCAGATCATTGTTGTGCTCCGACTGCAGGGCCGCCTCGAACTTGGGCTTCATTTCCTGCTCAGTAAGCTTGCCATTGATTTCTAGAATGCGCTTTTGGGCATCGGCCCCAATGAGCCCGCCCTTCTCGGCGAGGGCCTTGAATCGAGTCAAGGCGCCGGGCAGATCGCCGTTATTCTCAGCCTGTAGGGCCTCCTTGAGTTGTTGCTGGGCGGCCCCGTTATTAATCATCTCGTTGAGATTGGGAATGCGGGCTTTCGCTTGCGAGGCGAAAGGTCCCCCGCCACCGGCGATGGCCTTGTATTGATTCAGGGCAGCCGTCAAGTCGCCGGCATTTTCGGTCCGCTGGGCTGCATCAAATTCCACCTTGGCCTTCAGAATCTGGTCAACTTCGGCGATCTTGTCTTTAGCTTGCGGGGCCAAGGTGGAATCCGGGACGTTCAGATCGATGACATGTTGGAAGAAGCTGCGTGCTTGGATGTACTCGTTATTCTTAAACGCATTCGTAGCTTGTTGGAACGTTTGCTTTTCAATCGTGGAAGGATTCGTCCCTTGTTGCATTTGCTTGACGATGGGGATGGCTTGCAGCGCCTGGTCTTTCATCGTGCCATTCATGTCGGCAACTTTGTTGTACTTAGCAATAGCATCGTCCCACCTTTTCGCTTCCTGGTCGGCCTTGGCTTGGTCGAAAAGGGTCTTCTCTTGCTGTTGGATCTCTTGGGTAATCTCCGTAACGGCCTTTTCGGCCTCGTCCTTCAACGCGCCCTTCTTGGCGGCCAACTCCTGCCACTTACCCAAGGCGCCTTGAAGATCACCCTTTCCCTGCAATCCCTTCGCATCCGCTTCGATCTGAGTCTCTTCCGCGGGGGCGCCCCCTCCTCCCGATGACGGCTTGTGGATGAAGATCATGTAGCCGCTGATCGCCAGGATCACCATCAGGACGATGGCCGCCACCATGATCATAGGTGACTTCTTCGGCGCTTCCGGTCTTGCCACCACCGGCGCAGCCGGCGTTACGCGTGCTGGGGCCGGGGCGGGAGCCGGTTTCTTCGGTTCCACGCGCGTGGGGACCGGCGGGGGAGGCGGTGCTTGAGCTTGTGGCGGATGTAAGGGTGGCAGCGGAGGTGGTGGAGGCGGGGGAAGCACTTCCGGAGCCTTCTGCCCTGCCTCGGCCTGCCCCTTCAGGGACTGCATCATGAATGTGGCCCCATGCGCCTCGGAAGGCGGTTCAGCATGGGGCGCCTCGCTTACCACGGTTGCCTGTGCCGGGGCTTGAGCGATCGGTATCGTGGGCGTGAGTTCGGGTACGGGGGGCTTTACGGGTGGAGCTGGTTCCGCCGTTCGCGGGGTCTCCAGGCTGCGGCGGAGTTCCTCCGCATATTGCATCGATTTCGCGGCTTCGTTGAGCGGCCCGCCCGACAAAGGCGCCGTCTCCGCTGGAGCGCTCGGCGGTGGCGCGGGCGCAGCCGGTTTCGCCCTCCGCTGGCTCAATGCTTCCAGCTTCTGCTGCACTTCTTCTGAATCTGGATAGGCTTGCTGCAATTCCTTCAGCTTGCGCTGCGCCTCGTCGAACTTCTTTCTGGAAAGCAGTTTTTCAGCCTGGTTCAATCCCTCCTTAAGGCGCTGCTCCGCCTCGCGCACCTCGAGATCCTTTTGAACAGGGGCGAGTAGGCTCTTGGCTTGGGCGTTGGTGGGGTCAAGTTGCAGCGCTCTCTGGTACTCGCGCGCTGCGGCCTTGGCATCTCCCTGGCGCATGGCACGCTGACCCGCGCTGATTGCCTCACGGACCTGCCGCAGAAGGTCGCGTTGCTGGACAGCCCGTACCTTCAGGTCACGCACGCGCGCGTCGTTGGGCGCCAACTCCTGCGCTTCGGTTAGAATCCGGACTGCCTCACCAAATTCACCTTGGTCGAAGGCCTGTTGGCCTCCCACAATCAAGCGGTCCAACTTCATCTGCTGATCAAGCGCCAGCAGCTTCTGGTCAATTTCGGTGGAATCGGGGAATTCTTGTTGTAATTCCAGAAGGGCGTGCTGCGCATCATCGAATTTCCCCTGGGAAACCAGGGTGTCAGATTGCTGCAACGCCTCCCGGAACCGCCCCTCGCGCTCACGCGCGGCCTGCGTCTGACGAATTTGCCCTAACAGGCTGCTTGCCTGGGTATTTGTCGAATCGAGTTCAAGGGCTCTCTGCAACTCGCGTTCTGCCGCGACCATATCACCCTGGCGCATGGCCCTCTGGCCGGCGCTCAAGGCCTCGCGGACCTGCCGCAGCCGGTCGCGCTCCTGAAGCGCTCGCTCCTTAAGATCACGCGCCTCATTGTCCTGCGGATTCAGCTCCAGGGCTTCGGTAAGAGCCCGGACGGCTTCCGCATATTCACCCTGATTGAAGGCGTTCGCGCCGTCCTGAACGAGTTTCCGCCCACGGACCAGGGGGTCCAAGGTTTGCAGCTTCAGGTGGATCTCATCCGAGTTGGGAAAATCCTGCTGAAGTTCCAGGAGCCGGTTTTGCGCCTCTTCGTACTTCCCCCCGGAAACCAGGTTGTCCGCTTCCCACAAGGCTTCTTTCAGCCGGAAATCCCGCTCGCGCGAAAGCCGATCCTGCCGGATCTGCTCCAGAAGTTCAGCGGCCTTGGGATTGTTCTGGTCGAGTTGAAGAACTCGATGCAACTCTTGTTCCGCCCCGGTCAGGTCGCCTTGCTTCATGGCCCTCTGGCCGGAACTCAAAGCCTCGCTCAACTCTCGCACGCGGTCCTGCTCACGCAGGGCCTTATCCTTGAGGTTGCGCGCCTGGGTGTCGGCCGGATTCAACTCCTGCGCTTCGCCCAGGATCCGAACGGCCTCCGCGTATTCCCCGCGGCTAAAAGCTTGCTCCGCCTCCGCCACTAACTTCTTGGCTTTCTGGGCCGGCGCGACCCGATGGAGGTCCGCAGAAACCTCGCTGTACAGACGCTTCGCTTCTGCGTGGGTATTGTCGAGGATCAGGACTGCCCGCACCTTTTCCTGCGCGCCGTTGAGATCACCCTTATCCCGGAGATCTTTCGCTTCCTGAAGAAGGTCGCCAATGAAACTCTGTTGCAGGCCGCGGGCGATGGGAAGAAGACCACCCAGCATTTCATCCAGCGACTGGTATCGCTCCTCGATGTTCTTCTTCAGGCCTTTGCTGATGACCGTATCGAGTTCGGCAGGCACTCCCGGGCAGCAGCGGCTCAGAGGTTCCGGTTCCGCGCTCAATACTTTGGCGATGATGGCGGCGATGTTCGATCCGTCGAAAGCCTTCTTGTAAGCAATAAATTCGTACACAACGCAGGTCACGGACCAGAGGTCAGACCGGCTATCGACGCGCCCATCGTTGATCTGTTCCGGTGAAGCATAGTGGATGGTCCCCAGGAACATCCCGGTCTTGGTGAGGTTGGTGGATTCCAAATGGACGATGCCGAAGTCCACCACCTTCACGATGCCGTCATTGGTCACCAGGATATTCGCGGGCTTCACGTCGCGATGAACAAACCCATGTTTGTGCGCGTGGTCGAGGCCCTCACAGAACTGCTGCACCAATTTCAGTTTGGCGGCAAGGGGAATTCTGGCGCGCCGGTTGATGATGCCTTGGAGGCTTTCGCCCTCGACGAATTCCATGGCGATATAGGGGCGGCCGTCCGCCTCCCCCAAATCGTAGATCGTTACGATGTTCGGGTGCTGGAGGGTCCCGGCGGACTGCGCCTCACGATAAAAGCGCTTGAGGATTTCGGGGTCGGAAACCAGTTCAGGAGTGATGGTCTTGAGCGCCACCATGCGTCCGATGAAAGGGTCACGGGCCTTGTAGACAATTCCCATGCCGCCCTGGCCGAGTTCGGAAACGATCTCGTACTTGCCGATTTTCTGCACAACCTTCTGGTCCATCAGCTTGTGCTCTCAACCTGGCGAATCTCAGTCAGAATCACCGTGATATTGTCGGGACCACCACCCTCATTGGCACGGGTTATCAAGTGCGTGGCTTTTTCGTGAAGTCCTATCTCCAGTTCCAGGGTCTCCACGATTTCTGACGGGGGAACAACCTTGTACAATCCATCACAGCATATCAAAAGAAAATCCTGCGGCTGCAGATCCACCGCCGTCATGATGACTTCGATTTCCGCCTGCGCCCCCACAGCCTGGATCAGCATCTCCTGGATTTGCGCATCCACATTGGTGGGGTCTTCACCACGGCTGCGCAACTGGTTTCCGATGGTCTGATCCTGCGTCAATAACAACAACTTTCCATCACGGAAAAGGTAGGCGCGCGAGTCCCCCACCTGCGCCAGTTCCACGCGTGATCCGTGCAGAAGCCCTGCCGTCAGGGTCGTCCCCATCGTCAGGTTCTCGGCGCAACTTTGCGCGTGGGCGAAAACCGCTTTGTGCGCGGCTTCTACCGCTTTGTGCAGGGCAGCGGGCAAGTCCGGATGGCCGTTTCCTGAGGTCTGAAGCTGGTTAACAAATTCCTTGGCGAGGTTTTCAACACACATGCGGCTGGCCACTTCGCCGCCAAAGTGCCCGCCCATGCCATCCGCAACCGCCACCAGCAGCCGGCCATTTTCAATCCCCACGGTGCCCGGCTCGCCCTCTTGCGGAACACCCCGGCCATCCAGGGGGAGAACCAGATGATTGTCTTGGTTGTTGCGTCGGCGGCGGCCCACATCGGTGACGTGAGCGACACGCGCGCACAGGCGGAGGGCGCCCTTCTCTTCACCGCTTATGGACGATAGTTCTGGCGCGTGATCCGCCACCGGGAAGACCCTTCCCCTTCTCGTGCTGTGGGTAACAACCCTACCAGGATTTCGCTACTAGTGTAGTTTAACTAAAATTTTGGGAAATGCAAGCAATGTGCGATTTTTCCGGAATGCTCCTAACAGGGGGAGAGGCCCTCGCGGCGATCACCGGAAGGTGGGTGCGATACTTCACGGGTAGATCCTACGCCCCCTTCAAGGCTTGAATGCAAAAAAGAGAAGCAAAGCCACCGTCACAAGAAATAGGCTACCGAGAATGAGGATAGGCACCCACACCTTGCGTTTCTTGCGGGCGGAGTGGGAAGGCGTGTCATTGGCAGGGTAAAGAGGAGGTCGAAGCTGCGGCGGCGCATCATGGTAAGACGGAGGATGAGGGACGGGGACATGAAGGTAAGAGGCTCGCGAGAGCGCGGAAGCCGGAACCGCGGGAGTTGCGGCCGGCCGATCGTCGGCAGACGGAACCCCCGACGGACCAATCGGTGAGAGTGGGCCAGCCAAGGCCTTCACGCTTCGGATCATTCGCGTGTACTCCCCCGGCTGCGCCCCCCCTGGCGGTGCGGGGTAGGCCGCCGGCGTCACGGGAGGCGCCGGAACTAACCGAGTCGCTCTTTCTGGCTCTTTGAATGCTTGCCGGGCGGAGGGCGGCGGAGGCGGCACGGAGGGTTCCTTCTTCTTGCCGACCGCTTGCCTCTGCTCTCCGGGAGCCTTGGGCAAACCCACGGCAGGGCTGCCCCCGATCTTCTCCGCCACCGGGCTGACCGCCGGCGGCGTGACATGGGGGAGGATCTCCGCCGCGATCGTTGGCGCCGCATCATCCGGCCTCGTTCCCGGCGCGAAGGGCGCCGGAGCGGTCATCATCCCGGACTGATCGGGCGCCCCCGACAAGGTCGGATGCATACGTGGCTTGCTGCTCTGGAACACCACTTCAAATCCTCTGTGAATCTGCCGAGGAGGAACCTCATCCGCCGACTTCACCTCCGCCTCGATCTTGTCGTTCGCGCTGGGCGTGGACGACAACGCCGCAGCTTGCGGCGGGACTTTGTCGTTCTCCGTCAACAGCCCCGTAAATTCTCGAGGCGTTTGTGTCTCGGGGCCAATGGCAGCAGGCGGCACGATAGGTTGGGGGGAAAGCTTGGAAGCCCCCGCCTCAGGCGGCACCTGGGGCGGTTTCATCGCTACGGGAGGTGTCAGAACCAAGTCCGCAAACTGACCCGCGTCGCCCTTGGCCTCCGCCGACTGGGCAACTGCGGCAAGCGCCCGTTCACGATCAGCAGACTGCGCTTGGAGAGTCTTCATCGGTTCGGTGGGAGCATCCTGCACGCTAAAAGACGAACGCCGCGATAAATAATCCGGCCGAACCTCGGGAACCTCGGAAGGGCCATCCGAGCTTTTCGGCAAAGTGGGTGGCGAGGGAATGGCTGCGGGGGGTGCAGCAGGGTTTGCCGGCGAGTACTTCTCCCAAAATAGGGTAAACTCCGTCAGACCGTGATCGGTGGATTCAGATGGCGCTGCGGGAATCTCCGGAGACGGTATCAAATCGGCGGGACTTTTTTCCGGCGGGGAGACGGTGGATTGTGCCGCGCCCGGCCCTGGGGAAGGGAGAACAGGCTTGCTCACCGGAAAGTGCGAAAACTGCCGCAAAGCCTCGGTGGTGAAGGCGCGTGTGAATGCCAAGTTCCCGAGATCCGGAGTTCCCTCCGCCGAAGGTTGAGCGTCCCCTTCTTTTCCAGCTCGCGTCTCGGCCACCCTCTGGAGCCATTTGCGTAAGTCAAAACATTCGGGCACATCCGCCGTCACCACAAAGATGCGGCCATCCTCTTCTCCCATATCGAGAAAATTCCGACCCTCTTCGGCGGAAGCACTGCGAAGAAATCTGAAGATCAATGAAGCCAGATCCGGTTGCGGGGGGGGAGTTCGACCTGCGGCAAGATGGTGTACGATAACAGGCCGCCCCGAGGAAATCTGCCGCGCCCGGAATGATTGGGATTCGCCATCGCTCAGAGCGGACAGGACTTCGTATTTTCCCTGGAAGCTCACCATTAGGCTCCCGCCTTCGTAGGTTTTTCATATTATCACGAAAATGCATCTCGGGAACCCTGATGCCCCGCGACGCGGCCTTGTCAAGCACCCAGGGATTTGCACCCCGCATGCCGATCGGCGGCATTTATTCTTTCGCGGCCTGCCTCAGCGAATCTATGTTGCTTGCCCCGAAGATGTTGTAAGATGTGCCGTGTGAAACGCCGGTAAACGCTCCTCGGAGCTTACGGCGTGCGCAATTGCGGACGGCTTTCCCCCGCGCCCGCCCATGCTCAATAGGATGGGGACATGGCTCCGAATTGGGTCCGCATAAGGTGCATCCCGAGGGAGTTAGTCCGGCTCAAGGTTTTGGCGAACTGGTTACACGGAACTGCGCCAGTGGGCCCGGCAAGCGCCGCAGTTCGATCCCGAAGGGGATGGCTGTCCGGCGAAAAACCGCATCATCGCCACCGGCGCGCCAGGGCTTTGCCAGGAACACAGGATGGGGGGATCGCAAAGGGTCTAAAATTGGGGCTAATATCCCCGGCTTGGATGTCAAGTCGTAGGATCCCAGAGAGGCAAGAGGTCAGGGATGATCGGAGACCAGACTAATATTGCAAGCACACCCAGCGCCGAATTGCGGCAGGGACCCCGAAAGGAAAACCTCGCGCTCGTTTACCAGGAAATTCTGACAGTCATAACCCGCCTGCGCGTGAGCCGTCAAGCGGTGATGGACGCTGGAGCCTTTCGCAGTTCCATGAAGGCGGCCCTTACTGCCTCGCAAGCCGATGCCACCCGCAAGGGATACACGCCCGAAGGCGCCCGCCTGGCCACTTACGCGGTGGTGGCCTTCCTCGACGAATCGGTAGAAAATGCGAATGACCCCAGCTTTGCGGATTGGGCCCGCCGGCCGTTGCAGGAAGAATTGTTTGGCGACCCCGCCTCGGGCGAGATCTTTTTCCAGTGTATTGACCGGCTGGTGGCGCGCCGCGATTCCGCGGAGGACGCGGATGTGTTGGAAGTGTTCGCACTCTGCCTGTTGCTGGGGTACCGGGGGCGATTCGGCACGAATGGACAAGAAGGCGTGCGCCCCATCGTAACCGCGATCGCGGAGAAGGTGCAACGCATTCGGGGACCGCGCCGGCTGGCTCCCGACTGGGCGCCTGCGCAGGATGCCGTGCTGCAACCGCCTCAAGATCCTTGGGTGCGGGCGCTGATCCTCGGCACTCTGGGAGCCTTGTTTCTCGCCGTCCTATTTTTTGTGGGTTTCAAAGTCGCCCTGCTGTCCGGGGCATCCGGATTACACTCGATCAGTCTTCTTACCCCTTATTAGGAAGTAAACGTGAACACTGCATGGAAATACTGGGTTGTCGCGATCGTTCTCATAGTGTGGTTGGTGCTGGCTTGGCTGGCAGGCCCCTGGTTGAATCTGCAAGGGAATGACCTGTGGATCCTGCGCGGCGCACTGATCCTGATCGGCTTGGCGGCTTTCATCACCTCCCTCTGGTGGTTCAGAGGGCTCGATGAAGACCGCATGGCGGAAATGACGGAAGAAGGGGCCGCGGGTGGCGATGAGATCGATATCCTGATACGAAAAGCCCAGGTGGGCCTGCGCGCTCTGCAACCCGGCAAGGCGGCGTTTTGCGATTCGCCCGCAGTTTTTGTTCTGGGTGAAGCCGGCTCCGCCAAAACCAGCATCATCCTTCAATGCGGCCTAGAAACCGAACTGCTCGCGGGCTACACGGTCCAGAACAACATTCCAATCCCCACGCGCGCGTTGAACCTGTGGTTCACGCAGCCGTTTATCGTGGCGGAAGCCGGCGCCCCTTTGCTCCAGGAACCGCAGCGGTGGGCGCATTGGATGAGCAAGTTTGCACCCGGCGGGACCCAGTTGCTGGGAAAAATCGCTGCTCCCCCTCGCCTGGCGCTGGTCTGCATCGACTGCGAGAGATTCCTGACCCCGGGTGTTGCCGAAACCCTGAGCGCGAGTATCGACCAATGTCGCACACGCCTTCGCGAGACCTCTCAGTTGCTGGGCATCAACCTCCCCGTCTATGTCCTCTTTACGCGGGCTGACCGCATTCAGTTTTTTCAGGACTACGTAGCGCCTTTAACCAATGAAGAGGCGTCGCGGGTCTTCGGCGCAGCGCTCCCGGTGGCCGCTTATTCTTCCGACACCTACACTGAACTGGAAACCGCCACGGTTTCCGCCGCCTACGATAATCTCTTACAAGGTCTGGCGGATTGGCGGCTGACCTTGCTGGCGCGCAAAGTCGATACCCCTCAGGCTCCCCCCATCTACGAATTTCCGCGGGAGTTCAAGAAGCTTCGATCGATCTTGGTGCCGCTGCTGGTGGATATTTGTCGCCCCGGCCCGTCGCGCACCACTCCCTTTCTTCGCGGGTTCTACTTCACGGGTGTCAGACCCCTTGTGGTCAGTGCGCCACGTACGGATCCGGCCAAAGAGGAACCGACCGCGCCGGCCGAGGCCGCACTCGGCGATTTGAAAGCCACCCGAATGTTTGATATCAGGAAAGCGAAGGCCGCAGCCGCTCAGCTAGCCGGCGCTCCCGAGGCAGTTGAAACTCGGCGAATCCCCCAATGGGTCTTTCTTCCCCAGCTTTTCAAGGATGTGCTCTTCAAAGACACCACCGCCCTCGCCACCAGCACGTTCAGCACAAAAATCGGTCTGCGCACAAGATTTCTCCTGGCGGCTGCCATGGGAATTCTTCTGGTACTGATTATCGGCTTCACGGTCTCGTCCATTCGCAACAAACGCCTGGAGAATCAAGTCCTCGTCGCAGCGCAGGATATTTCAGATGTTCACCTGACGGACCGGCAACTGCCCTCCCTTTACGCGCTGAATAAGTTGGAAATGCTTCGTCAGTCCGTCGAAATTCTGGCGGACTATCAGCGCACAGGCTCGCCCTTCAGTATGCGCTGGGGACTGTACGTGGGCAATTCCCTGCTTCCCGATGCCCGGAGTATTTACTTCCAGCATTTCCAGGAATTGCTTTTCCGGCAGGCGCAAGCAGCTCTACTGCAAACCCTTTCCTCACTCCCTGCGTCTCCCGGACCCAACAATCGATATGATCAGGCGTTTGATGCATTAAAGGCCTATCTGCTGACGACATCCGATTTTGCGAAGAGTGATCGCAAGTTTCTTCCACCTACCCTCCTGCGCGCCTGGGCGGCAGGCTGGGATGTTAATCCCGTGCGCACGCAATTAGCGCTGAGGCAATTCGATTTCTACGCCGGCGAATTGAAAACCGGAAATCCCTTCTCTCCTGAGAATGATGCCCAGGTCGTAGCACGCGCGCGTCATTACCTGTCACAATTTTCCGGGGATGAGCGTGTTTACCGCTTGATCATCGCGGAAGCGGAGAAGGCCAATCCTCCCATCGATTTCAATCACAAGTTTCCCAGCGCCGCGGAGGCCGTTGCCGAGCAAACCGAAGTGAGCGGCGCCTTCACCCAAGGCGGCTGGACCTTCATGCAAAGCGCCTTGGAAAACCCATCGCAATATTTCAGTGCGGACTCCTGGGTCCTCGGGCAAGAGAATCCCTCCCCGGCTGACTTGGCGAAACGCGCCGACGACTTGCGTCGCACCTATCAACGGGAGTACATCGTCCGATGGCGTTCTTTCTTGCGCGACGCGACCGTAAATCATCCCGTCAGCTTGGCCGACGCATCACAAGAACTTCAGAAACTTTCCGGCGACCAGTCTCCGCTCCTTGCCCTTTTTTGTGTTGCCGCTCAGAATACCGCCCTCGATCAACCGGACGTGGCCAAGGCCTTTCAAGCCGTTCAGTCTGTGGCCCCGCACGATTGCCAGAACCAGTTAGGGGGCCCGTCCACCGCCGCCTACACCAAGGGCCTGAGTGATCTTCAGGCTTGCGTGGACCGCGCCGACAACAGCCCCTCCGATCAAAAAGATTCCGCCAAAGCTCAGTGCCTGAGCGATGTCGCCCAGGCGGAACAGGCCGTCAAGAATATAGCCGAAGGGTTTCAATCTGACCCGGATGCCCACTCCGACCAGACGGTAAAGGACCTGCTACTGGCCCCGATCAACACTGTTGCCACGCTCCTGCGCCCAGGCCCGGTCAGTGCCGCAGGATTGTGCCAGCAGATGAGCACTCTTGAATCCCAATTCCCCTTCCGTTCCCAGGCCTCCAGGGAAGCTTCTTTGCAGGAGGTCGCCAGGGTATTCGCGCCCACCAAAGGCGTGCTTTCACAGTTCTATGCATCGGCGCTGAAAAATCTTCTGCTCACCCAGGGCACAGGCTACGCACCCAATCCTGCCTCCCGGCAAAAGGTGAGGCCGCCGTTCCTCAACTTTTTCAACCGTGCCATAGACGTGCAGCGGGCGCTCTATCCGGCCGCCGGGACGGAACTGCAGTTCCGCTACGCTATCCGGCCGCGCCCGACGGAGAATGTCAGCAGCCTCGACCTGCGCATCGACGGGCAAAGTATAAGTTTCAGCGGCGGCGCCGCGCAGGTCTACCCATTGAGCTGGCCGGGCACTTCCGGCCAGGGAGTAAGGCTGACGGTGAAGATTCCCGGCGGCACCGAACTGGGATTCACGCCCTATGACGGCCTGTGGGGAGTCTTCCACTTTTTTGGTGATGCCACCGTGCTTCAACAGAACGGGAGTATTTACACCCTTGAGTGGGTCCTGGGCGGCGATCATCCCGTGACCGCACCCAATGGTAAGCCGGTTACGGTCCAGTTCGACCTGGATACCAAGGGCGCGATGCCTATTTTGGAAACAGGATTTCTCTCCAACATGCGTTGCGTGTCAGACGTGGCTCGTTGATCATGGGTTGGCGTCCCCGACCTGGGAATCTCCGAGGATTCGGTGTCTCCGATTTGTGGGAGCCGGGGAAACCGTGTTCGACTGTCGCGGGGTACTTAAGTACTATGTTCTTTAAATCGAGCGAGACTACAATTACTCCCGTTTTCCACTGCACTTAGAAACGTGGCAGAGGTTCTATAGCGACTCATGGACCAGAAGCCCGGAGAGAGAAAATCTCTCCTAAAGCCCTTATGGAAAGAGATGCCCTGGCTGGATATGTAGGTGGCGCTTGCCTTCAGGTGGCGATTGACCGTGGACTCGCACCTACAGTTTTGGATTCTACGAAGGTTCTTTGTGAGGATCTGTTGCCGCAGTCCTGGCAAAAATGGCAGCTTAACTGAGGAAAACGATGGTCGTAACCAGCCTCATCCTAGTCTCCTCCACAGTGCTATTCTTCTTCTATTTGCTGGCCACTGTCCAAAGAATCCTGCGCCCCAAGCGCTAATCTGGATTCGATTCAAAGCGCCCTGTGAAGCACCCAAAGCGAAATAGTCAGGAGACATCAGGGGCGTAAGCCGTTTGAATTGAATGGCGTCCCCGACGGGATTTGAACCCGTGTTACCGCCGTGAAAGGGCGATGTCCTAGGCCGGGCTAGACGACGGGGACGTGGCAGGTAACTTTTTCATCAACTTAGCGCATGGGCGGTGTTTTCTTGGGGCAGGCTTCGGCGAGCCTCGCTCAGCTGGTTCCCGGCGCCAACGCGCAACCTTTCCATGCTAGCAGCGCCACTTTCCAACTGTCAAATATTCTTCTCGGGTGAAGTTCTTCTCCGGTGAGGTAGGGGCATAGGGGGTTTGAAACCGCGGCCTCGAAATTGGGCCCGGCCCGTGGGCGCCACGCCGGTTTAGTTGCCGCAGGACACGACGCCTCTATGCTCAACCGGCCCGCTACTCCTCTGCCGGGAGTATCCCAAACTCCAAGTCACTTTGTCGCGGTTCGGAAGGCGCAGTCTGCGGCAGCGCGATCCCGGCCAATTGCGGGTAATGCGCACGCAGACTATCGGGCACGGGCACGGGTGGGCCGCGCAAAATACTGACCAGTTGCAGAGCATTGGCGATGGCTTTTCCCTGAAAGTGATTATTGGTGATAACGAAGACGACCTCGGCCGTGCGCGCGATGTTGGCGACCCGCTCGGCCCAGGGCTTCAGCTCCTCGAGGCTGTAAAGGTAGTTGTAGCGCTCTTCGGGGTGCTCGCCCGAGGTAAACCAGTTCTCGTAATTGCGCCCGTGCAACCGCACGTAACCCACCGGCATGGTGACGTGTTCGCTCGGCGCCAGGGAGCGGCCGATTACTGGCTGGTCGATGTTGCAAAAGCCCACGCCCTGCGCGCGCAGCCAGTCAAAAATCTCCGGCTGGTTCCACGAGTTGTGCCGCACCTCGACCACCAGGGGGTATTCCATGAACTGCATGAAAAGCCCGCTCATGTATTCATGATTTTCCCGCGTGTTTTTGAACGACCAGGGAAACTGCAAGAGGAGCGCCCCCAGCCGACCGGCGGCCGCCAGCGGCTCCAACCCCTGCTTGCAGGCTTTCTCATCCTGAAGGCTGGCGCTGCGCTCATGCGTGAAGCGCTTCCAAAGCTTGGCCGAGAATTGAAACGACGGGTTGCGCTGAACCTTTTCCACCCACGACTCGGCCACCTCCGCGCGCAGCGGATTGTAAAAGGAAGTGTTGATTTCGATGGTATCGAAGTATTGCGCCAAGTAGGCGGCTTCGTGAAATCCTCGCGGTTTGCTCCGGGGGTAGACAATGCCCTCCCAGTCGGCATAGGACCAACCCGCAGGGCCCACTAGGATTTTGCCGGTTGCAGGCTTTCGCATTGTCTTCGCCTTTTGTTCGCCTTCATAATAGCTCGCCACCCTGCCGTTGTCAAGTACCGTCTCGGACCTTGCAGCGATTTCGCAAGTCGGCTGTCGGGGCCGGTATCCCGCTGATTGATGGACTAGTTCCTCGGTTTGACATGGAGGGAAGGAGTTGGTGAGGGGCTGTTGGTGGTGAAATCGGTGAGGGTT
>JBEKNU010000142.1:0-18594 GCA_049522495.1 Terriglobia bacterium
GATAACCAATCGGTTGGAACCGCAGCAGGTTTCCTCCCAACTCGCGCACCACTTCCACTAACCGCCGGGCGTCAAAATCCTTCATGTGGGGATAAACGGGCGGCGAGTAGCCATCGAAATATATTGGTTGGGAATAATGCAGCCATTCCGGGGCTTGAAAGCCGTCGCTGGCAAAGTCTACGCGCGGCGGGAGGGTGGCGGGCGCGGCATCTTGACGGCCGCTCGCCAAACCTCCGCGCCATCCCGCCCACGCGCCGAATCCGCCCGCCGTACCTTGCAAGAATGTTCTGCGTTTCATAGGTTCTCTCCCTTCCGCGTAAGGGTTCGAAATGACAGGCCGAAAGCGGCGGGATAATCCCGGCCGCCGAGCGGTTGGGGTCCAAACACTACGTAACCATCATCCGGGCCGTGTCCTGACTCGGCCTTGAGCTCAAAGCAATAGGGTTTTGTGGGATCAAGCCGCAGCGGCTTGGTGAGCGCAGCTTCGTACCACAAGTCGTATTGCGGGTACACATTCTTTGCAAGCACAAGGGCTTCGCCCAAGTCCCCCGCGCCTTCCCGCGACCCGAAGCGCACGATTAGATTTCCGGGATTCCCGGTGCGGGCGAGCTTGAATGCCATCCCCGTAAACACCGGCGATCCGGCGGGGACATAGAATTGCCCGCGGATCACCGCCGCCGGGTTCGAGTCCAGAAGTTGCGCGGCGAAGGGCGCGCTTGGAGTGGAGCTCAAGTCATAGCCGTGGAAACCAGGAGCCAGATTCTGGTAACAATAATCGTCATCGCGGCAGCCATAATCGCGGCCGGCGGCGCGCTCCGGGCGCAGCCAGCGATCCAGAAAGAAAAAGGTGCCGATGCCGTGGATGGTGTGCGGGCCGATGAATTCGTCGTCCACAATCTTGTCCTGCATCCCCCATGCCTCGGCGAAGGCGTTGGCCTGCTGCCAGGCGCGCTGGTGCCAGGTAAGCGTGGTCACCTGATCTTCGGAACCGTACTCGATTGCGACCGGGCGCGGCCACATGGCGGCGATCATCTCCGTGTGCGTAAAGCGGTTGAGCACGTTCCAGTTATAAAAGTCCTCGTCCGGGAGGGTCCAATACGATTGCCCATAGCGGCTGGTGTCCGTGAGCATGGTTCGCCAGTCGTTGAAGAACGCGGAGATCATCGTTAGCTTCAAGCGCGGCTCCAAGGGCGGCATCCACATGGCGGAATATCCACCGTACGAAAGCCCGTAATATCCAATGTGCTCAGGGTCCACGAAAGATAATGATTGGAGGAAGTCCACCACACGATGGAGCTTGGCCAGTTCCACGCCGGTGCGCATCATTCCCAGCGGGGCTGCCAGTCGCACCAGCGGATTGACCAGATCCGCCCGATGAACGATGGCGGCCGCGCCACGCACCTCCGGAACCGTCAGGTAGGGGGCGAACACAACATAGCCGCGTTCCGCCAGGCGTTGCCCGAAGCGGTGGTAATAATGGTCGTTCGATTCGAGGTGGTCGCCGACGCCGCTCACATATTTGGGCGCGCCGCCGAAACCGTGCTGGCAGACGACGGCGGGGCGGCGTTCGGGCATGGCGCCCCCCACGGCGCGTGGGATCAGAAGTTGCCCGTAAACTTCCACTCCCGGAACGACATCCAGGAACGCGTCGTAAGCCAGAAATTTGTCGGTTTCCGCCACCAGCGCCGTGCGGGCGTTCATCGGGACCTTGTCGATGGAAATCACGCCCACCAGTTGAGCCAACTCCGCGCGCAGCCTCTGCGCCTTCTGCGGGCGCTCCGCCGCCGGCGTGGAATCGAGTTGCCAGTAATTCTTGACGGCTTGACTGCTGGCGGCGATGAGATTTTGCAAGTACTGGAACCAGGACTCAAAATGCTGGTCGCGGGCTTGCTGAACCTCCGATCGGGGGATTTGCAAAGCGAGGTCAGGCGGATAGCGGGCTTCGGTGGCGCCGAGCAGTGTCGCCAGTTTCATCGCCATGGCTTCTCTGGGGTTTTCCCACGGATCGAGGATCTGCAATTTGTGGTCGGCGTGCAAACCCCCGTAAAAGCGCTGGGCGCGTGCGAATTCCGCGCTGACGCTGGCCTGATGAATGGCATTTCCCGATGGCCTGACAACGATTAATGGGCGCGGAGCAATCAGCGCCGCCACTTCCGCATCGCCAAACTCCTTGAGCTGCCCGTAGAGCACCTGGTCCACGGGTTCCCGCCAACAATTCTCTCTTTGCTGAAAATAGTCGAGGCTGGCCACGGCGGCGAACTGCTCGTCCAGCGCTCCGGCAAAAAGGGCGGTCATGCCACCCTGGCCCTCTCCCATGATGGCGATGTTCTTCAGCCGAACATCGGTTTGCGTGGCGAGAAACTGGCCAATGGCGAGCGCCTGCTGCACTTCCATTCCCACCAGGGTGCGGCCCACGATGAAGCCGGCGCGCCACAAAACGCGGCGGCGGTCCTTGCCGCCCGCTTGCCGGCAAATGGGATGATCGTCCGTGCGCTCCACGGTGATGGGAACGGCCACCGCCACGTTCCGGTCGAGGAGAGTCTTCAGCCAAGCGGCGGGCGTTGCTCCTTCCATCACGCCGGCAAACGCTTCCCGGCTTTCGGTGGCGGGAGGAATGGCGATGATGCCGGCCACCAGCGGGCCAGGGCGCGGGAAAAAGACCAAGGCGCGTGCGCCCAAGTCAGAGTCCATTGGGAGGGTCACGTCCTCGACACGCAGGTTCGCATCCTCACGCAGAACATTGATTTGCGGAGTCCCCAGTTTGGGCTCGATGAGGCCCAGCATTTCGCGGAGATGCACCCGGTGCTTTTGGACAGAGGCCCGGTACGCGCTAGGGGAAGAGAAGTCGGGGCGCCAGAGGAGGTCGCGCTTCGCCGGTGTGGCGGCAATTTGCGAGGTGAAGTAGCGGATGATCTGCTGGCGTTGCTCCTCGCGAATGTCGTCGGTGACAGGCGAAGTTAAGAGCGCCGTCCCTTGCAGCGCGAAGGTCGCGCGGTTCGATGTCTGACCTTGCGAGCCGGTGATTTCATCGGTTGGACGAGGTGCCTGCTGCGGCTGCGCTCTTCCGGGCGATACAATCCACACAGCCGTAGGGGCCGCTAGAGAAATGGCGATCAGATGGAGCAGATGAGTCTTGCGCACAAGGCAACTCCCCGAGCTCGACGCCGTGTCCGGGTTGCCCGTGATGTTCTCTCATCCTTCGGGCAGCTTGCTCATTCCCGGCGGGTGAGATATTAGCCCCCATCGAGCTGAATAGGAATGGGGATTAAACTGAGTGCCCGGCCGTCGCGCCGATGACTTTCAATTCCAGGCCGGTGAGCCAGGCAACCTTCTCAATCTTGCCGAGGACGTGGCCGATGCCGAGCGCGCAATGGTGCGTGGGCCCCTCGCTGCACAGGGCATTGATGAAGGGCGCAGGCTCCAGCGCGAATCGCAGACGGCTGTTGGTGTTGCCGATTTTGAGCCGCTCCCCGGCCAGGCATTCACCTTCCGCGGCGAGAAGTTTCAGCCGGCCGTCATGCGTTTGGGTGACGCCGAGGATGGTAATGGGTCCTTTGCATACGCTGGCTTCCACGCTGACGCCGAAACCCGATTTGCCGTGATACAGGCCGAGCCCGCGCAGGATCGGCCTCCCTTCGGCGATTCCCAGGTGGAAGGGGCCGTCATGCCCCATCAGGATGAAGCGCTCGCGGAAGTCCATGGCGTAGAGCTCGGTGTAGCTGCCTCCCGCGCCCAGCAGGTCCATGATTTTCATGGCCTGGCAGTTTTTCAGATCGGCTTCTCCCGAGCAGGGAATTCCGCGCGCGGTCAAGAGGGAACATCCCAGGATCAGACCGGCGCCCAGCCGCTCGTAAACGTTGCCCCCCACTCCGCCGTAATAGTAGGTCAAGCCGTCGAGGTCAAAATCCTCCACCAGGTGGTCGAGCCCCACGGCAACCCGGCAGGCCCAATCAATCTGTTCCGGCGCGGGCTTCTTCGCCAGCGGGTCTGACGGGCTGTCCTCACTGATGTCAAAAATGCCGCGGGTTTCCTCCGCCTTGCACGCGATCTCGGCATCCGTCGCGGCGCTCACCCGCGCCTCCAGGTCGCACATTTCCAGGACCTCGATGTGCGTCCCGAGCTGCGCCTGGTGCTGGGTGAAGTCGCTATACATATCCAGCATGCCGGGGTAGGGGTGCCCGAGGTAACCGATGCGAGCTTGACGCAGATTGTGGACCACTTTGGCGGCCGCGCACCACTCGGCGATTTCCGCCCAGGCTGATTCGCTCGGTTCGCGCACATCGGGTTCCGCATCGAGCATGCCAGTGACTTGCCGGAAGGGAATGGCTGAGCGGGCAAACGCGCCGGCGATTTCCGGAACGCAGCAGGCGCAACAGTTGGCCAGCCACTCGCCCGTATCGGTATGGGCATAGTCCAGCGCCGCTCGTGGTTGCAGGTTCAGGACGACCACGGGAGCCTTCGCCCCCTGGATGACCGGCAGCACTTGGGATGAAGTCGCATAGGTTCCCACATAGCAGAACACCAAATCGACGCCGGCTTCGCGAAAGGTCGCGCCGGCCTTGTGGGCTTGGTGCGCATCGTCCACCAGGCCGGCGCTCACCACGGATGCCCACTCGCCGATCCGCGCTTCCACCTTGCGTTGGTAGCCTTCCAGGCGGTCTTTAAGCCCGGGGAATTGCGGCCAGTATGCCGCCAGGCCAATCCCGAATACTCCCACCTTGCCTTTCTCCGGATGTTTCACTCTGACCTCCGACATGAAATAGGGCCGAGTTCTGCTTTGTTTGATGAGCCCGTGTGAAGCTCATGCAGTATTAATGTGAGTTCTTCGGCTTGTCAATCCGTAGTTCAGACGGTCTGGATTTGCAGTTCTCTGGCGGCCCGTTAATATCCTCGGTCTCGCTCGAAGAGGCGTATAATGCGCGTGCATTTCTTGTTTGCACCGCGTGGATTCATCGCGCCACCTTTTGTCACTTGCTGATACTTGCCGCAACGGCAGTGAGCGAGGAAAAGCCATGAAACATTCTCGAGGGGTTCAATTATTCGTCTTGTTATTGCTGTGTGCATTGATGGCGATGATTTCGTGTTCGGAGAAACCGACTGTGCCAGAGGCCGCGCCGCTGGAAAAAGCCTCGGTCAAGGTCAACTGGGACAAGGTCACAAAGGTCTCAGACTCAACTCCCACTCTTCAAGTGGTTGTCAATCCACCGTTACGCCGGGGGACGAAGATTCACGATCGCGTCTTTCAGGCTTTGCACGAATTGGGAGCCGACTACGTGCGTTACGTGCCGTGGCTGCCCTATCCCAAGTTGGGGGTCGCCGAGCTTGAGCCACCCGCGGATGGCAAGACCTCCTGGGACTTCTCGCTGATCGATCCCATGATGGAAGACTTGATGAATGCCCAGGCCGGGCACTCTGTGATCATCAACTTCAGCACCATTCCCCAGTGGATGTTTAAGACCGATAAGTCGGTGACTTATCCCAGCGATCCGGACCAGGTGACCTGGAACTACGAGCAGGGGACGGAATTCCGCGATCCCACCTTGAAGGAAGTGGGGGACTACTACGCCCGGCTGGTCAGTTGGTACACCCAGGGCGGATTTACGGATGAATTCGGCAAGCGGCACGACTCCGGCCATCACTACAAGATCGATTATTGGGAGGTCCTCAACGAAGTCGAGGGCGAACATAGTATGTCGCCCCAGACTTATACGCGCGTGTATGACGCCATTGTGGAAGCCATCCACCGCGCCGATCCGAAGGTGACGTGCGTGGGCATGGCGATGGGCGGGGAAGTGCGAGATTACTTTGAATATTTCCTGGACCACAAGAACCACAAGCCCGGAATTCCCATTCCCATGATTTCCTACCATTTCTATGCCGTGCCCAGCCCGGATGAGACTCCGCAAATCATGGAGCACACGTATTGGGACCAGGCAAACCGTTTTCTGAATGTGGTGAGCTACATCCAGGGAATCCGTGCGCGCCTGTCGCCCGAAACCAAGACGGACGCGGACGAACTGGGTTCGATTTCCGCGGAGGATCTGGAACAGGACAAGCCGGGTTACGTCTTCAAGCCCATCCCCGAGTCCTTTTGGAACCTCTGCGGCGGCATGTACGCTTACCTTTACGTCGAGCTCGCCAAGCGCGGCGTGGAAGTCGCAGGCGAATCCCAGTTGGTGGGCTACCCCACGCAGTTCCCGAGCGTGTCGATGGTGGATTGGGAGACCGGCCAGCCCAACGCGCGCTTCTGGGTGCTCAAGCTGCTGCGCGATAACTTTGGTCCGGGGGACAAACTGGTGGAGACGCACTCCGACCTTTCCTATGTTTACGCGCAGGGGTTTGTGACGCCGGCGGGGAAGCACAAAATCCTGTTGGTGAACAAGCGCAACCGTCCCTTCGACGTCACCGTGCCGGGAGCCGAAGGACCACAAGTGCAGTTGGTGGATCAAAGTACGGGCTTCCAACCGCCGGCTTCCAGCACCATTACAGGTAGTCAGATTACACTGGGTGGTTTTGCCGTTGCCGTCATAACCCTTGCGAAGTGAGGCAGGTGCTCCTTTCCTTGCTACAATGCCTCCGCTGCAACGCCACCGGAGAAATCATCGCTGTCCTATCTCCGAATCTAAACACTGACGAGGTGTCCTCATGGCAAGTTCTTATAATCGACGAAAGTTTTTGCGAGACTCCGCTACCTGGGTAATGACGGTGCCCGCCCTATCCGGTCTGAGCAACAAGCAAGGTCTGCTACTTGGCAATGGAAGCCCGAGTGCCCCTGACGCATTACAGCGGGCATTTCTTGAGCCTCCGGACGGGGCTTGGCCCTGGGTTTACTGGTTTGTGTCGGACGGCAACCTGACGCGTGAAGGCATCACGGCTGATTTCGAGGCCATGAAGCGCGTGGGAATACACGGAGTCCTTTACATGGAGGTTGACCAGTTCGTGCCCAAGGGGCCGGCGCGTTTCCTGAGCCCCCTGTGGAGGGAAATGCTTCAGCACGCCATGACGGAGGCCACGCGCCTTGGCATCACCATCAACATGAACAATGACGGCGGATGGTGCGGGAGCGGCGGTCCCTGGATCACGCCCGAGCTCTCCATGCAGGCGATCGTGTATAGCGAAACGACGGTCCAGGGCGCGAAGAAGTTCACGGGGATGCTTCCCCAGCCTAAGACGACAGAAGGTTTCTATCAGGATATTGCCGTACTAGCGTTTCCTTGCCCGGCGGGAAGTGTGCGGATGGTGGAATGTTCGCCGAGCATGACTTATGGCGCGGATCGCAAACCCTTCGATTTCGCCAAGCTGCTCGACGGCAATCCAGGCACAACGGTGACCATTCCCCTGGCCCCCAAGGGCGAGCCGCAATATGTGAATATTGAATTCCCTCAGCCCTTCACCGCACAGGCTCTGACGGTGTCGCTGGATTTGTGGGATTCGCGCCTCGCGACTCTGGTCGAGGTTTCCGAGGATGGCGTGAATTATCGCACCCTCCGCTCGTTTACGGTATTGTGGCCCGGGGTTTCGATAAATTTCGAAAAGGTGACGGCCCGCTATTTTCGCATTCATATACCCGCGCAAGGTCCATGGTTTTACAACGAGTACAGAAACGGGTTTCCCTTGGGCGAGGTGGAACTGCATGCGGAGCCGCGCATCGAGGATATATCCGGCAAGGCAATGTACTTGCGCCACGACGGTCACCCCGACGAGCCGCCGATTCCGCCGCAGGCAACCGTGCTCCGCGATCAGGTGATCGACCTTAGTGCGAAGATGGATGCACGCGGTAATTTGACCTGGGACGTGCCGGAAGGGAAGTGGACGGTGGTTCGCTACGGGCACACCTCCACCGGGAAAAACAATCACCCGGCCCCACAAGAGAGCATGGGGTTGGAGTGCGACAAGATGAGTAAGAAAGCCATTGAAGTTCAGTTCGAGGGATTAATGGGCAAGCTGCTCGCGGACCAAGCCGCCGTGGGTGGAAAGACCATGACCATGACCCACATCGACAGTTGGGAAGTGGGCTCCGGGAATTGGACAACGGGATTCCGCGAAGAATTTCAGAAGCGGTGTGGCTACGACCTGGTCACGTACTTTCCCGTTCTCACCGGACGAGTGGTGGACAGCGCGGAAGTTTCTGAACGCTTCCTTTGGGACTTGCGGCGGGTGGTGTGCGACCTGGTGATTGAGAATTACGCCGGGCACATGCAGGAAATCTGCCATCAGCACGGTCTGACCTTGTCGATCGAGGGTTACAGCGCCGGCCCGTTGGATGAGGTTCCCTACGCGGGACGCGCGGATGTGCCCATGAGCGAATTCTGGACGGGCCAACAAACCGAAACGTGGAATAAGGAAATGGCGTCGTCCGGACACGTTTACGGCCATCCGGTCATCGCCGCGGAGTCCTTTACTGCCGACCCCAAAGACGGCAGGTGGCAGAATTATCCCTACCGGCTGAAGCCCCTCGGCGACCTGGCATTCACCGAGGGCATCAATCGTTTTGTCTTTCACCGCTATTCGGCGCAGCCCTGGCTGAACCGCGCGCCCGGTATGACCATGGGCCCGTACGGGATCCATTACGAGAGAACCAACACCTGGTTTGAACAATCGCGCGCGTGGGTGTCTTACCTGGCGCGCTGCCAAGCCCTGCTCCAGAGCGGGCTTTTTGTGGCGGACATCGCCCGTCTCGGCACCGAAAACGCGCCGAACTCCTTTCCCAAACGCCCGGAGATGGATCCGCCCTTCCCGCCGGGATACGACTTTGACGACTTGCCGGTGGAAGCCTTGCAACAGGCTTCCGTACGCGACGGCCGCCTGGTGCTGCCGAGTGGGATGAGCTATCGGATCCTGGTTTTGCCCCCCGCGCGAACGATGCGTCCGGCGGTGTTGTCGAAGATCAAGGAATTGGTGGCAGCGGGGTTGACCGTGGTGGGGCCGCGGCCCACCGTTTCACCCAGCTTGTCCGATTATCCCCATTGTGATGGCGAAGTTCAGCGCCTCGCCGCGGAGCTATGGGGCGAATGCGACGGCGTTGACATTACGGATAACGTGTATGGCAAGGGGAACGTCGTGTGGGGACGGTCCATCTTGGATGTGCTGCGCCGGCTGGACGCGCCTCCCGACTTCGCTTGCCACGAGACTCTCGTGGGCGACGAGATTCGCTATATCCATCGCCGCGTGGGTGGTAATGAGGTCTACTTCGTGGCGAGCGGCGTTCCGGAGGCGCGCCGATTTCTTTGCACCTTCCGCTCCAAGGGAATGCGGCCGGAACTCTGGTGGCCGGACACGGGCCGAACCGAGCCGGTGGTGGTTTATGATGAGGGGCGGAACGGTACGCAGATTCCGCTCAGCCTGGATCCCCACGGATCGGTGTTCGTGGTCTTCCGCGCGGGGGTCGCACCAGGACCGGACCGCGTCGTCTCGCTCCGGCGCGACGACACGGAGATTTCGGGACTCGCCGCCAAACCGGTTCCCGAAATGCAAATTCAACACGAATCCTGCGCCGTTCACTTCAACAAGGCTGGGCAATTCTCCCTCGAGGCGGCGCAGCCGGGAGTCTACGCGCTGAAGACCGCTGCCGGACATGAGCTCAAGGCACAGATTCCCGCACTGCCCAGCCCTCTGCTGATCGAGGGACCATGGGATTTGACCTTCCCCAAAGGTTTGGGGGCGCCGGAGCACGTTGCTCTGCCGCAGCTCATTTCCTGGAGTGAACACTCCAATTCGGAGGTGAAGTATTTCTCCGGAACCGCCACCTACCACCGCAAGTTCGAAGCGCCCAAGACGCTTTTGGTCCCTGGCCGGGCGTTCTGCCTGGATTTGGGCCGCGTCGCAGTGATCGCGCAAGTGAAGTTGAACGGTCGCGACCTCGGCATTTTGTGGAAGCCGCCCTTCTGTGCCGACATCACCGAGGTTCTGCGGGCGGGCACGAATGATCTGGAGGTCAGCGTTGTCAACCTCTGGGTGAACCGGCTGATCGGCGATGAGCAATTGCCCGACGATTGCGAATGGAGGCCGCAGTCCGGCAGCGAAGTGCTGGCGCGCTATCCGCAGTGGCTGCTGGATAACAAGCCGAGACCCACCGAGCGGATTGCTTTCCCCGTATGGAAGCATTGGACCAAGGACGATCCGCTGATGGAGTCGGGATTGCTTGGCCCCGTGCGGATTATTGTCAAAGCCAGGGCGGTGGCGATATAGGGGGGTGCCGTTCAAGCAAAAACTCTGATTGAAAAATGGTTAAGGGTATTGAGATGGTTCAATAGCAAGGAAGCGTATGGCACATTATGGAAAAGCCGAATGAAGAGAGAACTGGTGCTTTGACCCGGAAAGAGATTCAGCAGATCAAGGCGAAGCTTCGTCAATTCATCGCCAATGAGGACTACGAAGGTTTCAAGAGCGCGCTAGTTTTCGACCTGGGGATACGTCCAGGGAGCGAACGGTTTCGTTCCTTGGAATCGGAGTTTTGGAGGCAGGTTGCGGCTTGGAGGAACGCCGAGAAACAAAAGCCTTGATCCGGCTTTTCCGATCTTCTGTCGGAAGTGATTCCAGATGTTCAGCAATGGATTGCACCATTGCGTCCAAACCGTTTTTGTTGCCCATCGCCATGACCGACCTCGGAACCCCAAGAAATGGGCGTTCCACAAAATGATTATGAAGATTGCGCACTCCAGTGTCAACAAAAGATCAGCGTCATCCGCCCGCCGGCGCGTAAACGTCCCATCCTGAGCAATATTCGCTCCGCCCAGGATAACGGCGCAGGGCTACGATGGCAGCTCCCGGCGCACGTACGGAGGGAGCCATGTCGACATACAAAATGAAGGAAGCGCGTACCCGGCGCGAATTTCTAAAGGTCGCTTCCAGCCTACCTTTGGCGGGCGCGCCGGGTTATCCGGATGCTGCCCGCGCGGAGCCAGCCGCGGCGGGGCGGCCGAACGTCATCCTGATTGTCGCGGACCAACTTCGCGGGCAGGATCTGGGCTGCATGGAAAATGCCGACGTTCAAACGCCGCACATTGATCGCCTGGCGTCGGAGGGAGTTCTTCTCCCCAACACTTTCGCCAACACGCCGCTCTGCACGCCGGCGCGAGGGAATCTGCTGACCGGAAAATTCGCCCACGCCCACGCCGTTCCCATCAACGACCTGCGCATGGTGGAACTGGAAGTCACCTTGGGGCACCATTTCAGCCGGGCGGGGTATCGCACGGGCTTTATCGGCAAGTGGCATCTCGATGGCGGCAAGCGGCTTCCGGGTTTCATTCCTCCGGGATTGCGGAGGCACGGCTTCCAGTTCTGGGCCGCGAATGAGTGTGACCACACTCCATTCCGCAGCCAGTATTTCCACGACACCAGCGAGCCGATTCCCATCACCGAATTTGAAGCGATAACGTGGACCGACATCGCGATCGGATTCCTCCGCGATGCCGGCGGCAAGCCCTTCTTTTTGGAAGTGGCGATGGGCCCGCCGCATCCTCCCTACGCCGCGCCTCCTGAGTATGTGAACAGGTACGATGCGGCGAAGCTCCACATGCGCGCCAATTGGGTGGAGGTGATTAAAGGAGGCAGCCGAACCGATATCGCCACCTACTACGCCATGATTTCCGCCATCGACGACCAGGTGGGCCGATTGATGCAAGCGCTCAAGGATCTTAGCCTTGAGGAGAACACGATAGTGCTGGTTACGTCGGACCATGGCAACATGCTGGCCTCGCACGGACTGACCGACAAACAGCAGCCTTTTGAGGAGTCGATCGCTGTTCCGGGTGTCCTGCGATTTCCGCAACGCATCAGGCCCGGGCGCCGGCTGGATGTCTTCTTCACGCACGTGGATATGGGCCCCACCCTGCTTGCCCTTTGCGGGCTACCGGTTCCCCGCGAGATGCAGGGCGCGGATGTTTCCGGCGCCCTGACGGGCCAGGAGCGTGCCGCGCACCACTCCGCTTACTTCCAGGTATTCGCTCCCTATCACATCCCCACGGTTCCATTCGCCTGGCGCGGCGTGCGGAACGATCGCTACATGTATGCACGCTCAAAACGCCAGCCCTGGGTCCTGTACGATTTGCAGCGAGATCCATACGAATTAAAGAACCTGGCGGACGATCCCGCCGCGCGGGGAATCCGCGAGCAGATGGAAAAGGAATTGGGCGAGTGGATGGAGCGAAGCGAGGACTCGTGGGATTACACCTGGGACACGCCCTGGAACGACCGAGTCCTCGACTACGACCGAACTTTCTACACGTTTGACGAGTATCTGGAGTGGGCGGCCGAGCACAAGGAGTTGCTCCATCTTAAATGACCCAGGGCTGGTGCCGAGCGCCACTCCAGCTTGTAGGGCCGAACGGCGTTTGGCCCAGGCCAGCGCCGCTGGCCCCTACATAGCGGATTGCGGCCGCGCGGCGCTCCCATCAGTGTGCCGCCGGCGGAATATAAGGCACGGCCTGAGTTCCTCTCCTCTCCTCTGCGCGCCCCGCACCATCGAGCGATCCTGGCTGGGAAGATGGATGTAGGGCGGATAGGTAATGTGCACCGGCAGGAGATGAGAGTGGATGTTGGGCGGCACAGGGATTACCTCCGCCGCGCGCGGAGGGTCATAAAAGTTGAAGCAATCCCGCATGTCGTTGGCGCGATCGTCGCGCGCGGTGAGGTGGGGCAGGTTCCAACGCTCTTCGATGAATTTCAGCACCGAAGTGAAATCGTAGTTGAAGTGTGAAACGTAATTCGCCTTGGCGTAAGGTGAAATGACGAGCATCGGCACGCGCGGCCCGTATCCATAGGCGTCCACTTCCGGTGGCGGTACGTGATCAAAGAACCCCCCGTAATCATCCCAGGTCAGAAAGATCGCCGTGCTGCCCCAATAGGGGGTCTTCATCAACGCGTTGATGATTTTGGTGACGTACCACATGCCCTGGTCCAGAGGCTCGGGTGGGTGTTCGCTGTCCTGGAAGTCGGGAATGATCCACGCGAATTGCGGCAGCGTCCCCTTTTGCAAGTCCTCGTAGTATTCATCGAGCGATACCAGGCGATTCATGCGCGACTCATCCTCGCGAATCGCCTTGAACCCGGGCATGGGATTCCACAGCGTGAAGCCCTTGGGATCAGGGAAGGCCAGCCGCGCCAAGCCGGCGTTCACTTCCGTCCAATCGGCGGGCTTGGGCTGTGTCTCCACGTAATACTTCCAGGAAATGTTTCGCATCCCAAAATTCTTCACGATGGATTCAAACGGGAAGCCCTCGGGCTCGTCCAAATCGTCTTCCAGTTGTTCCAGCGAGCCGATGTTGTTGATCTCACCCGACTGCGCCGCAACGGTGAAGACGTGGTTGGGCGAACTCCCGGTCATCTCCGAGGAGAAGAAGCGGTCGCAAAGGGTGAACTCCGTCGCATACTTCCAATAATTGGGAATGTCGGTCTGATCGTAATACCCCATCGTGTAGGGAGAGCCTTCGGTCCACACGAAACCGTCCATGGTGCCGTGGTCGTATGCGGCCTGGGCGGTTTCCCAACTGTGCTCCAGGTCAAGCAGGGGCTGCCCCGCCGGCATGTGGAAAGGCTTGACGCATTTCCTGCTTCCCGGCATCTCCGGCAGGCAGGTGGAGGGCGGAATTCCATCCGCGTTGGGGAATGTGCCAAAGTAATTGTCGAAGCTGTGGTTCTCCTGAATGATCCAAATAACGTGCTGGATCTTTTCCATGCCATGAGGTAGGGCGGAGGCGGGCGCTGGGCGGCCTGCTGCATGCGCCTTGGGCAAATCATTCCTGCCCAACGGCATTAAGGCGATCACTATTCCCAGGCCCAGGAGCAGTACCTTTGGTAGGGTACTTCGGTTCGACGGCCAACGGGGATTCTTATTGTGCATGGAGTTGTCCTCCCCGACATAGATCAAATGAGTGTCTTGGCGGCCCATGGAACCGGCGCGGAGCGCATGTCAACTGATTCTCCTGGTTCCATCAGATGACCAGCGACGCCACGGGCACCGTGCTGCGTTCTCCACTGATGACGACGATGCCGGAATCGGTCACGTGCCATCCGCGTGCGCGATCGGCATCGAGATCGTAGCCGATCTGGGCGTCTTCGGGAACACGGACGTTCTTATCCAGGATGGCGCGACGCACCTTGGCGTAGCGGCCGATGTCGCAGTTGTCCATGATGACGCAGCCTTCCACCAGGGCGCCGGCGTGGACGCGGACGCCGCGGCCGAGAATGGAGTTGCGCACCACGCCACCGGAAAGAATGCATCCGCCGGAGACGATGCTGTCAATGGCCTCGCCGCGGCGATTGGCCTCGTCGAAGGTGAACTTGGCGGGCGGATCGGGATAGCTGGAACTGCGCAGGGGCCATTGGCGATTGTAGAGGTTAAGCTCGGGCTTGACGGAACGCAGGTCCATATTGGCTTCGTAGTAGGCGTCGATGTTGCCGACATCGCGCCAGTAGGGGATGGAGCCCTCGGGCTCGCCCGCGATGCGGTTGGTATGGAAGTTGTAAGCATAGATGGGGGCGCTGCCGGCGAGCTTGGGCAGAATATCCTTGCCGAAATCATGGTAACTCGCGGGGTCATTCGCGTCGGCCGTGAGCAGATCCACCAGAGCGCGCTTGGAGAAGATGTAGTTGCCCATGGAGGCGTAGACCATGCTGGGATCGCCGGGCAGGGTGGGCGCATGGGGGTTCTTTTCGTGAAAGGCCAGGATGCGTCCCTCTTCGTTGGCCTCAATAACACCAAATTCGGCGGCGTGCTTTTGGGGCACGGGGATGGCGGCCACGGTCACATCCGCGCGCCTGGACATGTGGAAGTCGATCATGCTGGCGATGTTCATGCGGTAGATGTGATCGGCGCCGAAGATGGCTACCACGTCCGGGTCGGACTGCTGCACGAGGTTGATATTCTGCAGAATGGCGTCGGCCGTTCCCTGGTACCAGGTTTCGTCCTCCGAACGCATCTGCGCCGGCACGGGGATGATGAAGTGGCTCTTCAGCACTCCACTGAACATCCATCCTTCACTCAGATGCTGGAGCAGCGACTGGCTGCGGAACTGGGTGAGCACATAGATGGAGTTGATTCCGGAGTTGATGAAATTGCTAAGGACGAAATCGATGATCCGGTACTTGCCGCCGAAGGGGACCGCCGGCTTGGCGCGTTCCCGAGTGAGGGGAAACAGGCGGGTTCCCTTACCGCCGGCGAGTACGATGCCCAACACGCGGAGGTGCCAGGCTCCTTCCACAGCGAAGATGGGTTCTTGTTCGGAAGTCTGCTTCGGCATTCAAGGCTCCTGGGACCGTTGTCCTGCCGGATTTTATCAGAGCCCAACTTTGTGAGGACAATCTATTTATGGGGGGGGGGATTTGTGAAAGGCGCGGGGGGCGCGGTGGCGACCGTGCGGCCTCGGGGCGAGCATCGACCGCCCCTTCTATGCGGGCGACTGGCGGGAAAACCCTGTAGCGCGGGCGTCTCGCCCGCTGTCGCGGGAGCGTCCCGCTCCCGCCCTACAACGAGACCCTAGCCCGCACTTCTCACTACGGACATGCGGAGCGAAGTTTTGGAGTGCGGCGACTCGTCGCACTCCAAAACTCAACTCGGTGCGCTTGTACAAGCTGTTCGCGGGGGCCGGACGTGCAAATAATCAGAAAGGCCGCATTACGGGGGGGCTAACCGTGGCGGGCTACGCTCAAGAGGCCACGATCAACCGTGCACGCGCCTTTGTCCGCATACCCGGACCCCGCTTGGCCGCGCTCATGGCACCAGAACTGCCGCGCCTTCGAACCGGCCGGCGCGGAGATCGGCGAGGGCCTTATTGGCCTGGTTGAGCGGATAGCGCGTGGTATGGGTGACGATGCCAATCTCCGGGGCCAGGCGCAGAAAATCGATTCCATCCTGCCGCTGGAGATTGGCCACCGACACGAGTTGCCGCTCCTCCCATAGCAGGCGATAGGGAAAGCTGGGGATGTCGCTCATATGGATGCCCGCGCAAACCACGCGGCCACCTTTGCGAACCGCCTTCAGCGCCAGGGGCACGAGATCGCCGACCACGGCAAAGATGATCGCCGCGTCGAGCGGCTCCGGTGGCATCACGTCTGAACCGCCCGCCCAAGCGGCGCCCAGGCCCCGGGCGAAGGCCTGCGTGTCAGCATCTCCCGGCCGCGTGAAGGCAAACACCGAGCGCCCCTGCCACTTCGCGACCTGCGCAATGATGTGGGCGGCGGCGCCAAAGCCATAGAGCCCAAGTTTCTTGCCCTCGCCGGCGATCACGAGCGATCGCCAGCCGATCAAGCCAGCGCAAAGCAATGGCGCCAGCGCCACATCATCCCCAGCTTCGCCGAGCGGAAACGCATAGCGCGCATCGGCGATCGTCGCCGTCGCGAAGCCGCCGTCGCGCGTATACCCGGTGAAGAGCGGGCGGTCGCAGAGATTTTCCTGGCCGCCAAGGCAAAACGGGCAGGCGCCGCAAGTGTGGCCGAGCCACGGAACGCCGACGCGCTCACCCACCCGCAACCCTTCCACGCCGGCCCCGATGGCATCGATGCGGCCCACGATTTCGTGGCCAGGAATGATGGGCACCTGTGGGCCGGGCAGTTCGCCATCGACGACATGCAGGTCCGTCCGGCAGACGCCGCAGGCGGACACCTTGACTCGAATCTCACCCGGCCCAGGTTGCCGATCAGCGAGATCGGTCCATTCCATGGGAGTCCCAAGCTTCTTTAGCACCATCGCATGCATAGCGTTCTCCGGTCTTGCAAGATGCCCAAAGCCAGTGTGAAACGAACGAATACCCGACCGCACGCGATGATCTTACCTCCAACCATAGAAGCGGCGAAAGTCGTCCGGCAGCGTGGGGCAAGTCTCAGGGGGGCGCGACATCCGGCGCCCGCACTACGCGGGCTTAGCCCGAACTTCTCACCGCGGCCTTGTAAGGGCGGGGTCTTCGCCCCGCCGTGATGCGGCCTTTTTTTGATTATTTAAGTGCCCCGCCCCGCGAACAGCGTGCGCGGGCGCACCGAGCCTGATTTTGGAGTGCGGCGACTCGTCGCTGCTTTTTCACGCGTTGACTTGTCAGCGCGTCAGGTTTCACCGCAACTAGTTGCGGTGAGGGAAAGCGGCGACGAGTCGCCGCACTCCAAAGGTCGCTCCGCATGCCCGCGGTGAGAAGTCCGGGTTAAGGGCAATACTGTTCACTTAACAAAATTGGTGATATCCTCTTCTCAGTAAATGGGAGAGGAGGATTCCGATGGCCCGAACTATCGCTGAACTTCCCAAGGGGACGCGAATTACCGATTACATCAGTCTCGGGGTGTTGGCCAAGACGTTCCCCTTGCCGCAGGTGGAAGCGGCACTGGCGAGCCACAAGAAGAGCAGCCGGCGGCAACGCGATCTGCCTGCACACGTGGTCGTTTACTATGTCATCGCTTTGGCGTTGTTCATGCAAGTGTCCTATCGGGAGGTGCTGCGCTGTTTGCTGGAAGGCCTGGCGTGGCTGCGGGGGCCGCGCTCGGGCGTGAAGATCACCGGCAAATCGGGAATTTCGCAAGCGCGCACCCGGCTGGGCTGGGCGGTGCTGCAGCAGTTGCATGACGAAGTGGTAAAGCCCGTGGCCGGCAAAAACACCCTGGGGGCTTGGTACCGGCGCTGGCGCCTGGTGAGTCTGGACGGCAGTACGCTGGAGGTGGCCGACGAGAAAGAAAACGTGCAAGCCTTCGGTCGCCCGTCGGCGAGTCGGGGGACCAGTGCCTACCCGCAGATTCGCTTTGTCTCGCTGGTGGAGAATGGCACTCACGTGTTGTGGGGCACGCGCCTGGGCGCCTATGCCACGGGAGAAATCACCCTCGCCCAGGAAGTGATCGTCTCTCTCCAGAAGGGCATGCTGTGCTTGGCGGACCGCAACTTCTTCGGCTTCGCCCTGTGGAACCAAGCCTGCGCCCGGGGAGCCGATCTGCTCTGGCGGGGGAAAAAGAATCTGCGCTTGCCGGTGGAGAAGCCCCTGCCGGATGGTTCCTATCGGAGTCGCATCTATGCGTCGGAGAAAGACCGGCGGCACGGAACGGACGGCGTGGTGGTGCGGGTGATCGATTACCGACTGGAAGGGGTGGCCGACGCCGAGCCGCTCTATCGCTTGGTGACGACGATCCTCGACCCGCGCGACGCCCCCGCCGGGGAATTGGCGGCACTCTACCATGAACGCTGGGAGATCGAAGGAGCCCTGGACGAACTGAAAACACATCTGCGGGGAGCCCAAATCATCCTGCGCAGCAAAACCCCCGACTTGGTGCGGCAGGAGTTTTATGGTCTGCTGATGGCGCATTTCGCCATCCGCGGCTTGATGCATGAGGCGGCCTTGAAGGCGGGAGAAGATCCGGACCGGCTCTCTTTTCTGCACGCCGTGCGGGTCGTGCGCCGCAAGCTGCCCCTCTACGGTGCTATTCCCCCCTCGGGAGAGGAAGGCGTTCCATGAGGTGGTGTTGAATGAAATCCTGCAAGAGCGAGTCGTTTCCAGCCGCGGCCAACGACGTCCGCGCGGGGTGAAGCGCAAAATGAGCAATTTCCCCCTGCGCCCACGCGGGGCCTGTGGCAGTGTGCGAATTGAGTTTTCAAAATGCATCCGAATCGTTAAGTGAACAGTATTG
>JBEKNU010000143.1:0-18576 GCA_049522495.1 Terriglobia bacterium
CCGTTCCGTGCTATAGTCTCTTCTCATCAGGGGTGTAGGCCTCCTTCTTCTTGGGAGATTTTGTTGCTCGCACAACAAAACCTACACCCTTTCGCTTTTTACACAGAAGAGGTTACGTCACCCCCGGAGGCAGCAGAGCGTCCTCTCGAGGTAGCGGCAGGCACCATTTCCCTACCTCAAGCGATTCAGGACGTTATTGTAATCCTCATGGCTTCCGATCCAGAACCACCAGAGCTGGTTTTCGGTCCTGAACGCAATGGCTCGGTAAGATCGACCAATATCAACAGTCCAGACTTTCCCTTTGGCCTGAAAACCCAGGGACGGGTGGTAGGGCTCTATTTTGAAGAGCTTATACTTTTCGGTGGCCATGTCTTGCACTTGTTCAGGGAGTTCTGCGAAGGGTTTCCAAAAGCGTGATGTGGCGGAAGATCGAAAGGGGATCACGGTCAAGACTTTGGCGGATTGCGTCGATCCTCAGCTTCAGCCAGAAATTCATCCATCGGCTTAACACGTCCCTCCCGGACGTCGGCCTTCGCCTCTTCCAGCAAAGCCATCCCCTTGCCGCCGGGGGAGAAGTCTTCCTTGATTTTCAGGTCCCATTCTTCCATGTCCTGCTGGAGGAGCCATGCAGCCAAACGAGCCTTTTCGTCTCGGGGAAGCTCCGTGATCGCTTCCTTGATGGCTTCCAGAGTCATACCTTCAATGTATGCCAATCGCTCTGCTGGTGTAAATGGGAAAGTGCCGGCTTGCTTTTCATGAAGGCCTTAAATGTAATTCAACTGCCCGCGCCGGAGGCGATCTTCCACGCCCAATTTATTGGTCTCCTTGCCGTCTTCGACGGTTTCACTGAAGTCTTTTCCCGCGGGGGGAGGCCAGGCGGTGACGATACGGGTGGTGCGAGTGAGCCATTCGAAGAGGCGGCGCCGGCACTGATGAACCGTATCCTGGGAGGCAGGATCATGGTAGAGATTTTGTGTCTCCAGGGGATCCTTTTCCAGATCGTAGAGTTCTCCCACATCAGCGCCAAACATCTCCAGGGGGTAGTGGACAAACCTCCACGGCCCCCAGCGTAGCGCCTTGCTCCAGGGATTCTCTGTGACTGCGGCCTCGCGAACCGGCTGGTTACCGCCGGCCAGGAGGTCGCTCAGGTCTTTGCCATCGGTCGTCTCCATGGCGGGCAGCCCGCATAAGGAGGCGATGGTCGGAGCAATGTCGATGTTTTCCATCAATTCGTTGCAGACATGGCCTGCCGGAGTAATCCCGGGAACGCGCCAGATGGAGGGCACGCGGCACACCGCTTCCGAGCAGATTCCCGGCGCTTTCTCCGGAACCCCGAAGATGCCTTCGTACGCGCCGTGGTCGCTTCCGTAAATGAGGATGGTGCGATCCGCTTCGCGGGTCTTCTCCAGGTAGTCCATCACTTGCCCGAGTGCGTAATCAACTTGCGTGATGCATCCCAGGTACCCGTGCCACACGCGACGGCATCCCGCCTCAAAGGTCTTGGGCTCGATCAGCCATTTCATCTTTTTGAGGGACTGTACCATGCGCTGAAAATGCGGAGGACGGTGCGAAGCATCGTTATAAAGCGTTGCGGGCAGACTCAAATCGTCAGGGTACATGTCCCAGAATCGCTGGTCGGGGGTGTAACACTCGTGGGGGCGCGGGAGCGAGATTTGCACACAGAACGGTCTACTCCCGCTGGAATCCATAAACTGAATGGCCTTCTTAACCGTCCAGCCCTCCACGCTGTGCTCGTAGGGGAGATGGGATGGCCGGCCTTCATGCTGCTGCGCGCCGGGAAACTCGGGCAATGCGGCACTATCCTCCTTATCCAAGTGGCCGAGTTGTTTCAGGTAATAGGTGTACTCCTCTGACAAATATGGCGGCTTCGATTTATACCGGTAACAATCGCCCAGCGAGTCGCAGTGTTGTGCCAGCCAATTGCGAGGTTGGTCCGGCGTGTGGATTTTCCCAAACGCTGCCGTCCTGTATCCGTTACTGCGGAAATGTGAGAAGAAACTGGGCAGGTTGTAGGACGGAGGCGGGCCATTGAGGCCAAAGTATCCATGGTTGTGACAGTACTGGCCGCTGAGAATGCTGGTGCGGCTTGGCGTGCAAATGGGGTTTTGCGTATAAGCGCGGGTGAATCGAACGCCGCTGGCCGCCATCCGGTTCAGGTTGGGAGTGATGGCTTGCGGGTGACCCTCGTAACCCGTGCAAGCGGCCTGATGCTGATCCGCAATGACGTGTACCACGTTAAGCCGGGGGGAACTGGGTGTAGCTTCACCCGCCGCCCCCAGTGGATCACCGACGGAAAAGGCGGCCGCAGCCGTGCCCATCCCACTCCGTTGTAAGAACTCTCGCCTGGCCATTCTCCTTTTCATGACGGGGGCTCTCCTTTGTACTATTCATTCCGAATTTCCTCTCGCACCGCGATGAAAAGGCTTACCGCAGAGCGCATAGAGACAATAGCGAAAAGTAGGAGGGACACCATACCCTATTTGTGGTTTCCCGGCGAGTGTTACCGGTTCCTCCTTGGCAAAAAGGCTTTGCAAACGCGCATGATTGTGCGATAAATCATGCGGCAGTTCTTATATTGGCAGGCTTTTTTGTATTTGCCCTATTATCCCATTAATCGCTTACTCCAGCGCCCGAACGGTTGCATAGCCCGCCGCACGACACTGGCCTGTTTGGCCCTGGGACTCAGCTTCCTTCCTGCCTCCTCTGGCATTCTGGCGGCGGACCCGCTCCTGAAGCGATTTGAGTATTCCCTTCCCCGCATGGGGACGATGTTCCGCATCGAGATGTACGCGGCGGACAACGCCCAAGCGTCGAGAGCGGCGGAGGCGGCCTTCGCTCGCGCCGAGGAACTCGAACAGATCATGAGCGACTATCGCGCCGACAGCGAACTGATGCGCCTGTCGCGCGAGGGCGCCAGCGCGCCGTTCCCGGTGAGCAGCGACCTCTACGACGTGCTGGCGAAATCCCAATGGACCTCGGAGCTTTCCCGCGGAGCCTTTGACGTCAGCATCGGCCCCTTGGTTGATCTATGGCGAACCGCCCGCAAAACCGGACGCTTGCCTGATCCTGGGGAAATATCCAAGGCAAGAGTTCTGGTCGATTACCGCAACATCGAATTGGACGCCGCGCGTCACGCCGTGTTCCTGAAGCGCGCCGGCATGAAGCTGGACCTCGGCGCCATCGGCAAGGGTTATGCCGCGGACCAGATGCTGGCCGTCTTGAAAGCGCAGGGGATTGACCACGCCATGGTGGTGGCAGGGGGAGAGGTTATCGTGAGCGAACCTCCGCCGGGGAATTCCGGCTGGAAAGTCGGCATCGACACGGCCGACGCGGATGCGGGAAGTCCGCCTTGCACGCTGCTGCTGCGAGCCGCCGCGGTTTCCACCTCCGGCGATGAGCATCAGTTTTTGGAGCTTAACGGCCATCGTTATTCGCACGTCATCAATCCGGCAACGGGCTGGGCTCTGGAAGGGCAGAGCAGCACCACCGTCATCGCCAGGGATTCGACCACCGCTGACTCACTCGGCACGGCGCTTTCCCTCATGCCCGTGGCGGATGGAATTCGGGTTGCTGAATCCCTTCCGGGCGTGTCAGCTTTATGGGTTCGCCGGGTGGGCGGAGAGTGGAAGTACTACGCCACACGCGGTTTTCCCACTTCATGCCGCGATTTGCGAGAAAGGGGCAAAGTGCACAGACTCGTGTTTTTATCCTTTACAAGCCCTTATAAAGCCGTAACAAGGCTCAAGAACCTATTTGTAAGGTTCAAAAACCTGCTTCTCCTCGGAGTGGGTATTGGTATCGGCGTCGCGGTCATTTTGTCCGGCAAAGCGGGGGCCGACGCCACATCTTCGGACAAATATTGCGACCAGTCCTGCCACTCCCACCCGGATGCCACGCAAACCTGGATTCGCTCGCCGCATTACACCACCAAGAGCGGTGTAGTGACCCATTGCATTGATTGCCACCTCCCCGGCGGGGGAATTGACTATTACACGGAGAAAGCACGCTTGGGCGGCATTGATATTTACGGCAAGCTCTTCAAGGATCTCACCAAAATTAACTGGCAATCCATGCAGTCTTTGAACCAGGCGCGCACGTTCACTTACGACAGTGCTTGCACCCGCTGCCACGCCAATCTCTTTAGTGTCGGGCTCTCCAAGAAGGGCGTAGATGGCCACTTGCACTACCAGCGCTCCAAGGACAAGATGCGGTGCATCAACTGCCACCTGCACACAGGACACTATCGCGGCAAGCAAGCTGAGGAGGTCGTGGATGAGGCCGCAGCGCAGGAGCAGGAACTCGAGAAGGCGTTCCCCTCCAGCCCACAAGGGTTCAAGAGCTACACCGAAGTGGTCCCCGGCTCGACGGTGAGAATCCGCATGGTGGCCATTCCCGGCGGCTCATTCCAAATGGGGAGCCCCGAATCGGAGCCCTACCGGCGCGCCGATGAAGGCCCGGTCCACACGGTGAAGATCAGCCCGTTCTGGATGGAAAGGGCGGAAGTTACGTGGCGAGAGTACGAGGTTTACCTGCTCCAGCGCGGAAACACCGGACGCAATCGGGACGCTCCCACCTCCGGCAAAACCGACGCCGTGAGCGGGCCCACTCCGCCTTATGGGTCGCCTGACCAGGGCTGGGGCCGAGGGTCGCGGCCTGCCATCACCATGACCTATTACGCCGCCACGAAGTATTGCGAATGGCTATCGCAGATTACCGGAAAAAAATACCGGCTCCCCACGGAGGCCGAGTGGGAATACGCTGCCCGCGCGGGCGTCACCTCTCCTTACTTTTTTGCCGGCGATCCTTCTTCATTCACCACGCAGCGATGGCTGAACCGCTGGCTGGGAGTGAAGACCGCGCCGCTCATCGATTATGCGTGGTATCAGGGTGATAGCTTGGATGAAACCCACCCCACCGGCCTGACTAAACCCAATGCCTGGGGTTTGGAGGATATGTTGGGCAACGTGCGGGAATTCTGCCTGGATTGGTACGACCCCGACGCATACGCGCACATGGGGGACGGGGTCACGGATCCTCGCGGCCCGGATTCCGGCAAGGAGCACGTGGTGCGGGGAGGTTCATATCGTTCGGACGCCGCCGACCTGCGCTGCGCAGCGCGCGACCACACGCGCGAGGATGATTGGCTGCTTACCGACCCACAATCACCCAAGAGCATTTGGTGGTATTCCGACTGCACGGATGTGGGTTTCCGCGTGGTCCGCGAGCAATAGGAGACAGGAGTCAGGAGCCAGGAGTCAGGAGCCAGGAGTCAGGAGACAGAAGTCAGGAGACTGAAGTTGGAAGACAGGAGTAGGGACTGAGGATAGGATTGCTTTTCTTCTAACTCCTGACTCCTGGCTCCTGACTCCTGGCTCCTTCCATGTATAATTCGAAATTTATTCTCGCTTCAGAGGAGATCCGACATGACGGATGAGAAGACCGAAAAGGAAAAACGGGATTTTAACCGGCGAACATTTATCGGCGCAGTTGCGGCCGTGGGCGCCGGAGCGGTGCTGGCCAGTTGCAAGAAGTCCTACCCGCCCATGACGTTCGTGGACGTGTCCCCGGATGGCCCAGTCCTGAAGGCAGGCCTGATTGGCTGCGGCGAGCGGGGGACCGGCGCGGCCCTGAACTTCCTCAAGGCGGGACCCAACCTCAAAATCGTGGCGCTGGGGGACCTCTTCCAGGACCATCTCGACAAAAGCCGCGACCAGCTTGCCAAGAAGGCGCAGGTGCAAGTTGCCGACGACCACTGCTTTATCGGCTTTGATGCATACAAGAAAGTACTCGCAGCCGACGTAGACTTGGTCCTGTGTGCTACCCCACCGCATTTCCGGCCCCTGCATTTCGATGCCGCGGTTGAGGCCAAGAAACATTGCTTTATTGAAAAGCCCGTTGCCGTTGATGCCCCCGGGGTGCGCTCCATTCTGGCCACCGGCCAGAAAGCCGCGGCTTACAATCTGTGTATAGTGGCGGGAACCATGCGGCGGCATAACCGCACCTATCAGGAAACCCAAAATCGCGTCTCCCATGGCGCCATCGGGCAGATCGTCGCAGCTTACGGCCGCCTAAACAGGAGCCAATTGTGGTACGTGCCCAAGAAGAAAGAGTGGTCGGATATGGAAGCCATGATTCGCGATTGGTTAAACTGGAGTTGGCTTTCCGGCGACGACATCGTCGAGTCGCACGTTCATAATATTGACTGCGAGCTCTGGTTCACGGGAATGAACCCCACCAAAGTCATCGGTACCGGTGGCCGCATCCAGCGCGTGACGGGCAACCAGTTTGATTTCTTCAACTCGCAGTTCACCTACCCGAACGGCGGAATTTTTGAGAGCATGACCCGCAATATTGACGGTTGCGCCAATGAATTCACCGATTGTGTCATAGGGACCGAGGGGTACACGAATTGCATGAACACGATCTATGACCTTACTGGTAAAGTTGTGTGGAAGTATCAGGAGGAGGGACAGGATCCCGGCAAGTCGAAGGTCAATCCCTACGATCAGGAGCATGTGGATTTCGTCAACGCCATCCGCACCAACCAGCCCATTAACGAAACGGAACACGTGGCCCACGCGACGCTGACCGCCATCATGGGCAGGACTGCGGCCTACACGGGAAAAGAGGTGACCTGGGAGGAGATGATGGATTCCAACGAACGCCTCGGTCCCACGGAATACGCCATGGGCCCCGTTCCCATCAAGGCGGAAATACCCGTCCCGGGCAATGCGGAGAACGTCGCCAAACACGCCCGGACTGCTTAGTTCGCCGCTGCGGCACGCCGGGCGAGGGGCTCAAGAACCGGCGGGCTGCGCCAGCCAACCGTTCGATGGGAACGGCTCGGTCTGATGAGAAATCCACGCCAGTGTGCCGCCCCGCCTAATTCCTTACGCCGGCGGCCCGGGACGCTTGGCGTTGTAGGGGCGCATGGCCATGCGCCCCCACTTTCGGAACAGGAGATGCCCTTCGATCTATTGCGAAAAACTACATGGGACCGCACGCGAGATGAGTTTATGCCTCGAACTTCATTCTTAATTTCAAAGGAGATCGAACATGACTGATGAGAAGACCGAAAAGGAAAAACGGGATTTTAACCGTCGAACATTTATCGGCGCAGTTGCGGCCGTGGGCGCCGGAGCGGTGCTGGCCAGTTGCAAGAAGTCCTACCCGCCCATGACGTTTGTGGACGTGGCCCCGGATGGCCCGGTCCTGAAGGCAGGCCTGATTGGGTGCGGCGAGCGGGGGACCGGCGCTGCCCTGAACTTTCTGAAGGCGGGACCCAACCTCAAAATCGTGGCGCTGGGGGACCTCTTCCAGGACCATCTCGACAAATGCCGCGACGAGCTTACCAAGAAGGCGCAAGTGCAAGTTGCCGACGACCACTGCTTTATCGGCTTTGATGCTTACAAGAAAGTCCTCGCCGCCGACGTCGACATGGTGCTGTGCGCCACCCCACCGCATTTCCGGCCCCTGCACTTCGATGCCGCGATTGACGCCAAGAAGCATTGCTTTATTGAGAAGCCGTGCGCCGTCGATGCCCCCGGGGTGCGCTCCGTCCTGGCGACCGGGCAGAAAGCCGCGGCTTACAACCTGTGCGTGGTGGCGGGAACCCAGCGCCGCCATGACCGCGCCTATCAGGAAACCTATAACCGCGTCTCCCATGGCGCCATCGGCCAGATCGTCGGAGCCTTTGCTCGCTGGAATGGCGGTCCCTTGTGGTATGTGCAAAAGAAGAAAGAGTGGTCGGACATGGAAGCCATGATTCGCGATTGGGTAAACTGGCGTTGGCTATCGGGGGACCACATTTGCGAGCAGCACGTTCATAATCTTGACGCCGTCCTCTGGTTCACAGGTATGAGCCCCACCAAGGTCATTGGTTGCGGCGGTCGCGTCCAGAAAGTTACGGGCGACCAATACGACTTTTTCAGCTTGCAGTACACTTACCCCAACGGCGGAATCCTGGAGAGCATGTGCCGTCAGATTGACGGTTGCCAGCAGGACGTCTCCGAGTACGTGGTGGGGACGGAAGGCTACACGAATTGCCGGAACACGATCTATGACCTTACCGACAAGGTAGTGTGGAAGTATCAGGAGCCGGGGCAGGATCCCGGCAAGACCAAGTTCAACCCCTACAATCAGGAGCACGTGGATTTGGTCACCGCCATCCGCACCAACCAGCCCATTAATGAAGCGGAACACGTGGCCCACGCTACGCTGGCCGCCATCATGGGAAGAACCGCGGCCTACACGGGCAAAGAAGTGAAGTGGGACGAGATCATGGATTCCAATGAACGCCTTGGCCCCACCGAATACGCCATGGGACCGGTGGCCATAAAGGCCGAAGTGCCTGTCCCCGGCAATGCGGCGAACATTGCCAAGAACGCCCGGAACGCTTAATTCACCCCTCAATAGCGCGGGGCACGGAGCTCCGTGCCCCGCGCGCCGCCACAATTCCGGTCCTGGGGTTTTTCCCTGGCCCCAAAGGGCGACCCACCCCAGCCCAGGCCATCGGCCCATATGCGTTAACCTAAGGGCACTGGCTTCATCCAAAACTCCGCCTGCTGACGGACAACCTCCTGCTTGACTTTCGTACTCTGTTTGTACAATATATGGCTATGTCATATATGGACTCACGGGTTCTTGATCGAGAGTTGAAGAAAGGAAGCGCGGAGTTGTTGATTCTTTCCTTGGTGGAAGCCCGGCCCCGGCACGGCTACGAAATCAGCAAGCTGATCGAGCAGCGTTCAGACGGCGCGGTTCGCTTCAATGTCGCTTCACTCTACCCACTGCTCTATCGCCTCGAGAAGCGCGGTTGGATTCAAGGCCGCTGGGTGGAAAAAGCCGCGCAGCGGCGGCGGCGCTATTACCGTCTGACCGTGGAGGGGCGGAAGATTCTGGCTTCGCAGCGTAAGGGCTGGCAAGTATTCGCCGCCGCCATCAACCGTATTGCGGGAGTCGAACATGCCTGAGTGGAAGGAAGAGATCACCCGGCAGCTTGCGGGGTCGAAATTGCCCCCAGCACGTGAGGCGGAAATCGTTGAGGAAGTGGCGCAGCACTTGGAGGACCGTTACCGCGAATTGCTGGCGGGTGGCGCCACGGAATCAGAAGCCCGTCGGACAGCACTCGAAGAGATCAGCGAGGAGAAGCTTCTGGCCAAAGGGCTGGAGAGGGTCGAACACCAAGTGGCGCAGGAGCCCGTCGTTCTGGGAGCAAGGGGCAAGCGGAACCTCCTGGCAGACCTTGGGCAGGACTTTCGATATGGCTTGCGCATGCTCCGCAAGAACCCCGCCTTCACCGCTGTGGCGGTGATAACCCTCGCGCTCGGAATTGGCGCCAACACAACGATTTTCAGCCTGGCGGACGCGCTGCTTCTTCGCCCCTTCCCGGTTGCTGAGCCCGGCAGGCTCGTCGCCCTCATACACCAAAAGGTGGAGGAGCCCAATTACTACAGTTCATTCTCGACCCCTGACTATCAGGATTTAGGCAAACAGAGCAAGTCCTTCTCCGGGCTTGCTGCTTACTGCCCGGTTACCGTAAGCATGACTTTGAACGGCGAGGCCCTGCGAATCGATGGGGAGATCGTTTCGGGGAATTATTTTTCGGTCCTTGGGGTTAAACCCACCGTAGGGCGCACGTTTCTTCCGGAAGAGGATCAGGCTGCGGGAGCGCATCCGGTGGCGGTATTGAGCGCCGACTTCTGGCATCGCCGATTCAATTCCGACCGCGGGATCATTGGCAGATCGCTGACCGTCAATGGCCATAGTTTCACTGTGGTCGGTATCGCCCCTGCGGGCTTTCGTGGCTTGTCCGTGGGCTCCTCGCCCACTTTTTGGGTTCCTTTGGCGATGTACGCGCAGGTGAAGCCAACGTTCACTTTCGAGGGACGATCGCTCTTCTACGTGCGGGGATGTGACTGGCTGGACGTCGTGGGCCGCCTGAAGCCAGGACAAACTGTGGCCGACGCCGCGGCCGAAGCGAAAATCCTGGCGGGTCGAGAGGCCGTAGCTTACCCGGAGGAAAGAAAGGGGTGGACCGTCGTCGCCTCATCGCTCAACGATGTGCGGCTGATGCCGTGGAACGCGGACCTGACGATATTGGTGGGCCTGCTCATGGCCGTGGTGGTCCTGGTACTGCTCATCGCCTGCTCCAACGTTGCCGGCCTGCTCCTGGCCCGTGCCTCCGCGCGGCGAATGGAAATCAGCATTCGCATCGGAATGGGCGCCGGTCGAGGCCGGCTGATCCGACAGTTACTCACAGAGAGCGTCCTGCTTTCGATGTTTGGTGGCGGCGCTGCCCTCTTGCTTGCCCCCTTCGCCACTCGCTTGCTCGCGACCTTTCAACTGCCGCGAATCGACATGGCAGCCCTGGACCTTCGAGTGGACTGGCGCGTCCTCAGCTATTCCCTGGTCCTCGCTGTGTTTACGGCAATGATCTTCGGCCTGATACCCGCCCTGGAGACTTCGAAAGTAGACTTGGTGGCGACACTTAAGGAGTCTTCCCGCACGGGCGGTTCACGCAGGGTTTCTCTTCGCCAAACCCTTGTGGTCTCGCAGATGGCTTTGTCACTTTTGTTGCTGGTGGGCGCCGGGCTCCTTCTCCGGACGCTATGGAATGGTCTGGGGGCGAATCTCGGTTTTGATCCTCGCAACGTGCTCGTCGCGTCTGTCGACCTGGGACTCGAGGGCTACACGGAAGCTCGTGCACGCCAGTTCTATCCGCAGGTGCTGGAGCGGGTGCAGCACTCGGCGGGAGTCCGTTCCGCCTGTTGGGCATCGACCGCTCCCTTCAGCTTCAGGCACACTGCCGACGATGTGGTTTTGGAAGAAGGAGGGCCGGGCCGCGATCAACCCATCAATGCCGACGGCAATTGGGTGGGTCCTGGGTGCCTTTCAACCCTCGGCATCCCTATCATCGCCGGACGGGATTTTACTTCACAGGACAGGGAGGGAACCCCGCGCGTCGCCATTGTAAGCGAGTCCACGGCGCACCGCTTCTGGCCGGGTGAGAATCCCCTGGGCCAACGCTTTTGGCTGCACGCGCGGGGAAATCAGCCTATCGTGGAGGTCATCGGCGTGGTCAGGGATGGGAAGTACAACTGCAGTTGGTGCAATTTGAGAAAGAACCCGCGTCCTTTCATGTTTCTGCCCTTCAACCAAACCTTCCAATCGCAGGGGACTTTGCTTGTGAAGGGTGATACGGGAACCGGTAGCCTGGCCGCATCCATCCGGGAAGATGTGCAGGCCTTGGACCCCGATCTGCCGATTTTCGATATCAAGACACTCGAGCAACAATTCCGAGACGGATTCCTGCTGCAACGGTTGGGTGCAGTGATGGTGGGCGCCTTTGGTGCGTTGGCCTTGGCGCTGGCTGCCGTGGGGCTCTTCGGGCTCGTCTCGTTCTCGGTGGGGCAGCGCACCCACGAGATTGGCGTCCGAATGGCGCTGGGAGCGCAGCGTCGCGATGTCATCAATCTCGTTCTTCGGCAGGGACTCGCGTTAACGGCGGTGGGCGTTGCGGTCGGATTGGCTGGGGCCGCCGGGCTCATGCGCCTCATCAGCAGCCTTCTGTATGGAGTAAAGCCTACCGACCCGCTCACCCTGTCGCTGGCTACACTGACGCTCGCAGGGGTGGCGTTCCTCGCGTGTTATATCCCCGCCCGCCGGGCCACGAAGGTGGACCCGATCGTCGCGCTGCGATATGAATGAGGAGTAGCCAGTATAGGGCGGACCTGTTCGGTAGGTCCGCGGCTTTTTGTGGTCAATCGGGGACGAATCGCAGACCTAAAACAGGTCCGCGCCACGCCTGCTCGCCCGTTATTCATGGCGGGTGGGCTGGCGTTCGGCGACGATGGTCACCTGCATGTCATGGGCGTCACGGACGATTCGATGGATGAGGTTTCGTCCGATAAATCCCTCCCAGGGGGAATACTGGGGGCGTACCATGAAAAGCTGCGTGATGTTGTGAAGGCGAGCGAAATCGAGCAAAGTTATGGCGATATCCTGACCTTGCAGAACCCGGGTTTCGATGTGAAGGTTGCGCGCGAAGGTGAGGTGGCGCTCCACGGCTTCCCGTTTGGCGGCAGGAAACGGTTTGGAATCGAATCCGCCATGGACGAATACCGCAAAACAGTCGGCCTGGAGATAATCCGCCACTCGCTTGCCACGGCGGATGAGCATGGCCGTCGAGGGATGCTCGGTGACATAGACGAGAATCCGGTCGGTCGGGCTGCCAAAATCACTGCCTCCCGTGCTCTCTTTTTCTGCCGCCGTGGCCGTGACTTCGGTGGTGGATTCCGGTAACGTCACCTGCCGAATCTCCACTTCGTGCGCGGTCTGCCGCAGGGCAATTTCGCGCAAAGCCACGAGCGTCGATTCCTTGAAGAAATTTTGCAGCGCGCGCTGGGCCTTCTCCGGCGGATACACCACGCCGCGCTCCAGCCGATTGAGCAGTGCACGCGGCGTAAGATCCACCATGACGACTTCGTCGGCCTGTTTCATGACCCAGTCGGGAATCGTCTCGCGAACCCGCACGCCGGTCATGGTCTTGACCTGATCATTCAGACTCTCGAGGTGCTGGATGTTCATGGTGGTCATGACATCGATTCCAGCGTCCAACAGTTCCAAGACATTTTCCCAGCGTTTCAAATGGGTTGAGCCAGGAACGTTGGTATGCGGCAGTTCATCCACCACGCACACCTCGGGATGGCGTTCGAGGATGGCTTTCATATCCATCTCTTCGAAAACCGCTCCCCGGTATTCCATTTTGCAGCGCGGGAGGAGTTCCAGCCCCTGGGCTTGCACGATCGTATCCTTGCGCCCATGGGGTTCGAGATAACCGATGACGACGTCGACGCCCCGTTTGACCAGCTCGTGAGCATCCGCCAACATCTGATAGGTCTTTCCGACGCCGGCAGCATATCCCAAATACATTTTAAGCCTGCCGCGTTGGTGAGAAGGTGTGTCCATCGTAAACTCCAGGGATCAGGGGTTAGGGATCAGGGGTTCGGGAAAGGCGAAAAGCGTTGACCCCTCACACCTGAAAACTGGCCCCTAATCCCCAAGCCCGAATCCCTAACCCCTGCCTTCAGTGCGGAAAGACCCGCACGTCGATCCCTTCTGCGGCGCGAATGAGCCGATCCAAGGGGCCGCCCACGAAGCGGTCCCACCAGTGTACGCGGCTGGGATGGCCGACAAAGATCTGGGTAATCCGGTGCGCGCGCGCAAAATCCATCAGGGTTTCAACCCGGTCGTACCCATCGAGGGCCGCGGTTTGCGCTCCCACCCGCCGCGCTTCATCGAGCAGGTCCTGAAGAGTGGTTTCATCTTTCTCGGAAAGCCGGTCATCGCGGACATACACGGTGAAAAGTTCTCCATGGAACCGCTCGGCGTTGCGCCTTCCGCTTTCGATCATGGCGTGGGCATTTGACCCGCGCATCAGGCAAACGAGGATGCGTTCCTGAGTACCCCAAAGCTGTTCGATGCCATGAGCGAGAAGGTAATCCTCGAGCTGCCGGTCAACCACCTCGGCGGCAAGAAGCAAGGCGATCTCCCGCAAGGCGGAAAGCCGCCGCGGCGTGTCCGTCGAAGCAGGGACCGCCGTGGAGGGCTGCCCGGCCCGTTCCAGAAGGAGTTCCGGCGGGACATCCACGATGACGAGTTCGTTGGCGTTGTAAAGGAATCTTTCGGGGACGGTTTCCGAAACCTGCTTGCCGGTAATCCTCTCCACGGCTTCGCGGCGCTCCTCGATATGCTGGAGGTTGAGGGAAGTAATAACGATGATTCCGGCCGCCAGAAGTTCTTCCACATCTTGCCAGCGTTGGGGGTTCTTGCTGCCGGGAGGATTGTTGTAAGCTACGCCGTCCACCAAGCAGACTTGCGGGCGCCGGCGCAAAATGGCCTCCACATCCATTGCCTCGCCATTGCCGATTTTCTTGAGGGGAATGACCTCTATCGTCTGAAGCAGATGCCCGAGCTCGGCAGGCAAACCCGGTTGAAGGGCCCCAATGACCACGTCCTGGCCACGAGCCCGGCGGCGGCGGCCCTCATCCAGCATCCGAAACGATTTGCCCACCCCCGAGGCATAGCCCAGAAAGACTTTTAACCGTTCGTGCTGGAGCTGCTCGTCCTGCGCTTCCAACTGCTTGAGAAGCAGTTCAGGATCAGGTCTGCGGTCAAGATCGGTTGGCATACTGTAAGAATCTCCCTGTCCGCAGTGTACTATCGGAAAGGCTTGGCGACAAGGTGGACACCCTTGAAGAAGACGGGTGCGTTAAGCCCACTTGCCCAATTTCATCATGAAATTAGAGCTCAAGAATTAGAGTTGCTGGTCAAATTTCTGCAGCGGCGGATATACGCCGCCATGAACGACCCGAAAGCCCGCTTAGCAGGCTTTGGGGAGCATCTGACAATTCGGGCCAGGGTTACTTGGCCGGGAGTTCCTGGTTTAAGGCAAGGTTCACGTAAAGCACGTTGATGCGCGGCTCACCCAGAAATCCCCATCGCCGCCCTTTGGCGTGGGTCTCGATGAGCTGTTTTACCTGATCCAAAGTAGCGCCTCGGGCCCGTGCAACACGCGGGGCCTGGGCGAGAGCGGAGGCAAGACTGATGTCCGGATCCAAACCGCTGGCCGAGGTGGTGACCATGTCGGCAGGAATGGGACCTTGATAATCGGGATTCTCTTTGCGGAATTTCGCAATGTCGCCCTTCACTCGATCGATCAGTTTCTGATTGGTGGGGCCAAGGTTGGACCCTCCGGAAGCAGTGGCATCGTATCCATCATTGCCGGCAGCCGACGGCCGGGGGTGGAAGTATTCCGGCTTGCTGAAATTTTGGCCCAGCAAAATGGAACCCACGATTTTCCCATTAACTTCCACCAAGCTTCCGTTCGCGGGGCGCGGAAACAGGAACTGGCAAAGGCCCGTGACCACCCCGGGGTAGATGAGCCCCGTCAGAATAGTCATCAACAGCGTAAAGCGAAAAGCCTGGGAAAGTTGGTGGCGCATGCAGAGCTCCTTAAGCCAGGTGCAATATGCCCAGCAGCCGGTCGATCAGCCAGATAAATGGGAAGGGCGCAATGAACCCTCCTAATCCGTAAATCCAGAGGTTGCCGCTCAACATCGCGGCGGCGCTTTGCGGTTTGTATCTCACCCCGCGCAAGGCCAAGGGGACAAGAGCGATGATGATGAGCGCATTGAAAATCACCGCGGCCAGGACGGCGCTCTGCGGGCTGTGCAGGCGCATGATGTTGAGTTTATCAAGCTCCGGATAGGTGGCTGCGAACATCGCCGGGATGATCGCGAAGTATTTGGACACATCGTTCAAGATTGAAAAGGTGGTTAACGAGCCGCGGGTAATCAGCAACTGCTTGCCGATGGCCACAATTTCGATCAGCTTGGTGGGATTGCTATCCAGATCCACCATGTTCCCGGCTTCCTTGGCAGCCATCGTACCCGTATTCATGGCCACACCCACATCGGCTTGGGCGAGGGCGGGCGCATCGTTGGTGCCATCACCGGTCATGGCGACCAGCCGGCCTTGCGTTTGCTCTTTCTTGATGTAATCCATCTTGTCTTTGGGCGTCGCTTGCGCGAGGAAGTCATCCACACCGGCCTCGTTGGCAATCGCCGCCGCCGTCAAAGGGTTGTCCCCGGTGATCATGACGGAACGAATTCCCATCAGCCGCAATTGTTCCAGGCGCTCGCGCATTCCCCCCTTGACGATATCTTTCAGGTGAACGATCCCCAGCACACGATCTCCATCGGCAACGGCGAGTGGAGTGCCTCCCTTGCGGGAAATGCCATCCGACATTTCGATGAAGTTCGCGGGTACCTTGCCGCCTTTGTCGCCGACGAATTGCACAATGGCATCGGTGGCCCCCTTACGCAGGCGGCGACCGTCGATGTCGACGCCGCTCATCCGGGTGTAAGCGGAGAAGGGGAGGAAGTGGGCCTCGTGCTCGGCAACCTCGCGCCCCCGAAGGCTGTACGCTTGCTTGGCGAGCACCACAATCGAGCGGCCTTCGGGAGTTTCATCGGCCAGGCTGGCGAGTTGCGCCGCGTCCGCCAACTCGGGGCCGGTGACCCCCTCGACCGGAAGAAATTCCACCGCCTGCCGGTTGCCGAGGGTGATGGTGCCGGTCTTGTCGAGCAGGAGCGTGTTGACGTCACCGGAAGCCTCCACGGCCTTTCCGCTCATGGCCAACACGTTGTGCTGCATGACCCGATCCATCCCGGCGATACCGATCGCGGATAGCAATCCGCCGATGGTGGTGGGAATCAGGCAGACAAGTAGCGAAACCAGCACGGCGACGCTCGGAACCGTTCCGGCTTGGGCGGAGTTGACGGAATACACGGCAAACGGCTGCAAGGTGACGACGGCCAGCAAAAAGATGAGAGTCATCCCGGCGATCAGGATGTTCAGCGCGATTTCGTTGGGCGTCTTCTGGCGTTCGGCCCCTTCCACCAACGCGATCATGCGATCGAGGAACGTCTCACCCGGATTGGAGGTGATCCGAACCTTGATCTGATCCGAGAGGACTTTGGTCCCGCCCGTAACGGCGCTGCGGTCTCCACCCGATTCCCGGATCACGGGCGCACTTTCGCCGGTGATAACCGACTCATCCACGGTGGCGATGCCCTCGATGACTTCGCCGTCGCCGGGAATGATTTCGCCGATCTCGCATATGACCACGTCCTGGGCGCGCAGCTTGGAGGCCGGAACGATTTCCGTGGTGCCGGGCGAAACAATCCGCCGCGCCATGGAGTCGGTTTTGGCCTTGCGCAACGTGTCAGCCTGCGCCTTGCCGCGCGCTTCCGCCATGGCCTCGGCAAAATTGGCAAAGAGCACCGTGAACCAGAGCCAGAGAGAAATTTGCAGCGAAAAGCCGATGCCGGACGCCCTGATGAAGATGTCGCGAATCAGAAAAACCGAGGTTAGTGTTGCCCCCACCTCCACCACGAAGATCACGGGGTTCTTGAAAAGGGTGACCGGATTGAGCTTTACAAACGACGCCTTGAGGGAGCGCCCCATCAGTTGCGGATCGAACAAGGGACGTGCCCGCACCATTTTCTTCGGTACGAGGGTCGTTAAATCGTCAAATGAAGGAGGCGTTACCGTCGTCGTTGGCATGAATTAGCTCCCGATCGTCAACATCAGCGAGGACAAGAGTTTCCCTTCGCGCATGAAAAAGTGCTCCACCAGTGGACCCAGCGAAAGCGCCGGGAAGAAAGTCAGGGCGCCCACCACCACCACCGTACCCACCACGAGGCCGATAAAGAGCGGGCCATGAGTGGGGAGCGTGCCGGCGGTTGTGGGCACTTTCTTTTTGGTGGCAAGACTGCCGGCAATCGCCAGGGTCGGCAAAATAAATCCGAAACGCCCAATCAGCATGGACAGTGCAGTGGTGAGGTTATACCAGGGAGTATTAACATTGATTCCCATAAAGGCGCTGCCGTTGTTTTCCGAGGCGCTCGAAAACGTGTAAAGGATCTCGCTGAAACCGTGCGGGCCGGAGTTCGCGAGATTGGCGATGGCCGCCCCGGGGGGATTCCAGTAGCCGTTCTTCGCGAAGGGAATGACCGCGCAGATCGCCGCGAACGCAAGGATGGAGAAAGCCGTGGCAATGATGGCCACCATGGCCATTTTCACTTCCTTTTGCTCGATTTTCTTTCCGAGGTACTCCGGCGTTCTGCCCACCATGAGTCCGGCAATAAAAACCCCGACGATGGCATACAACAGCATGCCGTATAAACCTGACCCGACTCCGCCGAAAATAACCTCGTCCGTCTGCAAGTTGAACAAGGGGATAAAGCCGCCGAGGGGCGTATAGCTATCGTGCATGCTGTTCACGGCCCCGCAGCTTGCGTCGGTTGTCGCGGTCGCAAACAAGGTGGAACCGGGCATACCAAAGCGCACGTCCTTCCCCTCCATGTTGCCGCCCGATTGGGTGGAAGTGGCCGCGGTCGCCACCCCTAAACGGGCAAGGTTCGGATTGCCCGCGTGCTCGGAGGGATAGCAGATAAATACCCCCGCAAAAAAAAGGAACGCCATCGCGGCGAACAGCGCCCAGCCTTGGCGTGTATCACCCACCGACTTCCCGAACGTATAGGTCAAGCCCGATGAGATGATGAGAAGGGACAGGACCTCCATGAAATTCGTGAGAGGGGTCGGGTTTTCAAAAGGATGGGACGAATTGCCGTTGAAAAAGCCGCCGCCATTGGTGCCCAGCAACTTGATGGCTTCCTGTCCGGCCACCGGGCCCACCGCGATGGTTTGAGTTGCTCCTTCCACCGTGGTGGCCGTCTGGTAGGGCTTAAGGGTTTGCGGCACCCCTCGAAAGCAGAGAAAAAGGGCAAACACCAACGCCAGAGGCAGGAGCACGTAAACCGTGGCGCGTGTCGCGTCAACCCAGAAATTGCCGATGGTGTTCATTTGCTTACGGGCAAAACCGCGAATGAGCGCGATCGCCACGGCAATGCCGGTGGCGGCGGAAAGGAAATTCTGGACCGTCAACGCTGCCATTTGGACGAGATAGCTGAGCGTCTGCTCGCCGCC
>JBEKNU010000144.1:0-18523 GCA_049522495.1 Terriglobia bacterium
GCTATCGCCCAATCCATCATTCCCCCCGATGGATACGACAATCCCGGGCAATTCACCTTTAACCTTCGGCTGAGCAAGACCATCAGCTTCGGGAAGGAAGTTCAAAGACCATCAGCAGCGGGTGGTGGGGGTGGAAGGGGCGGCGGCGGGTTTGGCGGCGGGGGTGGTGGTGGCCGTGGTGGCGGCGGTGGTGGCCGCGGGGGCGGCGGTGGCCTTGGCCCAGGCGGCCTGAGCGGCGGTATCTTCGGCGGCGGGGGAACATCCAACAATCGGCGCTTCAGCCTCACGCTCAGCGCCAACGCCCGGAATCTCTTTAACGATGTGAACCTCGGGCCACGGGGCGGTGTCGTCGGCACGTCCCTGTTTGGCCAATCAAACTCGATTGGTGGGCTATTCGGCGGGGGCGGCCCCGGCGGTGGAACCCAGGCCGCGAATCGTCGCATTGATTTTCAAGCGACGTTTACGTTCTAATGGGGGAGTAACACGCTTCCCTGTGCTTCTCAGAATCACTCTTGCCCACTGGAAGCATTATCCCTTCCGATGCTTGGGGGGAGTTCACGACCTTGTTGCCCTGCGCCGGGCCGTCAAGCTGCGGCGCTAATTGAGGAAACGAGATGAGATTGCGGACCTATGGAGCAAGAGCGCCGCTGGCGGCATGGCTGCTCCTTTCGTTGCTTTTCCCAGGATTTCTATTTGCGCAAGGTCCTTCCGGCGCATTGAAGGGCCAGATTTCGGATCCCTCGGGCGCCAGCGTTCCGGTCGCTAGGGTGGCCGCAGTAGCTTCCACGGGACAAGTCAAAGTGGGCGTGGTTCACCCGGATGGATCGTTCGAGATTACGGGCCTCGCCCCCGGAGTTTATACGGTCAGAGCCCGTGCCAAGGGCTTCGCGCCTTTTGAGCAGCAGAACGTCCAGGTGGCCGCCGGCAAGACGGGCAAGGTCAACATTGCTCTCCAGATCGCGCAGGAAGTGGAAAAGGTGGAGGTCACAGATTCAACCACCAAAGTAAGCGTCAACCCGGAGGAAAACGCCAACTCCCTGGTGATCAAGGGAGCGGATCTGCAAGCGCTGTCGGACGACCCCGATGAATTGCAGTCGGAACTGGAAGCTCTGGCGGGGCCCTCCGCGGGACCCAACGGCGGGCAGATTTATATTGATGGATTCACCGCCGGCCAACTTCCCCCCAAAGCGGACATCCTGGAGATCCGCATCAATTCGAATCCCTTCTCCGCGGAATATGACCGGCTCGGTTATGGGCGGATCGAAATCACCACCCGGCCTGGTTCCAGCCAGTTCCATGGCCAGGTGATGGGCGATATCAATGCCTCGCCTTTCAACACGCGAAACCCTTTCGCCGGGCAGGAACCGGGATATCACACGGATTTCTTCAATGCCAATGTAGGCGGGCCACTCGGCAAAAAGGCCTCATTCTTCTTCAGCCTCTTTCGCCGTGACATCGGCGACGACGCCGTGGTCTCCGCGTATGTCCTCGACCCTACCACGCTCGCGCAGACTTCGCTCAGCCAAGCCGTCGCCAGCCCCCGCACCTTAACCAACCTGAGTCCGCGCTTTGACTATCAACTAAGCAACACCAATGTCCTCTCCATTCGCTATCAGTTTTTTGACAACAACGCCACCGACAGCGGGATCGGGCAGTTTAATCTTGCTACGCAGGGAATCAACACCCACAGCATCGAACACACCTTGCAGGTGAGCGACACGCAGGTGTTCAGCGCCAAGAGGCTGAACCAATTTCGTTTCCAATACTTGCATGATAACGCCACCTCCGCGGCTCAAACCCTTGGCACCACCATTTCGGTGCTGGGAGCATTCACCGGGGGGGGCAATTCTTCCGGGACGTCCACCGATACGCAAAACCACTACGAGGTGCAGAACCTCACCTCCTTCTTCCTCGGCAAGAACACCTTGGTAGTGGGAGGCCGCTTGCGGGACGTGCAGGATTCCAACAGCTCCAATGGAGATTTCAACGGGACGTTCACGTTCCCTTCCCTGGCCGCCTACCAAACGGCCGAACAAAATCTTCAGGCCTGTAAAAACAGTGGAGGAACGAATTGCACGACGAGTGGACCCACCCAGTTTAAGATCGTGCAAGGAACCCCCCTCTCCACCATCAACATGCTGGATATGGGCCTCTTTGCTCAGGACGACTGGCAACTTCACCCCGGCATGACGCTCAGTTTGGGCTTGCGTTGGGAATCGCAAACTGGCATTTCCGATCATTCCGACTTTGCGCCACGCGTGGGTCTTGCTTGGGCTCTGAATCAGCACAAAAACACGTCGGCGAAGACCGTTCTTCGCGCCGGCTTCGGACTTTTCTATGACCGGTTTGCGGAAAACCTCCTGCTCCAAGCCCAGCGCTTGAATGGCACGAACCAGCAGACGTACCTGGTTCCCTCGCCAACCTTTTTCCCGCTCCTCCCCAGCATAAGCACGCTCAGCACTCTATCCAGCAATACCCCCACACGGTATGAAATTGATCCCCATTTACGGGCTCCTTACACGATGCAGTCCGCGGTGGGCCTCGAGCAGCAGCTTTCCAAAAATGCGACGCTTTCGGTAACCTATCTCAACGCCCACGGCGTCCACCAACTCTTAACCGACGATATCAACGCGCCTACCCCTGGGAGCTTTACGTTGGGGCAACCTCTAACCGGTCTCAACGCCGGGACTCGGCCCTATGGCAACGCTCTCGGGAACATTTACGATTATCAGTCCGTCGGCCTCTTCAATCAGAACCAACTAATTACCAATTTCAACCTGCGATTGGGTACCAAGCTCACCCTAGGCGGATTTTATACGCTCAGCTACTCTAACGCCGACACCACCGGCAACAGCGCGGGATTGGTCATGAACCCGTACGACATCCGGCAGGACTATGGGCGGGCGGCATTTGACGTCCGAAACCGTGGGGTTATTGTGGGTAATTGGAACCTGCCGCATCGGGTCACCCTCAGTCCCTTCATGGTCGTATCCTCCGGATCGCCTTTCAACGTCACCGTGGGCCAGGACTTGTTCGGGACAGGTTCCTTCTTTGCCCGACCGGCAATCGCCGCAGCGGGCACTGGCGCCCAGTGTCCCCCCTTCACCAACCCCGTTTGTATTACCCCCCTTGGAACCTTCAATACCCTTCCGACGTCCGCCCAGTCCATCATTCCCCCCTATGCCTACCAGAATCCTGGGCAATTCACCTTCAACCTTCGGCTAAGCAAGACCTTCGGCTTCGGGAAAGAGGTTCAGAGACGGGCCTCAACTGGGGGTGGTGGCTTTGGTGGTCCCGGTGGAGGGGAGGGTGGCCGCGGAGGTGGTGGAGGTGGTGGCCGTGGCATGGGCGGTGGGGGCGGTGGCCTTGGCGGTCGCGGACTAAGTGGAGGCGGCGGCGGAGGGGGCGGGTTCTTCGGCGGTGGGGGAACACCCAGCAATCGGCGCTTCAACCTCACGCTCAGCGCCAACGCCCGGAATCTCTTTAATGACGTAAACCTCGGGCCTCGGCAAGGGACCATCGGCTCGCCTATCTTTGGCCAGTCGAACTCAATTGGTGGGCTCTTCGGCGGCGGTCCCGGCGGTGGGGGCGGGGGCGGTTCAACCCAGGCCGCGAATCGTCGCATTGATTTTATGGTGACCTTTACGTTTTAGCGCGCCATCGGCGCGTTCCGCATACAAATTGGATTAACGCGATGGGCCGCTGCAAAGGGGGCCCATCGCTCCCCTGCTAATCTCATCCCCATAGACCTTCATGTGGATTTCCGAATCGCCCTATTGCCATGGTGTTGGCGCGCCGCCTTTCTTATGATACAAAGGACAACTTCTGCAAGGCCTATGACCGCTTCGGAAAGTACCTCATAGACCGCATCCGTGCTGATCTGCAAAGAGGGTGCCCATTTGATAATGCCATGCATCAAGAATTCCTGTGGACTCCGGCTGGTGATTTTGTCCGCAGTTGCGAGGGTGATCCATGCGACCCAATAGAAGAGAGTTCCTGCAAACCGTGGCAGCCGCCGGGACACAACCCCTTGTGAGGGTACCGAAAGCTGCGTCCGCTGCGTTTCCGGCTCGAACGGAATCGCGCCCGCTGACAGTGTTTCCATCTCTCGAAGTCACCAGTGTGACGGACGAGTCGCCGCGCATTGTTATTGAAACCACCGGGGCCCGCTTTCTTATCGAGCGCACAAATCCAGCACGAATCCGACTCATCCAAAAGATCAACGGCCCGCGTGATCTATGCCAGATCGAACTCGATACGTCTTTCGCCGATCTCACCCTTGATTACCATGACCGCGAGCAATGTGTGCTTTACGTTCCTGTGGCGGACTGCGGATTCAATATTTGCATTCACGGCGATTCGCTGCTCGACCTTCGAGCGGGCAGCCGTGTCCGCTGCCACATGCGCGGCCAATGGCTGCCTGAATACAGCTATGCCGAAGCGGGCAATCTCCTGTTCCTCGACCGGCGCGGCGGCTATGGTCAATATGCTCTAACTTCACCCCAGCTTTATTCCGGAGACATTGTCGCTCGTCATCCCGGCGTCAGCTTCTCACCCTCGGGTTGGGAGACCTACCTGGAACTTCCCGTCCGTCAGAAATTGCTCGCCTGTGTCGCCCCGCCGCGTGAGTTCGATTTCGGCAGTTCCGTGAACGACCGCATCGTCCATCACTGGATCGCGGGCAGGCGCGCCGATGGCACTTGGAATTACTTCGCATCCGACTCCCAGATCAAAGAGTACGCTCGGTGGGGCAACGTGCTTGCTCTCCACATGTGGGCACGAGGCGCGGGCCCCTTCCGCGGCAATCAGGTGGGAAACGCTGAACAGATGTACGCCAAGGCGGCGCCCTGGGCTTCGCGCTACAACGTGCCCCTTGATGAAGGCGAGTTCCGCCGTGTGATCCGCGCTGCCCAAAGCTCGGGAATGCGCGTTTTGCCCTATCTTTCGCCGCAGACGTTCCCCGGCACACCTCGGGAATTCCACGATGAACTCAAACGCCTGATGGACGTTTACGCCGTCGACGGCTTCTACTTCGACGGCGTCTCGGAGGATGTACTCACAGGATACGAAATCATGAAGGGCGCGCGGCGTGTGGTCGGCCGCGATCGTTTGCTCTACGTTCACGTACCCTCGCCCATCCTGGGAAGCTCGTACATGGAGGGGAGGTACGTGTACTGCCCCTTCATTGACACCTACGCGAATTTCATCCTCCGCGCCGAGCACATCGACACCTTTGACGACCTGACCTTGCGCTATACCATCTCCGCTTACAATATCTCCAACACGGTTGGATATGTCTGTAACTACGATTACAACCTGGAGTTTAATCGTCAACTGATCAGGCGTGTGTTGGATTACCACGCTCGCGTGCCCTACTGGGCTGGATTTGACATCTACTTAAAGGACATCGCGCCCAAGACGCACAAGGACTACGCGCCCGAGTCCGCGCTCCACGAGATCATGCGGCAGGATTACTTTCCCGCGCTGGATCGCTTGAAGCGCTAGTGCCTGACTTCGCTCAGTCCATCCTGTTGGGCTCTGGCACACTGATGAATGGCTGCAAAGCCACCTGCATTGTGATACAAAGGACGGCTCCTGCAAGGCCTATGACCGCCTCGCAAAACGCCTCATAGACCGCTCATTTCTGATCTGCCCAGAGAATGCCCATATGGCACTGCAATCGCTTAAGAAATCCTGGGGACTTCGGCTCGCGATCCTGTTCGCACTTGTGGTGGCGGGCGCTGCGGAGATGGAATTTGCCAGCCCCGCCCAACAATCCCCTGCCAGGCCTTGGATGAACAGAAACCTCTCGCCCGATCAGCGCGCCGGGCTGGTTATCAAGCAAATGACCCTGGACGAGAAAATCAGCATCGTGACGGGCTGTTTTGGTTTTCACACCTTCCGCAACTTGCAAGCGCCGGACGAAGCTCTGGGTGGCGATGGCTTTGTCTTTAGCATACCGCGGTTAGGCATTCCCACCCAGCAAGAGATTGGTTCGGGTTTGGGTGTGACAAACCTGGGCAAGCGGCCGCACGCCGAGGCCACCGCGTTCCCATCCGGGCTTGCTCAGGCCGCCACCTGGGACCCGAACCTTTCCCAGGAGGTCGGAGTGGTGATTGGCCGGGAGACGCGCCAGCAGGGCTTCAACGTACATCTGGGAACCGGCGTGAACCTGGCACGCGAGCCGCGCGGCGGGCGCACCTTCGAATGGATGGGTGAGGACCCGCTCCTGGCCGGAAAAATGGCGGCGGCGAAACTCCGGGGCGTTCAATCGCAAGGCGTCATCTCCACCAGCCACATTTTCGCCATGAACGATCAGGAAGGCGCGCGTATGTCCGCGAACTCCGTCATCGAGCCCCGCGCCATGCGTGAATCGGACCTGCTGGCTTTCGAGTTCGCCATCACCGAGTCGGATGTGGGGGCGGTAATGTGCTCGTACAACCTCGTCAACGGCGTACATGCGTGCCAGAACCAGTTCCTCCTGAGGGATGTCCTGCGGCGCGATTGGGGCTTCAAAGGCTATGTGATGTCAGACTGGGGTGCGGTCCACGACACAGTAGAGGCAGCCACGGCGGGCCTGGACCAGGAATCCGGCGATCCTTACCAACCGGCTGGTGTGGTCCTTGATCGCAACTTCGGCTTGTATGGACCCAAGCTCAAGGAGGCGGTGGAAAAGGGTGAAGTGCCGGAAGCGCAATTGGACACGATGGTTCAACACATCTTGCGGACCCTGTTCGCGCACGGCGTCATCGACCATCCGCCGCAGGTGGAACCCATCGATTTTGCTGCGGGAGGTGCGGTGGCGAAGAGGGTGGCGGAAGAGTCGGCCGTTCTGCTCAAGAATGCACACCAGTTACTTCCCCTGAGCAAGAACCTGCACTCGATTGCGGTGATCGGCGCCCACGCGGATGTGGGCGTGATCGCCGGCGGAGGCTCCTCCCTGGTGTATCCGCCAGGCGGGAGCGCCTTGCCCGGGCCGACGCCGCCCAATCATTTCTGGGACCCGTCACCACCTTTGAAATCGATTCAGGCTACCGTCCCCCACGCCGCTGTGCAGTACAATCCGGGCACGGATTTTGCCTCCGCTGCCAAACTGGCCGGTTCCTCAGAAGTGGCCATCGTGTTTGCCTATCAGTGGATGGGAGAAGGCCACGACGTGCTCAACCTTGCCTTACCTGAAGATCAGGATGAACTGATTGCTCAAGTCGCCGCTGCCAATCACCACACGATTGTGGTTCTGGAAACGGGAGGACCCGTCCTGATGCCGTGGGCCGATCAGGTCGCCGGAATTCTGGATGTGTGGTATCCAGGAATTTGCGGCGGAGAGGCAATCGCCCATCTGCTGTTTGGCGATACGAATCCGGAAGGCCGCTTGCCCATTACCTTTCCTCGCACGGAGGCGGACTTGCCCAATCCAGTTCTGCCCCACCCCCCTTCCGCGCCCCAGGGCGCCGTTCCCGGCACGCCCTATCCAATTTTTGATATTCAATACAGCGAAGGTGTGAAAGTCGGATACAAGTGGTATGACGCCGAGCACAGAGATCCCTTGTTCCCATTTGGCTTTGGGTTGTCGTATACGCGCTTTCAATATTCCAACCTCAAGGTCAGCGCCGGGAAACAGGTTGCGGTGAGTTTCGACGTCGCGAATACCGGAACGCGCCAAGGCGGGGAGACCGCACAGGTTTACTTGGGCCTGCCGGCAAGCGCCGGGGAGCCGCCGAAACGCCTGGTAGGCTGGAAGAAATTGGAGCTTCGCCCGGGCGAGCTCCGACATGTCGACCTGATCGTCGATCCGCGCATGCTCGCCATATTCGACGTGGATGCGAACAATTGGCACGTGCTTCCCGGCGAATACCAATTCTTTGCCGGCTCGTCTTCGCGAGACCTGCCCTTGACGGCAGTGTCAACATTGGGCGAACAGCGGGTCCGGCCTTGAGTAATCCTCATAAAGGTGCACTTTCATGAACCGTCGAAAATTTGTGCGCTCGTTTGGAGCCTCAACTCTCTTTTCGGCTCTGGCATTTAAGAATCGGGGGACATCCGCGGCACTCAACGCCGCCGGATTCTCCCTGCCCGGCGGCCAAAACCCGGCGGCGCCCAGTGTGGGCGGCCCCGACGCGAATCCCGTGTGGCCGAGGCCCGTTATCGTGCCCATTCCCACCGAAACCGTGGGGGTGTCCCCTCACATTACGGACTTGGCGGGCGTCTGGAAATTCAGCCTCCTCCCTCCCCCGGAATTCTGGTCCAACCGCGTGGACCCGGCGGGTTGGACGGATGTTACTGTGCCCGGCGAACTCACCGCCCAAGGACATCCGATCGTCAGAGACAGTGAGCATCCGTACAAGCGGTCTATTCGTATTCCCGCGGGCGCGAAGGGTAAGAAGGTGTTCCTCCGTTTTGATGGGGTTTACAGCTACGCGCGCGTTTGGGTGAACGGAAAGCTTGTGCGCGAGCACCACGGCGGCTTCACCTCCTGGGATTGCGACATCACCGAGTTGGTAACGCCGGGACAAACCGCATGGCTCACCGTCGGGGTTACCGATCGCGCCGATGAGATATCCTACGCCAGCAACTACGCCAAGCATTACATCGGGGGAATCCTGCGAGGGGTGAAGTTGCTCGTCCTGCCCGCCGATTACCTCACGCGCTTCCACATTGAGACCGACTTCGATTCGGCATACAAGGACGCGACGCTCAGGGTTACTGCGGCCATGGCGTTTCACGAAGCGCCATCCGCCACGCTGCACCTGCAATTGCGCGATCCCTCGGGAAATCGCGTGGCCATCCGGCCCAGCTCCATGGCGCTTTCAACCGAGAAGCCGGAGGGAATCATCGCCATCCCCGTCGCGGCACCGTTGAAATGGGACTCCGAGCATCCGAATCTTTACACGCTTGAGGCCACCGAGATTGTGGGTGGGCACGAGGCTCAAAAGCATTCAAGGCGGTTCGGTTTTCGCAAGGTCGAGCGGCGCAAAAACCGACTTTATATCAATGGCGACGAAGTGAAGCTGCGGGGTGTTTGCCGGCACGACGCTCATCCGCTGCGGGGACGCTCCGTGACCCCGGAAATCGACGAACAAGACGCCCTTCTGCTGCGGGACGCCAATGTAAACTTCGTCCGCACTTCGCACTACCCTCCCACCGAAAGCTTTCTGGAAGCGTGCGACCGCATTGGGATTTACGTGGAAGAGGAAACGGCGGTGTGCTTTGTGAACCAAGCCTGGTCGATCGCCGCCCCCACCGAATCAAACCCCGAATTCACTTCCCGCTTCATGAACCAATTTGCCGAGATGATTGAGCGCGACCGGAGCCATCCCTCAGTCATTATCTGGTCTCTGGGCAACGAGAGTCATTGGGGAACAAACTTCGCCAAGGAACGCGAATACGTAAAGCCGGAAGACCCCTCGCGGCCGGCCATCTTCAGCTACCCCGAAGGTGTCACGGCGGGCTTCGATGGCTACGATATTTACAGCAAACACTACCCCAAGTTTTACGACGACCTGACGAGCAAAGACATTCCAAAGCTGAACGACGAATGCATTCACGTCGCCTGCTACAACGCCGACACGCTGAGGCGCGATCCCGGCGTGCGGAACAACTGGGGGCAGTTTCTCAAACAGTTTTGGGAAAACTGTTACACGTCAGAAGGATGTCTGGGCGGAGCGATTTGGGCGGGCTTTGAGGAAGTATTTCAACTGCCCGATGGGCCGGTGGGCTACGGACAGTGGGGAATCGTGGATGAATGGCGCCGACCCAAGCCCGAGTTTTGGCTCACCAAGAAGGCCTATTCGCCGGTGCGCATTGTCGAGAGCGAAGTCCCCAACCCGGGCTCCGGCCAGCCGTTGCTGATTCCAGTAAAGAATTGGTTCAACCACACAAATCTCAGCGAGCTCAAGGTGCTCTGCCGAGTGGGGCAGGCCGTACTGTTTCCTCTGGCCCTGAATGCCGCGCCGGGGGCCGAGGACACCCTCCGTGTTCCGACGCGTGATTGGCGTGATGGCGAGGTCCTGGAATTGGAGTTCCACGGGCCCGGCAAGACCCCGATCGATATATTCCACCTCCTCATCGGGAACCGCGTGGTAACCTTTCCTGGCCCGCAGGGTCCGGCGCCCAAGCTTACGGAAGACAACCAATCACTCACGGTGCAGGGTACAGATTTCCACATCGTCTTCAGTAAAGCGACAGGATTGATTTCCGAAGGAGTATTTCGCGGCAAGAAAATCATCGAAGGCGGACCGTTCCTAAATCTCGGAACCATTGCCCTGTCTCCCTGGTTGCTGATCAACCTGCGCCACTCCTCGACGCCGGACGAGGCGGTGATCAACTTGATTGGAGCCCACGTGGCCCGCCGAGGTTCTGGCCCCGGGATGAGCGCGGCGTATGAGATCAGGGTTGACGGCCATGGATTGATGACCACGGAGTATACGCTTCGCGACCCAGTCAAGGCGGCCAATGAAGTGGGGATCAGTTATGTGCTTTCCAGTTCCATCGACCAACTGAGCTGGGACCGCAAAGCTCTCTGGTCGGCTTATCCAAACGACCACATCGGCAGGCCACAAGGAACTGCCAGGCGGCAATCCAGTTACGTTGCCCAGACCTACCGCCATCCACCTGTGGGCCCCTGGTCAGAAGACACCAGAGATTTCTTCCTATTCGGGCCGAACGATTCGGGTGGCCGTGGCACCAATGACTTTCGCAGCCTCAAGGAAAACATCTGGTCCGCCTCGTGTGTCTTGGTGGATGGATCCGCTCAAGTTAGGGCGGAATCCGATGGCACCGCTGCCGCGCGCGTGGAAGTCCGTCCGGATGGCAAGGTGCAGTTCCACATCAATAATCTCTGGGCTTATGCCGACCTGGGTTACACCGGGATACCTTCCAATACGTTGGAACGGGGGTATAACAACGTGGTCCGGTTGCGCATGATGAACGGCAAGGAAGGGAGGAACTCCCATGACATCTAACCATCGTCCTCATCCCGTTGGCCGGCGTGAATTCTTAAAGGGAATCGGAGCCGCGGCTGCGACCGCGGCCGTCCCTCGGGCTTTCGCCCCCAGTGGACTCGTTCCGCGCACGCCGACTGATAAGGTCGTGCGAATCGGCGTTGTGGGAGGGAACTTTGGCGCGGAATTCCAATGGCATTTGGATCCCAACTGCAAGGTCACAGCAGTCTGCGACCTGCGCGAGGACCGCTTGGACCGCTTAGTGCAGCATTATGGACTGGCGGCGCGGTACAAGGATTTCCGCCAATTCCTCAAGCACCCGGAGCTGGATGCCGTGGCCATCTTCACGCCCGCCCCGTTGCACGTGTGGATGGTAACGGAAGCCATGAAGGTGGGGAAACACGCCATCAGCGCGGTGCCGGCGGGGATGTCGGAGGAGGAACTGGAACTGCTGCTGGAGACCGTCCAGAAGACCGGGATGAAGTACATGATGGCGGAGACCAGCTACTATCGCCCCCAGGTCATCACCTGCCGCGAGTGGGCGCGGCAAGGGAAATTCGGCACGATTTTCTATACCGAGGCGGAATATCATCACGAGGGGCTGATCACGCTCATGACCGATGAACGGGGTTTCCCCACGTGGCGTTATGGCTTCCCGCCGATGCATTACCCCACCCACAGCGTGGGAATCGTGGTCCCCATCACGGGCGAGCGGCTGGCGGAAGTCGAGGCCATAGGGTGGGGAGACGGGCACCCCATCCTGGCAACCAACGAGTACGGAAATCCCTTTTGGAATACCACCGGCTTCTTCAAGACATCGGGAGGGCACAGTTCGCGTATTTCCGTGTTCTGGCATGTCGCCACGGGGGGCACCGAGCGCGGAGGCATTTATGGTGATCGCATGTCGTATATCATGGAAAGGCCGGAAGGCTCACCGGATACGGTGGTGCAAATCAGCCGGGAGGGCAAGACCGCAATCGATGCCAATGGCTATCCGGAAGGTGTGGTGAAGTCTGAAGCCTACCCTGAACCCACGCATTGGGAAATCCTGCCCCCCGCCATGCGCGTGAAGACGGGCCATGGAGGCTCGCATACATTTTTGACGCACGAATTCATCAGCTCCATCGTGGAAGATCGGTGGCCCGCCGTGAACGTCTATGAAGCGATCGCATACACGCTGCCCGGAATCGTCGCGCATCAATCCGCCCTGCGGGGAGGCGAGCATCTGAAGATCAAGGATTACGGTGTCGCGCCGGCGTGACGCGATAAAAAGCCAACCGAAGGACGAAACTCGAAACTGGATACTCGAAACTCGCCGCGATTTTCGAGTTTCGATTTCCCCGCTCAAATCCTCTTAGGCTGTGACTGACGGCTGACGGATGCTTGACATCCTATGAATACTTACGAAAAACCGGCGCGAAGAATAGGCGAAACATTGAATAGGACAATATGGCGCTCGCATTGGATGACCTGTTGACATGCCTACCTGATTTCGTCAAAGATAGGGTATATGAGTTTTCATTTGGGGAACCACAGTAGCCTGACGGGACCGGGCGAACTGTGCCGTTTGGTAATCCGGAAAGAAAAGAGCCTTTCCGAAATCTTACAGTTTTCTATCGCCGGATTAGAGATCGGCCAGCAAGTGGTCGTGATGGCAGGGCCCACCTGCCTGAAGGACATTGCGCACGGTCTGAGTGAGACCGGGCTCAAGACAGATGCCCTGCTGCACAGTGAACGACTGGTCTTCCTGACAGCGCCGAACTGCCTAGCCGAATTGTTCCGGCCGAGCGAACCTTTGCAGCGCAGCCCGCTGCATCGGCACGCCACAGTGATGCGCTGGGTGACGGACTGGTCGTGGGTATATGGGAATGGGTGCGACGCGGCAAACATCCGCGATTATCAACGTCGCCTTCATGAATTCATTCGACCCTTTAACGCCCTTTCCATGTGCTCCGTCCTCAGCGAGAAGGTGCAGCGCAGCGATCTGCTGGCAATGCTTGTTGACCACCGGCGGGTAGCGAAAACCGTCGAAGCATCTCGACGCGCTGTGGCAGCGGCACACGCCTAGCTCGTCTCGTAAGCGCTTCGGGCGATGTCCACGGGGCCGGTCAAACGGCGCCCGCAGGCATGCTTTTGTTGCCCGGCCCAGACACAGCTTCCCAGGATACTCGCACCGCATCCTCTTCCCTTATTAAGAAGGCTGGCTGGGAATTGTGTCCTCGGTTGAATTTCGTCTGTGGGCACGGGTGTCGAAGGAAGAGGGCGAAAAGGCAGGTGCGGAAACGCCGGGCTCAAGTGGGACGTCTGGGCCAGTCTGCCCCTGCCCGTGGAGGCTGACTGTTTATTCTGCGCCGTAATCCTGCTCCGTCAGCGCGAGCTCTTTAAGGTGCTGCACGCGAAACCCTGCTCGCGCACACTCGTCATGGAGATCCCGATCCACGGTAAGCACGAGTGGACTGAGATTGCCATTCCTCCGTGCGATCTCAAGTAAGCTCACGTCCATGGGACCGAGCCTTGTGACCAGGCTGATGTCCATCTCCAGGAGCTTCACCACTTGCTCGTCCATGCCCATTTCGCGGAACTCTTCGTAAACCCGCTTCCACAGCCTCTCTTGGCCTGTGCGGTCGGTCTCCCGAATCCAATAATTGAGTTCAGCAACTACCGACGCGCTAGTGGTTTTCTTATGGAACAAGCGGATGAATTTGGTGCATCGGATGTAAGAATCGCGATCGACAATGCACTGCAAATTACTCCTTAGCCCCTCGAAGCCAAACTGATCAACTGCGTGGAAAAGCACCAACTCTCGAATCGGGCCTGTATCGAGAATCAGCAACTCGCGCCGATGTTCTCTCTCAAACGTTGAAGGCATCCGTACTGCGGCTCTTGTCTGCGGGTATCGGTGCAGCGGGTATATCGTAGGTGCGACAGAGCGACTGTCGATGGTTTTCCAGATCGAGCAGGAGCTTGCTCGAAACATCCTTTAGTGCGTCAGCGGCATTCTTGACGGCCTGAAAAGTTGGACGCTCGTGGTAAGGTTCGAACTCATTCTTGTACATTTCCCAAAACTCGTGGGTCCCGTAATGGTGCGGCAGAACGTCAATCCGATTGACGAGTAATGCTGCCACAGCCCTCGGGAGGCTCCCTGCCGTTGAGTCCAGGTAAGGGTACCGCCCATCGGCGCGGGTAGCTGACTGATATTGTTCCAAGGAATCTTTGACCTGCCTTTGAAATAGCTCGGAATGCATCAGGCCATTAGCAAACTCAGCCGCACTCGATTCCACCGCAGAAAGCCCTCGGTCATGTTCCTCGAACTTTTCTCTGAAGCCAGGGTTCAGTGGATCCGCCGCGAAATCCTCGTAGTTGGGCAGTTGCGCACAATCGATATATTCGCGGATTGGCCGGATGTACTCGCACCTCTTCGTGTCGCCCTGCCAAGTAATGTTTCCTTTCGGTAGCAAGGAAACTTCGCGACGGAGGCTCTCGATGACCGGATTCATAATGGCATAAACCCACGCCTGCACGCGCTTCGAGTGTGGTGGGGGCAACATTACCTCGGGGATCATGACAAGGCCAGATTACCACAAACAGACCGTTGCCCACACCGCTTTTTGAAGTCAGTTGCCTTCGCTCCGCCACGTGATCTTTCGCGGTCACCCCGATAGCCTTCATTGGGTGTGGGATAGGGGCTGCTCCAAATCATCAACTGCAACCCGGCCGCGCTTGAGGCGGAGTGGGAGAGCCGGATAACGCCCCAGATCAAGACGGAGTGGCAAAAGGGGACCGTCGCGTATTGGGTGATGGAAGGCTACTGGCTCGCTCAGACCGTTGCATACGCGGACCTCCCAAGAAAAAGGGCCGGCCCTGGCGAGCCGGCCCTGATGAGATCCTCGATGGGGCAATAGATCAGTAAAACTTTCCCGTGAAGCCGGTCTGGACGGTAGCTCCCGGATACGCGTTTGCGAACCCACGGTAGTTGTGGACGCTGGTGACGCCGTTGGTGCTGCTGTCGCCCGATGTGTCGGTGGCCAAGGGCAGGACCAGAACAAAATAGTTTCCTTGGAACATGCGCAAATGGTAATTCCCATTCGCGTCCGAAAGCGTGTCGGTCACGACATTGCCGGTGGCGCTGTCGATCGCCACCACGTGCGCTCCAAAGGCCGGGCTGCCGCCCACCGTCACCGCCCCCTTAATCCCCCCGGCCCAGCTCACGATGGCGCTGTTCCCGTACAAGGCTGCGCTGCCAATCTCATCATCGATCGCCAGGGAGTATTTGACTCCCCCCCTGCCCGAATCGCCGTAGGGGTACATGACGGCGTTGGCAAGGCCACTATGATCGAGACCTATCAAGTGGCCAATCTCGTGGGTGGCCACGGTCTGAAAGTCAAAATAGTTGTTGGGCGGGTTGCTATATCCCGGGGTATAGAAAAAGGAACCCCTATTGAACTCGATGTCGGCATCACTGATGCAGACTTCATTCGGGCAGATTCGCGGGGTGGCTCCCGTCGAGCAAGGGTAATTAAAGGGAGGGGAGGAACTCGAATACGAGGTTACCTCGGTCTCGCCGATGATTCCTGTCGCCAGGCTTTCCGTGAAGCCTATCGAATTCACGCAATCACCCGAAACGAAGGTGGTGTTGCTGTTATCTGCGCCCTGCGTGAAAGCGAGAGTGTTCACATTCGCACCCTGGTACTGGGCTCCTGACCAGAGGGAGAAAGCCTTATCCAAGGCAGTGGTCAACTCCATCTCATTCGCCAGCGTACCCGCGCCCGTATACACAACCGAGTTCGACGGGTTCAAACTCCAGGAAATATTCCCCGTCGGCCACGTGACCCTTTGGATGTCGCTGGAATTGACGGGAAGCAGTTGAAAAGTAGTCGCAAATATGACAGCGGCGGAGCATATCCCCAGCCAGGCGAAAACGGCAAAGGCCCATTTCTGACGATTCATCATTTTCCTTCTCATTCGCACGGATCTTACCTCACATCGAGGACTAGACTTCTGCCCCGCAGGCTCCCCTCGGATTCCTGATTGGTCGCCGATATCTGGGTGTGAACACCGCGAACGTTCAGTTCATCCCAGTGGATGGTCCACAGCGCGTTGCTTAGAATCGCCGCGCCTTCAACTTCTGTCCCAGCAGGTATCACCAAGGTCTTGTTGGGAAACAAAGCGCTCGTGGTTTTTCCGTACACCTGCATGCGCCCGGCCCCGCGCGATTCCGTGGAGACAATCGCCACGGGCAGGACCAGCCCATGAGGAACCTGGATCCCGGCGTCCACAATCGTGGCCACATATTTGTGGAAACCCGCAAGAGGCACGGTCCCTGGGGGGTTGGCCGCCCCGATGGAATGAAGCTGGGTTTGTAACTGGCTGAACGACGGCAGAATCACTCGATCCTGCAGCGTGGTGGCATCCAGATAAATACGGTAGGCACCCTGGGTCATCCCCACCAGGCGATAGCGCGAGCTTGCGAGCGCCGGCTCGAGAAAGAGAACGTATTCCCCCTGCGGCTGAAGGCTGACGTCCCCCGGAACGAACACATGCATGTTGCCGACGGTTCCGCCCAATTGCTCGATTTCGACTGTGGACGGAGCATTACCTTTAAAAACCTCTGAAACCGCCACGGTGGTTATGGTCAAAACCTGGGTGTGGGAGTCATTCCAGCGGCTTACTTGGTTAACCACCTGTGCCTGCACGATGTCGCTGGATGCCTGGGTAAGCTGGTCCAGCGACATGGAAACGAGCGTCGAAGCCCACCCAGGAGCAATGGCCGTCATCCAACCTGCCAGTACGCAAATCCCGACGCGCATTTTCATCGCTTGCCACCTCTAGAGGATTTGAATTGCACCGACAAATGCCTGCAACTCGCCGGTGACGCTGTTGGTCACAATAATGTTTCTTGGCCCCGGTGTGGCGCCGGCACTCACCGTGACCTGAAACGCAATGTTGGTGAGCCCGGCGCCGTTTTCGGTGGGGCTCAGGGGAGTTACCTGGGTTACCGTCACATCGCTTCTCGTTCCTTGACTCACGCTGACCGACAAGCCGCTGGCCAGCAATGTCCCATCGATATTGGTCAACCCCTGTCCCAGTAGCCACACAATGGCTGTCGTTCCTTTGGAAACTGTGACGCTGGCCACTCCCCCCGAGCAGCCAGTCAGCGCTGCGGTGGGCGCGAGAGTTCCAGCGCAGGTGCCGACGTCGGCAAGCCCCAGCGTCGGGATCGAGTTGGAAATATCGAGATTAACCCCGGCCGCATCCGTATTGTTCCCCGGTACGTTGATCGCATTCGGGTTCGTGGTTGACGGATTGATCGTAACCGTGACCGAAGCAGATTTGATGGGATCGGCTTGGCTGGTGGCGGTAATGGTGACGGGGTTATTGCCCGTGGGGAGGGCAGATGGCGCGGTGTAGGTGGCACTTAGGGAAGTACCGGGAATCGTGCCGATCGTCGCGTTGCCGTTGGGAACAGTGCCGGCAAGCGGGCCGGTCACGGTCCAGGTGAGGGCGGTGTTCGAGGTACCTGTGACCGCGGCCGTAAGGGGCAAGGTGCCATTCACAGGCACGATCTGCGAGGTGGTGGGGCTGGTAATGGAAACCGTCACCATGGGAGCCGCATTCGTGGCCTCCAATGATCTTGCATTGGTTGTCGTTCCGGAGGAATGACAACCCACCGTCACCATCAGCAGGCTCGCGCTGATTCCCAGAACCCACGCTTTGCAACGGAGGCCTCGCATCATCGATCCGGCTCCCCTCAAACCTGACTTACGCTTCGATTTGTTTGACGCCAAGCGCACCTAGTCTGTCTGGATCTTTTTGACGACCATCAATTCGGGGGCTGTCCAGGATTCGGGGGCGTGGGACCAAAGGGTCCTGGTGAGAAACCAGGACCAGATAACGGGGATTGTTGCCCCATGCCGCTTGGCCCTGAACTAGGCAATCCGACTTGGGTTCCGAAAACTCCCATGTCGAGCCCTATGAACTCCCACTCATTGTAATGGGTATATTTATGCCAAGTCTTGATGGACTCATGATGGCTGGTGGCAGCGACCCCGGCTATGTAAGCGCCCTGAATATCGTTTTGGTTTCCAAAGAAGGAGGAAGTGGGTCCGGTCTGGTTGGAGCCTCCCGTGGGTGGATTCATCCCCATGCTCGAACCACCCAATTGAAATCCCATGGAGCTGGAGCCTCCAAGGGAAAAGCCACCCCCCGACATCGAGCTCGTTGATGAGGAATTAGTCCCACCTATGCCTGCGGGGTTGTTTTGATTGATACCCATGCGCTGATTTACGGAATCCAGTAACACTCCCGACGCGTTGACATGAATAAATCGCCACTTCCCCTTGGGGTCCATGGGATCGAGATACTCCTTGCGCAGGAACTTAATCCCGTTGGTTCCCAGCAATTCCTTCACATTCACGGGGTAACGGTTAAACTGGCGATGGAACAGCGCCACGGCTCGGGCGTACTGGGTTCCTCGGAAGATCAACTCCTCCTCGCGTTCCCGTTGTCCCTCCTGATAGACACTCGGAAGTGCCGCGGTCAAGGCAATTAACAGCAGGGTGGCCACCACCATGACAATGACCAGC
>JBEKNU010000145.1:0-19700 GCA_049522495.1 Terriglobia bacterium
GCCATAAAGTTCTGCCGCCATCCGCCGCGCCCAGAAGACCTGGGTCTTACCGCGTTGGCGGGAAGGTTTGAGGTTACGCGCTAACCAGCCATGGAAGAGGTTGTAAGCCAAAAAGATGCTGAGCAGAAAAGCCTCGATAGCGAGCGGCTCATGCTTATAGACGTGATCCGCGTACCAGCCATTGACCAACTCGTTGAACCCGTGGTTTTCAATATCCCATCGCGCGTGGCCCCAACGCACCACGGAGGCAGTAGGCACGACCGCCGCGGGTAAGGTGGTGACCCAGATCCAATCGCTACTTTGGGTTTCCATTTCTCCCCGGTCCTGGCGGCGCACGGAGTGGGTTTCTTGCGAGCGGACCACGCGCAGGGGGGCCTGGACCTGCGGCCAGGAGCGGAGGTCGGTCACATCCCACCACCGACAGTCGCGCGATCGATAACTGCCTCTTTGGGGCGGGGTCAGGGCAAAGAGGCCTTGGGCGTCGCGGTAGAGGTCGCGCCGCTGGTCTTTCAAAACCACCACCGTATGCTTCCCCCGGGCGAGCAAAAAATTCAGGAAGGGAGCCTGGGCGTACAGACTGTCGGCCAAGAGGATCTGGAAGGCGCGCGGATAGGTGCGCAACCCGCGCTCCAGTAAGCGCAAAGCCGTCGTCACCTCATCCTCACCGGGGCGCTGGGGCTCCAGGTCCAGCCGCAGATGAAACTTCTCGCTCACCAGCATGAGGGTGACCTGCCGATGGTAGAACTGCACCCGATCTCCACTCTCCCGGTGCACCGTTCGCCGCAGGCATCCCGAACAATGCCGGCGATAGCTGGCGTGACTCTCATGACCGTCCAAGACGGCCACGTCCCAGCCGCGCATCCCCGGCAGGGCCTTGTTGCGTTTCAAGCGCGTATAGACGTGATGCAGTCCTTTTCTTAATCCCTCGACCTTCAGGCCGGCGTAGACGCGGCCCAGGGTATCCACACTACTCATCTCGCGCCCCAGCCAGCGTTTCCAAAAGCGCGCCTTCTTCACCGTCTCCAAGGCATGCAAGCTGCCCAGGCGAGTCCAGAAGAGAATCAAGGCCGATTGCACCAGCACCCGGGTGCGAATCCGGGGTCGGCGCCGGCCATCCGTGATGCCGCACAAGACCTTCCCCGACAAAGCAAAAACCTTTTCCGAGTAGCGGATGAGGCGCCGAAGAACCGCCCTACTCCTTTCTCTCCCGCAAGCGCTGCCACTCCCGCTCGGAGAGTTCCTCGATCAGCGTCTGCAGCTCTTGGTGATTTTGCACCGCCGGGCGGATGCGCTCCTCCCAAGCCTTGGGAACACAAATTTGCCGGAGCTTTCCCTGCTGGCTCTGGACCAGATACAAGGAGGCGTGCAACTCGCCCCGCGCGCAATGGCAATTGGGCTTACCGCACCGGCCGTGGCGAGCCGAGAGGGTCCCCCGCAGGAAGCGCTGGGTATGAGCGATTTGAGCCAGGCGCGAACGGCCACGGCGTTCGGCATCGGAGAAGCTGGAGCGGGTCAAGGAGCACCCCCTTTCTTATATCATAAAGATATATAAGACAAAGAGGCTTGTCAAGGGGAAAGTACGAATGCGAATCTGCTTCGGGAAGTGACAGAAAGTAAGGTACAGAAAGAGATTAGCTCAGTTCAAAAGCTCTGAATGCGGAATCGCTGGGTGTGGGTGCGGTTTAGAGCGCTGACCGCACTACGCCTCCCTCGGCTCGGAGGGCGGCGCCGTTGATGATCTCTCCTTTGGGGCTAACGGGGAGGGTTTGATCAGCATATTGCACCGTCCTCACATCGATCTTGTCGTACTCTTTGTTAGCATGTTCCCAACATGGGCACAACAGGGAAGAGCAAAACATCTCACGCCAAGGCGCAAAGAGGCAGAGGCGCAAAGGAAACTGTGAAAGAATCCCGGGAAGGGCAAAAACACCTCACGCAAAGACGCAAAGGCGCAGAGGAAGCTGTGAAAGAATTCCGGGAAAAGCGAAAACACCTCACGCTAAGGCGCAAATACACAAAGGCGCAGAGGAGACAAAGCAGTTATTCTTTGCGACCTTTGCGATCCTTGCGCCCTTGCGTGAAACTGTATCTTTTTTTGCACCTTCACAGCGGGGGCCCTCCACGCTACCCTTCCCAAAGGTTTGAGTTTTAACCGTTTGTATTAAAATGGGGACAAGTCAACTGCGAGTTCAAGAATCTCAGGAGGGCTAGGTGGTCATCCGGACTAATCGATGTGAACTCCACCCCGAATCCCTTTCCACCTTCAGACCACCTCACGATTCCTTCCGCGATTAATGGGGGCAACTCGGGCAGTCGACCAAAAAGCAAGTGAAGTTGAGTAGCGACGGGGAACACTCTCTCCGAACGAATGCAGAGACCCGCGTCGCTCACGTTTTCGGTCTCCACGACGTAGGAAGCCTCCCCGTTCGTCACCACAACATGCAGCGCCAAAGATGCTATGAAGCGGGGCGATCGCCTTCGTTCAACTAGAATGGGCATAGTTTCAGGATGTCATCCCTATGGCGGATTTAGGAACTCTCTTCTCCCTTCAGATCCTCCCCCGCTTGCCGGTTGGCTTTGCGTGTTTCGCTGACGGATTGGGCGTCCGGCTTGAACCACCGAATCGCCTGACCGAGGCCGCAGACTTGCTTCCCATTCTGGACCAAGGCCCCCTTTAGATCGTCAAAGGGAATTCCCAGATTCTGCGAGGCATGGAGCGCGGCGATGAATTGGCCGAGATTCTCGAAGCCCGCGGCCTCCACCTGAAGCTCGGAAAGGGCATCGGGGCCGCTCAGTTCCAGATAATTCTCGAGCTCAGAAGCCAGAATCGTGTTCTGAGAGAATAGATCGTTCACCGACTTCCCGCTGGTGGAAGTCAATCGGGCGTTGCCGGCCGCGTGTGTCGTGCCCGTGTTGTGGGTCACGAAGTCATGGGCGGCAGTCGCGCCGTGGACCATGCCACTCCCGGCCATGCCGCGGCCCACGCTATGCGGGGCGAAGGGCAAGACGGCGCTGAAGTATAAGAGAACACTCAATGCGGTAACAATAATACTAATCTTGTACTGCTTCATGGTCTCAGTCCTCCTTAGCCTGGTCATAACCCGCTTGCCTTATTCACAATCGACACCGGATTAAAACCGATCCCGAACCAGAAGGTGTTCAGGTTGTAAGGGACGCTGCGAGTGTATCCTCCTTCCAAGTTCAGCAAATGCCCGGCGACGCGCGAATTCCAAGCCGAAAAATCGTTGTCTTTCATGGTTCCCACACTTTGGTTAGCGCTCCGGATGCGCTTTGTCGCTTTACCACTCGGCTGGACACTTTCCGGCGCCCGCTGGGCACCGCGCCACAGAGGGAACCGGCGATCTTGACCGAGGGAAGAATTCGATGCGTGAGATCCCCTTCAAAATGCTCCACCGGGCCCAACGAGGTGAATGGCGCTGGAGCAAGTGAGTGTCGGATAGGGTGTTGGTGTGTCCCGGGGCCACGAAAGGATTGCGGCGAAGCACCGTGACGTCAATGTTATTGAATGCATAGCTGGCGCGGCATGCGCTGAACCCTGCGGACTCGCTGTCGGCCGGCGCTGTGCCCGTAAACTTAGACTGGTAATTCAGCAGCCGCTCGTTCACCTTCAGCGGCGCGTCGGCGTAAACGTTCCCCGGATGGGGTGAACCGCCTGTAATCGTCGAAGCTGGCGAGGTGTTGATGAAATAAACCGGCAGTGCTGCGTCGAAGTCGAGGCACTTGTTCCAGTTGTATCCGACCGCAGCGTTGAGCTTCAGCACCTGGCCGAGCTCGTTCGAGCTTCGCGATTCGTGCAACGTAACGTCGGTGCCCTTTGACCCGTCAACGTTCTGGGCCCCGCTCGCGGTTGAAAGCGCCGCTGCCAGGATTAAGGAGATCCCACAGGCTGCCGTCCGCTGCCTGACCATTCGGTCCTCCCCAACGAAAGTTCCGGTCAAACCTATTCAAAGGCGAAACCTGACTTTCCGCACCTCGAAGCGTAGGACGCGTGGTTCGCTTTGACAATCGGTGAGAGGGGTAGTTTTGGGACGGGGGGGGTACCTGAACTAAAGTGTAGGTTAAGGGCCAGGGAGGCAGTCCTGGAAGCAGAGCAGGATCAAGTCGCTCCGCCGGCGGGCAGTGGGATAAAAGCGTGTGGCGCAGGAAGGGTTCGGAGCTGGATAACTCCGCGCTACCTTGCTCTTTGTTAGCATGTTCCCAACACGGGCACAATAGGGAAGAGCCAAACATCTCACGCCAAGGCGCAGAGGAAGCTGTGAAAGAAACCCGGAAAGAGCGAAAACATCTCACGCCAAGGCGCCAAGGTGCAGGGGAGACAAAGCAATCGTTCTTTGCGGCCTTTGCGATCTCTGCGCCTTTGCGTGAAACTGTATCTTTTTTCGCAGCTTCACATCGGGCCAAAACTCCGCGCTATCCCCGCCCGTCGCTTCGCGAGTATTTGGCATTCCGAGGCCGTCCGGTGTATGTTATCGGGCGGCTGAAAATTGAGAACAGAAATTCCGGACTCGCTCCTCGTCACCAACGAATCTCATGCGCTTGAGGCTATCATGACCCACCCTTTCCGGCTGTTGCTTGTGACTTCACTGGTCCTTACGGCAAGCTTGTCCGCGCCGGCGCAAAACGCTGTTGCGCCCCGCGCCCTTACGGCGGCTGATTATGCGCGCGCCGAGAAATTCATGGGGTATAACACCGACCCCCTGGTGTATCACGCGGTGCGGCCCGCGTGGACCAGCGACGAGCGCCTATGGTTCCGCGATACCGACGCGGCGGGCGCGCGCTTCGTGATTTTTGACCCGGTGAAGCTCACCGCGGAGCCGGCTTTCGACCACGCCAAGCTGGCCGCGGCCCTCTCGGCAGCGTCCGGGCAGACTTACGAGGCCAGCAAACTGCCGTTCCGTGAGATCGAACTCTCGGCAGACGGGCAATCCGTTTCCTTCCGTGTGGGCCGGCGCCGGTTCAAGTGCGACCGCCAGGGCACCCAGTGCGCGGCGGAGGGCGCGGGGGAGGGTGGTGCGGGCGCGGCGCCGGGCAGGGCGGGGCGGGGTGGCGGCGCGGGCAATCAGGTGCCTTCACCGGACAAGAAGAAAGCTGCCTTCATCCGCGAGTACAACCTGTGGGTGCGCGATGTGGCCAGCGGCAACGAGACTCAGCTCACCACCGACGGCGTGAAAGACTTCTCCTACGCGCTGGACAACGCGGGGTGGGAGAAGAGCGACCGGCCCATCCTGTTGTGGTCACCGGATTCGAAAAAGATTGCCACCTATCAGCAGGACCAGCGCAACGTGGGCGATATGTATCTGGTGGAGACCAAGGTGGGGCATCCGGCGCTGGAATCGTGGAAGTACCCGCTGCCGGGAGACGATTCGGTGGCGATGATCCACCGGGTAATCCTGGAGGTGGATACGCCCAAGGTGATCCGCCTGCAAATGCCGCCCGACCCGCACCGGTCGACATTTTGCGACGACGTGGCCTGCCGCAACGGCGAGTGGGCGGACGTGGAGTGGAGCCCGGATTCCACCCGCCTGACCTTCGTTTCCACCTCGCGCGACCACAAGCAGGCCACCCTGCGGGTTGCCGACGCCGCGAATGGCGCGGTGCGCGATGTGATGGAGGAGCGCGTCGCGACCCAATACGAATCCGGCCAGGGGAGTGCGAACTGGCGCGCTCTGCCTGAATCCAACGAATTCATCTGGTACTCCGAGCGCGATAATTGGGGCCACCTCTATCTCTACGACCTGGCCGCCGGTCAGCTCAAGAACCGGATCACCTCCGGCGATTGGGTGGTCACTCAGTTGGTGCGCGTGGATGAGAAGGCGCGCACCGTCTACTTCCTAGCCGACGGCAGGGAAGCCGGGCGCAATCCCTACTTCACGCATCTGTATCGCGTGGGCTTGGATGGCCAGGGACTCACGCTGCTGACACCCGAAAACGCCAATCACCAGGTCACCTTCTCCGCCTCCGGCAAGTATTTTGTGGATAGCTATTCGCAGCCCGACGTGCCGCCGGTGACCGTGCTGCGCGGGTCGGATGGCAAGCTGCTGGCGACCCTCGGGAAGGCCGACGTCTCCAAGCTGCGGGCGGCAGGGTGGAAGCCTCCGCAGCCCATCAAAGTGAAGGCGCGCGACGGGGTGACCGATCTCTATGGTCTAATGTTTCAACCCACTCACCTCGACGCGCACAGGAAATATCCCATCATCAACCATATTTATCCCGGGCCGCAGGGCGGCAGCGTAGGAAGCTGGTCATTCGCGGCCGCGCGCGGCGACACGCAGGCGCTGGCCGAGCTGGGATTCGTGGTGGTGGAGATCGAGGGCATGGGGAATCCCCTCCGCTCCAAGAAATTCCACGACGCCTATTACGGCAATATGGGTGACAACACGCTGCCCGATCAGGTGGCGGGCATGAAACAACTGGCCCAGCGATACCCCTGGATCGACATCGAGCGCGCCGGAATCTACGGACACTCCGGCGGAGGTTTCGCCACGGCGGACGCGATGTTCCGCTACCCGGACTTCTTCAAGGTGGGGATTTCTGAGTCGGGCAACCACGACAATCGCGAATACGAGGACGACTGGGGCGAGCGCTATCAAGGCCTGCTGACGCACTCAGCGGGGAAGGGCACGAATTACGACGACCAGGCCAACCAGAGTATCGCCAAGAACCTGAAGGGGCATTTGCTGCTGGCGCACGGCACGCTCGACGACAACGTGCCGCCCTATAACACCCTGCTGGTGGTGAATGAGCTTATCAAGGCCAACAAGGATTTCGACCTGCTCCTGCTGCCCAATCGCCGGCATGGATACGGAGATGCGGCGCCGTATATGATGCGGCGGCGGTGGGACTATTTCGTTCGCTACCTGCTGGGTGCGGTGCCTCCCAAGGAATACGAATTGAAGCCGCCGCCTGATCCCTTCGGCGGGCCGCGCCCCAACTAACAGCCCTCTCCCCGCCGCGGGCGGTTTGGTTTACAGCACGGACCGCACCACGCCTCCTTCGGCTCGGATGGCGGCGCCATTGATGATGGCGCCTTGGGCGCTGGCGACGAAGGCTACGACGGCGGCGATTTCTTCGGGCTTTTCGAAGCGTTTCAGGAGCGAGCTGGGGCGCACCTTCTCAAAGAATTCCTTTCCCACACTCGCGGTAGTCACACCCCGCTGCCGGGCCACCTCCCGCAAGAAGTTCCCGGCGCCTTCGGAGGCGGTAGGGCCTACCAAAACCGAATTCACCGTGATGCCGGTGCCGGCCACGGACTCCGCCAGGCCGCGCGCCAGGGCCACCTGCGCCGTCTTGGTCATTCCGTAGTGAATCATCTCGACGGGAATATTCACCGCTGACTCGCTGGAAATGAAGATCACCCGGCCCCAGTTTTTCTCGCGCATGAGGGGCAGGTAGTGGCGCGCCAGGCGCACGCCGCTCAGCACGTTGACCTCAAAAAATCGCAGCCAGTCGGCGTCGGTGATTTCCCCGAACGACTTCACCTCGAAGATTCCCAGGTTGTTGACCAGGATGTCGGCTTCGGGCGCCCGGTTGAGAAACGTCTTGACACCCTCCAGAGTTCCCAAGTCCGCAGCGACGCCGCGCACATCCGCACCCGCCACCTCGCCCCGAATCCTTCCCATCGCGGCATTCACGCGCGCTTCCGTGCGCCCGTTGATGACCACCGATGCGCCTTCGGCGGCGAGCGCCGTGGCAATGGCCAAACCAATTCCCGCCGTCGAGCCTGATACCACCGCGATGTTGCCTTTGAGTCCTAAATCCATTTCCCCCTCCAAAGTTTTTCGACTCGCTGAAATACATTCTATTCCAATCGGGCGTTGGGTGAGAAGTCAGTACTCTCACGCCGCAGGCTTCAGTTTCAGCAGACCGGCGCCGTTTTCATAGGTGATGCGGCGGAAGGCAGCCGGGTCGGGAACCAGGTCCTTCAAAGCCGCCAAACTCCGGGCGGCGATGCACGAGCCGTCCTTATTGCCGGCCCCCCGGCCATTGAGGCAGTGGCAGTCACTTCCCCAAATGAGCTTGCGAGCGTGCTGCTGGACGAAACCGCGCATGAAATCCGGATCGCGCGTGAGCGCATTGGCTCCGGAACCGGCGGAGAGGTCGCCAAAAATGTTGGGGTAGTCGGAGAGGAGCCGATCGCTCAGCCCGCCGGGCTTCACCGGACCTTTGGGATACAGTTCCGTCGGGTCCAAGTCGGCGCTGATGTTTCCCCACCAGGTTTGGGCGTGCATAAGAAAGTTCACATGGGGATAGGCTTTCAGAATCGACTCGAAACGCTCAATTCCGGTATTGTACATTTCAAATTCGAAATGCATCAGAACGGGCACGCCCAGCTCCTCCGCCAGTTTGTAAACCAGGTGCATTTCCGGTGAATCCATCGCCACCTTGAATTTAAGTTCGCCGAAGCCTATCGCGCCCCGGTGAATGTTTCCGCGCAGAACGTCTACGGTTCGCGATTCCGCGACGTCCGAACATGCAAAACGGACGAAGAGGTTGGGATAGTTCGCCTGAAGGGCGGCGCAGGAAGCGTTGTCGCCCACCTCGGAAAGCATCCACCCCGCGCCGGGCAACAGGACGGTGGTGGTGACGCCGTGGTAGGCCTGATGCGCGACCAGTTGCTCATCCGTGCGGCCCACATAATTCGTGTGCTGGTGCAAATCCAATAGAGGGCCACCGGTATCAGCCGAAGCGATGAGGGGCACAGCCGCCGCGCACATCGCCGCTGCCATGAACTCTCGACGAGTTACACCCGGCGGAGAGTTACATTCGTCATTCCGATTCATAGTGGGCCTCCTGGATTGACGCATCTTCCTGTGATTCGTTCAAAGACGAAAAGATTCACCATAGAGGGCACAGAGAGCACAGAGAAAGGAACTTCTGGCTATACTGCTGTGGGAATAACGGTTCATCAGCTTGTTGACGCACAGTTTGTTTCTGCGTTTATTCTCCGTGGCCTCTGTGACCTCTATGGTGAAATCCTTCGCCGCAGCATTTTAAATTAACGCAGCACCCTTCACCACCGGACGGGAACCACCATCACTTGGCTCTTTCCCGCAAATTCACCTCCGGGCAATTCGAACGTCAAGCGCTGCTCGTTTTGAGGAGTCGTCAGGGTCAGATGAACCACCGACGACTCCCCGCCCGGACTGGATACGGCGATGCGTGTTGCGTCCCCTTGCCTCACCATCAGCACCAGGCAGGGGCGATCGGTCGTGACCGCGAAACCCTTCCCGAGAGACGCGCTTCCGGGCGAGTGGAAAACGATTCCCGCCACGCCTAGTTGGTCATTGATGACGGCCTGCTGCGCCGGGGTATTGGCGAGAATCCGCACCGGTGGATGCGCAACCCAATCCGAGAGATTTTGTGGGTCCGTGCCCGGCAGAACGGCGTAGGCATAGGTGGCGCCTCGCGGGTGGACGCCATGGTCAATCCACAATGAAAACACCGGAGCGGTCACTGGGTCATTCGAATACACCTCGTTGATCGAATTCCAATCGCCGGTTTGGGGTGCCGCTTTGACGCTGATGGCGGCCGGCTCCGGGAATGCGTAACCGACGCCGTCGTGCAGCACCCAGGATGCTCGCGGCACATTCGATTCGCCTTCGGGGAGGGGATTCCCGTCAATCAGCACCGGCCCGTGGAGCAGTGTCTGGTTCAGGGTCGTATTCACTGGCTCGTCGCGCGAGGAATTTATGCCGGTGCCTAGTGCCACCATCTCGTGGTCGAAGAGAAACCACGCCTTGCGGCCCTGCGTGGACATCTGCTCGAAAGCCATGGCGGCGGCCCCAAAGTTGCCGTCGGAGACTCCCCCCACAAAAGATTCCGGCTGCGCTAGGCGTTTCACATTCGGCGTGACGATATGCGCGGAGGTCACGCCGGGCAAACGCCCCCAGTCCAAAACCGGAAAGATATCCTTGTATTCATCACCACGCTGAACAATCCAGGTGAGGCCGAAAGGAAGCCAGCACGCCTTCAGATTCTCCCCATTGCTGGTTTCCGTGCCGACGGTGCGGTTGGAAACCATCTTGACGGAAATATAAAATCCTTCCCGCTCGTGCGTCATGAAGTCGGAGGACCAGAAATACCGGTTGCCGAGAAAACTGTAGGGCGCGCCTGATCCCTCAATGTGTTTTTTCAGGGCGGTCAACTCGGCGGCGCGCTGGGGCAACAATGCTGCAAGCTGATCGCACGCCGACTCCAAAGTCACCGCACCTTCTCCGGCGTTCTTGCGAGTCAGGGCGCGGCCGTTGGTGCTGTAATCCAACAGCTTTCCTCGGATCATGTATCGGGTGCCCTGCAGCAGGTAGTCGGCGACCAGCGAGAGCTTGTCGGGGGAAAAAGCGAAACGCGTCCCCGCGAGCAGCGTGGCGTATCGGCTGGTGTCAACAATAAACCCCTGGCCGTAGCCGCCGTTGTAAAGCTGCGGCCCATGCTGGTGAAAACTGAAATCTGGCTGGATGCCTTCGCCGGTGGTGATGCGGATTTCGCGTTGCATGGCCTCACTGGCCGCGGCGATGTCCTCGGCGGAGCGGGTCAGCGCGCCTCGAGTCAGTTGTTGCTGTGAGTACCAAACCAGGTTTTGCCCGGTGGTGCGCCGGGGATCGACTTCCGTCGGGCAGTAGAAATAGCTCAAGCCCGTGCGCAGAAGTTCGGGCGGCAAAACATCTTCGAGCGGCACGAGGACGCGCGAGAGGGCCAAGGGCTGGCCGATGGTGTTACTCCACCAGTTGTTCGATAGGTGATGCATTCGGTACCAATAGCGGAGCCCGCGCTCGACCCCCTCCAGCATCGCCGCTGAATGGTACGCGGGGCTGGAAGGATTTGCGTAAGCGTTGGCCATCTCCCCCAGCCGGCCCAAATGCTCGATCGGATGCCATCTCGCCATAAGGGGGTCCTGGTAGGCGACATCCACCGAGTGTCCATCCGCTTGCAGGGATGACAGCCATTTTTGAGCGTGTGATAAGTCGCCAGCGGCATATTGCGTTTTCAGCCGCTGCAGGATCAAGGCCAAGTCATTGGCGACAGGCGGCGTCGCCTGGGAAGCGGTGGCTTGGACCGGCGGGCTTGCCTCGGCGCGCGCGCCTCCCAAGGCTCCAGGCGGCGCCAAAATGCCGATGGATAGAATCATGATCAGGGTTATGAAGTCCCTGCGTGCGATTAGTCCGGATTTCTCACCGCGCTTGCTCGATTTTAGGGGCTGCCGGAAGGGCGGGGCTTCAGCCCCGCCGAAGCGGCTCCCGCCCTCATTTCGTCCCGCCCCCCGCGCAGCTTGCGGCTGCAAGCTGCGCGGGGGGCGGGGCACAGGAATAATCAGGAAGGCTTTGTGACGGCGGGGCTGAAGCCCCGCCCTTCCAAAACCGCGGTGAGAAATCCGGGTTAGCGCCAACGTTTATCTCCTCATCGTGCCCGAAACGGAAGGGCGGCAACGTTGTGGATTGTAATCGGGTGTGCGCCGGTTTACCAGTTTTTCGCTCCGGGCGAAACAGCCATTTTCTGAAACGCCAGATTGCGATAGACTCTCGAACCCAACATCCTGCACAGGGCGGAGGTGTCCCGATGGTTTCAGCGAAGGAAGTTATCGTGGGTATCGACATGGGGGGCACGAGCCTGCGCGCGCTCGTGGTGAATGCCCGGAACGAAATCCTGTCGATCGAGAAGCAACCGACCAACGTTGCGCAGAAGCCCGAGGGATTGATTCGCGACCTGGCGGCGATGGTGGAGGACGTGGTGCGTGCGGCGGGCCTGCGCAAATCCCAATTGCGCGCCGTCAGCATCGGAGCGCCGGGGGCGGTCGATCCTGAGCACGGCGTGGTGTATCACGCGCCCAACCTGGGTTGGGACGCGGTGCCTCTGGGTGCGAAGCTGCGAAAGTTGCTTCGCGTCCCCGTCTTTGTTGAAAACGACGTCAACGTGGGTGTGGTCGGCGAACATGCTCTGGGGGCAGGGCAGGGGGCGCAGGAACTGGTCGGCATCTTTGTGGGGACGGGAATCGGCGGCGGCATCATATCCCAAGGCGAGCTTTATCTGGGGATGCGGGGCGCGGCGGCGGAAGTGGGCCACATGATTGTGCAGGTGGATGGCCCCCAGTGCGGGTGCGGGAACCACGGGTGCATCGAGGCTTTGGCCAGCCGCACCGCCATGGAGCGCGATGTGCGCGCGGCCATTCGCGCCGGGGAAAAAAGCTGCGTGCTCAAGCTCATGGAAGAGCGCGTCAAAGACCGCATGACCAGCAGCATCATCCAGCGCGCTCTGAAGAGAAACGACCCTGTCATGCGCAAGGTGATGAAGCGCGCGCAATACTTTCTGGGGATGGCCGTGGCGAGTGTCGTGAATTTGCTTGATCCCGAATGCGTGGTCATGGGCGGGGGAATCGCCGAGCGCCTGGGCGAGTTTTTTGTGGGGCCCATCCGCAAGACAGCCTACGAGAATTTCCTGCGGCGTCACGACGCCGATCGCGTGAAAATCGTTTCCGGCACGCTGGGCGATAACGCCGGCCCGCTGGGCGCGGTGGTTCTGGCGCGGAAGCGATTGCACAAGTGATGGGCAACAATAGCGCAACAACTAACGTGCAGGTAAATGACCGCGCCAACCAGCGCAATGCGGTGGCGGCGGGCTTTCTGGGCTGGACGCTGGATGCCTTCGACTTCTTTGTGCTCACTTTTGTGCTGGCCGCCGTGGCACGTGACCTCGGCGTCTCGATCGCGCAGGTCGCGGCCACAATCACGGGCAGCTTGGCCATGCGTCCGGTGGGGGCGCTGGTTTTTGGCCTCATGGCGGACCGCTATGGCCGCCGCTGGCCGTTGATGCTGGACATTATTTTTTATTCCGTCGTCGAAGTCCTCTCCGGCCTTTCTCCAAATTTCAAAGTGTTCTTCGTGATGCGCCTCCTCTATGGAATCGGCATGGGAGGGAATTGGGGCGTGGGGGCGTCGCTGGTTATGGAATCGGTCTCCCCCAAGTGGCGCGGCGTCGCGTCGGGATTGTTGCAGGAAGGTTATGCGCTCGGCAACATCCTTGCGGCGGTGGTTTATTACCTGGTTTTCCCGCACTGGGGTTGGCGCGCGATGTTTTTCGTGGGGGGATTGCCTGCGCTGCTTTCACTTTTCATCTTCGTCAAAGTAAAAGAACCCGAAGCATGGCGCGAGTCGCGCACTGACTGGGGCACTTACGGCAGAGTCATTGCGCGCCATGGGAAGTTGTTCTTTTACATCGTTCTGCTCACCACGGTGATGAACTGCATTTCTCACGGCACGCAGGATCTCTACCCGACTCTGCTTCAGCAGCAGCGGCACTTCAGCCCTCAGACGACGGCGCTGATCGTTATGATCTCCATGGTGGGAGCGATTGCCGGCGGGCTGGTGTTCGGCCACTACTCGGACCGAGCCGGACGGCGGCGCGCCATGCTTACCGCTGTAATTTTGGCCATTTTGATGATCCCCGCCTGGGTGCTGTCCTCAACCATCGCCCTGATCGTCCCCGCCGTGTTCCTGATGCAGTTTATGGTGCAGGGAGCATGGGGTGTTATTCCCGTCCACCTCAATGAACTCTCCCCCGGCGAATTGCGCGGCTTCTTCCCCGGCTTCGCTTACCAACTCGGCGTGCTGTTCGCTTCCAGCATTACCCTGATTGAAGCGATCCTGGCCAAGCACCTGACTTACGCACAGTCTTTGGGACTCCTCGCGGGTCTCGTCCTGTTGATTGGCGTGCCGGTGATCGGTTTGGGGCCGGAAGCGAAAGGGGTGGCGTTCGGGAAGGCAGAAGGCGGAAAGCAGTAGGCAGAAAGCAGAAAAAGTCAAAAGTCAAAAGGCAAAACGCAAAAGTTCGACCAACGTCGGCTTTGCCTTTTGACTTCGGTCTGCCTTCTGCATACTGCCTTCTGCCTTCTTGCTTACAGTGAATCCATGAAAACCAAATAGGAAGATCCCCAAAGGTTGGTAGGAATCGAGCCGTGCGCGCGGCTGGTGATGACAATGTGAAAGCCCCGCGCGGCGGAGGCGATGCGCGCTTGCAGGTCCCCCAGGGAAGAGTCGGACCCCGCCTTGGGTTCGATGAGCGCCAGGGTTTCCAACACCGGGTAGATGACCTCTCCCGCAGGCGCCATGGGGGTCTCGAATCCATCCGCAATGAACTGCATCTGCGCGTCGATTTCGTAGAAGTGCCACGCCAGGCAGGCGCAGAAGTTGACTCCCTTCTCGAACTGCGCGAGGGCTTTTTCCTCGGCCGTGGGCAGGCAGCCATCGAAGACCAGCACCAGCCGCCGCTCATCCTCGCGCGTGAACTCCCGCACCTTGAGCTGCTGGGCCTTGGCCGTGGCTTTCCAATCCACATGGCGGGCGGTGTCGGATTCCTGGTAGTCCCGGATGGCATACAGGTCGTGGCCGCGGCCCTTGAGGAAGCTTTCAATCTCACCGCCGATCAACGGCAGGATTTCGTAAAACTCTTCCGTGGGCTGCACGTTGGGCAACACCAGGATTTCCTGCTTGCTCGGGACCTCGTGCGCTTTCAGCAGAAGACCGAAAGGAAACTTGGTGCTGACGCGAAATCCATCCTGGGAATAGCGCCCACGGCGGGGAAAAGTGAGTTCCACGTGCTGGGTCACGGAGGACCGGTGCGGGATATAGGGCACGTAGACAGGAGCGTCGAGAATCTGGCGCGGCGCGGCCAAGGAAGTCCGCTTTCGTTTGCCCTTCAGGGGGTCGCGGGCGGACAGGGTGAGGGAGAAAGAAGGGAAGACCCACTTCAGGTTCTGAACGGTCAGGCGCGAAATCAAAGGACGCTCGGCGAAAACGTGTTCCGGCAGGGCAAAATCCAATTCCAGTTGTGACAGCACGATGGCGGAAAGAATTCCGGACAGCAAAATTCCCGACAGGAGATTGGCAAGAATGATGAAGAGGAGATTGTTGCCGGTGTTGAGGGCGGCGCCGGCGATGCCCATGATGATCATGAAATAAACCACGCCCTCGCGCGTGAACTCGTATTCGACCTTCATCATCCAGCGCTCGAGGGCGGTGCGCTTGGCGAGGTACGGCACGACTTTGATGGCCACGATAAAGGCGATGAGCAACGACAGGGAGGCGGCCGCCATGGCCCCATCCGTGTGGCCTGCCTCACGAAGAGCTGTTGAATACAAGGCGAGAAAGAAGGCCATCCCCAGGCCGAAGAGCGCCAGGAAAAAACGGCGCCAGGCCGGCCGGTCGATGTGCACTATCTGATAGCGCGCTAGCGCCCAAAGGTCGCGCAGAACACCGCCGCCGGAGGGTTGCGTGAAAGTGGCCATGCGGGATTAATTGTAACTCAGGTGGGGGAATCGCAGACCCCCAAGACGAGAGTCTGCCCAGATCGGCCACTACAGCAGTTGGAGCGCCAGCTTGATGCCTTGCTCGATGCTTTGGAGCGTCTCGTCCATCAGCCGGCCTAAAGGGGGGTAGAGCAGGAGGGCCTTTTCAAGGATTGTCACCTCGTCGCACTTTGCCCAGGTATCGCGGCTGAGGCCACCTTCGCCGGGCTTCACCTGTACCCGCAGCGAAAATTTCGGATGCGCGACGGTGGTCATGGGCACCATGCAAACGTCGAGGGCGTGGCGGTTGAGGGCGTCGGCGGAAATCACCAGCGCCGGGCGCTGCTTGTCCAGGCGTACAAGGTACACCTCACCACGCCGAGGGAACCACCCTCTGGGCGGGGTGCGAGTCATCATTCACCATCCCGGGTGATTGACCGGCGGCTGGCCGCGGCGAAGGCTCTAGACTCGGCGCGTTCCGTCTTCCCAGTGGCAGGAAAGAACTCAGCGGCCTCCCTTTCTAAAACTTCATACTGCTCCGCGAGGATCGCCCGGCGGAGCAATTCGTTCACGCGTTCGCTCCGTGACCGGCCGGAACGCGTCCGCTGAAGGTAGGCGAGGATGGAACGGTCGACCGTAAAACTCCTGGAAATCCTCATAGCTTTTCTCATATCTTTTCTTTAATAGTGCCTCAGAGAGCGTTACAGTCAAACCGCGCATACTGGCTGCCCGCAATCCGAGATCTGCAATCCCTGGCCTCTAGCTCCCAAGCCCTGACCCGAGCTTGTCCGACCCCGGATTTCGGACCCGGCACTTCGGATTGGAGTTTTGGGCGAATGGTTTAAAACGTCGCAGATCCCGCACCCCGTGAAGTTAGTGCCCGCACAGGCCGGCCTATGGAAAAGGAACCATCTGAATCGCAGTGCTTGGGCCATCGGGGTAGGTCGCGCAGACCATTGGACTCGGCGCACGCTCGGCGTGCAGCAAGAAACCGTATAAGTGCGTCGCGTTAAGGCTCGCGAAATGGCTTCGATACGCCCGTTCGATGTCTTCCTCCCTGGCGTCTTCCATGGCCAGCCCGACGAGTTGTTTCAGGGCTTTCCCTTCGAGTTCCTCACAGGTGCGGCAGTCGATAATCAAGGCGAGGCTTGAATCCGCCGCCATCTTTTTGAACGCAGCTAGATCCGGGCCCTCGTGATTCCCCAAAACCGAGCCAACCGCCGCGCATCGGCCCTCCGGGGCGAGGGCTCCCGGCAAACCGGCCATCAAGCGGCGAACGAATTCCAGCCCATCTCCTCCGCCGTCCGCGAACCGCGGGTAGCGGACACCCGGGGGCGCCGGGATATACGGAGGATTGCAGCAAATCAAGTCGAACTTCCGTCCCGCCACTGGGTCGAGAAAATCGCCGATGATCAGTTCCACTTTGTCCGACAACCCATTCATGGCGGCGTTGACCCAGAACAGCTTCGCGGCCAGCGGCTCGATCTCAACGCCAGTTACCCGCGCTGCCGTGCGGGCGCAGACCAACGCCTGTGTCCCCACGCCGCAACCCAGGTCCAGCACGTTGCCTGTCGCCCCCCGCAGCATGCGGCTAAGCTCGATCGAGGCATTCCCATAGTAGAACTTTGTCGAGGGCGCCATCTTGTTTTCACAAAACAGCCACAGTCCCAAATGGAATACGAGCTGAAACGCGGGCGCGACCCTGTCCCCGATCCGATTCACCAAGCCGAGCGTTTCGAGCGCCGCGAGCATTTCGTCCGACGTGCACGCCCGAAAGTCGCGCCGCTCGACGGCCTGGCCCTCGCCGAACAGGCGCGCCAGAACCTGGAATCTCTCCGCCATCTGCGGAGGCTCACTCCCCGGATCGCCCATCAATACTCGATCTAATCCTGCCTCCGCCAGCAGGTCCTTCCACTGGACGAGCGCGCTCTGTTGTTCGCTTGTGAGCATCATCACCTCAGCGCATGCCGGTAATTGCCTTCCGATGGATTACGGACCAAAGACACGTCGTTTAAAGTGAACTCTCCCTGCCCACTGCATACTGTTTTCTACAACGGGATCGGTGTGGATTCCACGATTTCGCGCAGGATGGAGTCCGACTGGTCCGATTTCTTCATGGTGGAAAGGTAGCGGGAACTCACGATGCAGCGGTGGGAGAAAACGGGAATCACCAAGCGCTTGAAATCGTCGGGGATGCAGTAGTTGCGGCCTTCCATGACGGCCATGGCTTGGGCGGCGCGGTAGAGCGACATGGAGCCCCGCGGGCTGACGCCCAGACTGAGGTATTCGTGATGGCGAGTTTTCTCCACGATCGCCAGCGTGTAATTCATCAACTCATCATCCACCGCCACACGGCGGACGGCCTGCTGAACTTCCAGCACCTCCTCGGCGTTCATGACGGCCTCGATCCTCGCCAGCGGCTCGGAGTCGGCAAAATTCCGCAGAATCTCTTTTTCACTTTCCGGGTTGGGATAGCCGACGCGCACGCGCATCAGGAAGCGATCCATTTGCGACTCGGGCAGCGGGTAGGTGCCGTGATGTTCAATGGGATTCTGCGTGGCCACCACCATGAAAGGCCGCGGCAGCGGGTAGGTGCGGTTGTCCACGGTCACCTGGTATTCATTCATGGCTTCCAGCAGAGCGCTTTGCGTCTTGGGCGTGGTGCGGTTGATTTCATCCGCCAGGACGATGTTGGCAAAAATGGGGCCAGGGCGAAACTCGAAGCGCTGGGTGGATTGGCTGAACACGCTGATGCCCACGACGTCGGAGGGCAGCATGTCGGAGGTGAACTGCAAGCGTTGGAAAGTGCAATTAAATGAGCGCGCCAGCGAATGGGCGAGCGTCGTTTTGCCCACCCCGGGTACGTCCTCGATCAGCAAATGGCCGCGCGCAAACAACCCCACCAGGGTGAGCTGGATCACTTCATCCTTGCCCCGAATGACGCTTCGCACGGACTGTTGCACGCGCTTGAGGAGGTCCGGAGCGACAGCGAGGTGATTGTTAACTGCGGCTTTTTCCATGCGATTGAGTCTCGAAACTCTGCCTCGGGTAACGGGCCAGTTTGGAATTGTAGCGGCGGTCTCTGACCGCCGAATCGTCGATCGGAGATCGACGCTACAGCACCCTGACCCACCACCGCCCGCCTCTGCGCGTCTAGACCATGGGACAAAAATCTGTTATGTTCATGAGTTGCCGCGGGCGATTAACTCAGCGGTAGAGTGCTATCCTCACACGGTAGAAGTCACAGGTTCGAATCCTGTATCGCCCACCATTTCTGCCCATCAGAACCAAACTATTCTACCAAAGAATGATGCGTCGCTGGCGCCTTTCATGTGTGAGAACTGTAGCACGGCCATCCGAACGTGTGAAAAAATCGACTTTACCGACTTTGCCACTATGAGTTTTCAATGAGTTACATTGTGAATAACATGCCCAAAATCGATTTTTTCACATGTTCTCCCGGCCGTGATCGACAAGGACAGGATGCCCGTGCTACGCCTTCAAAATCTTCAGGTTGCGGCAAGCGCGAAGACGGAGTGTTCTGAGATGTCACGCCGGGAGGCGGCCTAGGAATACGGCGCTTCGGCGGGCGCGTCTTTCTCCCCCTGAGTAAGCTCGCGGCTCCAGCGAAGGGCTTGCATGTACAACTCGCAGAGCTTTTCCTCTTTCAGTCCCAGCCTTTTTGCCAGTTGGGACAGCTCTTCCCAATTGCCCTGTTCGTAGCTGATGACCGTCTGGAGGACGTCGCGCAGCGGGTTCTGCTCGCCCATCAGCGCGGCGCTCAGGTCCGCCGCAATGGGGAGTTCCGCAAGCACCGGGCGCATCGGACGTCCCAAAAGGACATCGATGCTGGAAAGCAGTCCCAGGAAGAAGTAATCGGACTGGCGTTTCGCCGCGCCCACCAGCGGCGCCAGGGATTCGCAAAATGCCGCGCGGATCAGAGCCATGGTCACCAGGATGGGGGGGGCGCCCTCGCCCAGGGCGGACACGGAAATCAGCCCGATCCACTTGCGAATTTCGTTCTGCCCCAACAGCAGGAGGGCGTGCCGGATGGACTTGATCTGGGAGCGAAACGCGAAATACGCGGAGTTTAAGAAACGCAACAGCTTGTAGGAGAGGGCCAGATCATGCTTGATGGTGTCAGCAACTTCCTGCACATCGATTTGCGGCCGGGTGACCGCCCGCAGGACCATGAAGTACATCAACTTGGTGGGGCTCACCTCGGGGGTCGCGAAAGGCTGTGGCCGGCAGAAAAATTGACCCTGGAAATAGGAAAAGCCTTGCTGTACGGCGGCCTGAAACTGCGCGCGCCTGTCCACCTTGTCCGCCACAAAAATGGCGCCATTCGGCCGATACTTCCGGATCAGGAGCCATTGCGCTCGATCCGTCCAGGCGCTAACATCCA
>JBEKNU010000146.1:0-18154 GCA_049522495.1 Terriglobia bacterium
CTACCGCCACGCTGCTTACACCGCCTTCGCCTCGGCTGGCGTGGTGTTGGCTGCTGTTTATCTGCTGTGGATGTATCAGCGCGTGTTTTACGGCGAAATTACCAACGAGAAGAACCGCGCCCTGGCCGATTGCGACTTTCGCGAGAAGTTGATCCTGACCGTCATGGTCATCGTGATCATCGCCATGGGGGTTTATCCCCAACCCTTCCTGCGGCGCATGGATCGGGGTGTAAACTCCATCATGTTTCGCCTCGACAGGCACTCCATGCTCATAACCGATCGCGCGGCCCCCAACGGCCTACCGAGTTCAGGAGCCGGGAGTCGGAAATTGGGAGTTGAGGTGCTTTACCCAATTTCCCACTCCACACTGCCAACTCCCAACCCGCTCCTACATACTGCCCACAGCGAACTGCTTACTCCCTCTGTGGGGGGTGGCCGATGATCACTCTCCAGCCCGTCGACATGATGCGGATTCTTCCGGAAATCGTTCTCTCGGTCTTCGCGGTGATCATTATGGTGCTGGAGCCGTTCGTCGGCGCCGCCCACAAGAAGCTGCTGGGCTGGATGGCGCTGCTGGGAGTTCTCGCCGCAGGCGCCGCGACCGCCCGGCTTTCTCTCTTCCCCTGGCCGGGAATGGGACCAGCCTTCGGCGGAGCTGTTGCCGCCGACGAATTCGCCTTCTTTTTCATCAATTTGTTCTTGCTCGTGGCGGGTCTGGTCATTATGGGCTCCATGGATTATCTGGAACGTGACCACGCCCAACACGGCGAGTTCTATGCCCTGGTACTGATGGGGACGGTGGGAATGTGCTTTATGGCAGCCTCCACGGACCTCATCATGATTTTCCTGGGGCTGGAGATTTCCTCCATCGCCACCTACATCCTGGCAGGCTACCGGCGGGGCGACCTCCTCTCAAACGAAGCCTCGCTTAAGTATTTCCTGCTGGGATCGTTTGCCACGGCATTTTTGCTGTATGGAATCGCTTTCGTGTATGGTCTGACGGGAACCACCAACCTCCTGAGAGCAAGCAGGCAATTCGGCGATCCGTCGCAATGGACGACGTTTGCGCAGGTGGCCTTGATCCTGATGTTTGTCGGCTTGGCCTTCAAACTTTCCACCGCTCCCTTCCAAATCTGGGCGCCCGATGTGTATCAGGGCGCGCCGGCACCGGTCACCGCATTCCTTTCTGTGGGCCCGAAGGCCGCCGCCTTTGCCGTTCTTCTCCGGGTTTTCCTCGGAAGCTTCTCTTCAGCGGACGCCCTCACCTTCCGGATCCTGTGGATCTCCGCGGCCCTCACCATGTGCGTGGGCAACCTCGGTGCGTTGTGGCAGACCGACGTCAAACGGCTGCTCGCTTACTCCTCCATCGCTCACGCCGGATATGTGCTGGTAGGAGTCACAGCCGGCGGCTCGCGCGGAATATCCGGCGTCATGTATTACCTGGTGGCGTACGCGCTGATGAATGTTGGAGCTTTCCTTTTGATTGCGCATTTAGCCGGCGCGGGCGAACGGCTTGTCCAGATTGAGGATTACAAAGGCCTAGCCTTTGAGCGGCCCGCCGTGGCCGCGTGCCTTACCGTGTTTTTCCTGTCGCTCGCAGGATTTCCCACCACCGCGGGCTTCCTGGGAAAGTTCTACCTTTTCCGGGCAGCCATCCACTCGCACTTGATCGGCCTGACCATTCTGGCCCTGCTCAACAGCGTGGTTTCCGTCTACTACTACTTCAAGATCATTGTCGCGATGTATATGCACGAGGGGAAGACCGAAACCTCCGAGGCCGTCTTGCCTTGGCCGGTGCGCGCCGCCCTGGCCGTCAGCATCCTGGGCATCTTCTATCTCGGCCTGGCGCCGAACGGTTTCATGGGCCTCAGTACCCTGGCCACCATGCCCCTGCTCAAGTAAACCAAAAATACAAAGGGGAGGCCGAAGCCTCCCCTCTGTCCGAGCTGGCGCAGATTTCGACTAGATGACTTTGATGAAGATGATGGCGAACGTGTAAAGCGCCATCGACTCGATCAAGACCAAGGCCAGGATCAACGCGAACTGAATGCCCGCCCGGGCTCCCGGATTTCTCGCCAACCCTTCGCACGCTGCCGACGCCGCTTTCCCTTGCGCGTAGCCGCAGCCTGCCGAGGCAATCGCCATAGCGAAACCGGAAGTCAGCGCCACCCAGTTTACGGCACTGCCGGCGGCTTTTGCTGCCGCTTCCTGTGCGAACGCAGGGGCTGCCAACAGAAGCCCAGCGATCGCCACCAACCACATGAGTACATTTCGTTTCATCAACTCCTCCTCTGGCCTTCACCCTTGCTGAGGTTCAGGCCGTGATGAATTCCGCCAGGAGGTGGTTTCCTGCCACCCCTCGTGCAGGCAGGACTCACACTGGCGGCCTTGCCAAAACCGAGACTGACCCTCCGCTCGCAGGCCTGCCGGTGCCATCAATGCTCTTCCGAAACAGCCATGCTGATATAGATCGCGGGCAGCAGCATGAAAATATACGCTTGCAAGACCGAGACAAAGAGGTGCAAAGCCATGAACACCGCCGGAACTGCGATCGGAATCAGCCCCGTGAACACGGCCTCCAAGATGTCGCCCACAAACATGTTGGCATAAAGACGGACACTAAGGGAAAGCAGGCGGCCCACGTTCCCTACAACTTCTATGGGGAACATAATGATGGCCATCATCATGACCGGCCCGCACAAATGCTTCAGATATCCCAAAACCCCCTGCTGCCGGATTCCCTGAAAATTGTAATAGAGAAACGCCGCGACCGCGCAACCCAGCGTCACTTCAATATGCCCGGTAGGTGTCTGCAAGGTCGGAATCAATCCCAGGACGTTGCAAAGGCCGATAAAGATCCCGAGAGTGCCAATCATGGCGAGGTAACGCGCAGAGCCATGGCCGATGATCTCCTCGTTCATGTCGCGGATGAATTCCACAACCGTCTCCATGGACTGCTGAAACTTGCCAGGTGATTCCACGGAGAGTTGGCGGCGCAGAAGAACCGCGCCAACCAGAATGACGAGGCTCACCAGAATCTCCATCGCAATGTAATTGGGGATGGGATGAGCGGCATTGGCTGCGGGATGACCCAAACTGGCGAGAAGGCCAGCTACCGGCCCGCCCAGGATCTTATTCAGGATTGCTGTGAACCAAAGTTCATGTTCCATAGTCGTAAGAAAGGGTAAAGTTTAAAGGTTAAAGGGTAAAAGCATGAGAAGCGCGTCTACCTTTATCTGACGCTTTAACCCTTATTCGGACCCTTTATCCTTTAGCCTTTACCCTTTAACCTTTTAAACGGACTCCTTCCAACTGGTGCGCAGGATAACCAACGCCTCAATCAGAACCCCACCCACCGGCACGAAAAATCCCGCCAGAATCCCCGTAAAGGGCAGCCACCCCGATTTGTAGAAGAGATAGACACCCGCAAACATCAAGGGATATCGGACGAATACCTTCGCGAGGATTCTTTTTGGCGGCCGCACTCTTCCGGCGTTCACCAATGCTGCGACGATCTGATGAAGCCAAAGATAATTCAATATGCCAAGTCCCGAACCGACCGCAAACCCTGCCCCGAAGCGCACATGGGTGGACAGCAAGATGCCCAACGTCCCCGCGCCGGCCAGTGCAAGCATCCAGCGGGGCAACCGCGCTTCAGCTTGCGCCAGATCCATCGTTGGATTTGTCGGCATCATTTCTTTTTTCTGCTCGGGTTAGAATTCGCAGGATATCGATTATCCCTGCCCCCGCACCCACCAAGCAAAGGATTAGCGCGAAGACCGGTGAGGTGTGCAGCCTTCGATCCACAAGCCAACCCAGCCCATACCCGCCCACGGCGCCGCCAGGTAGAATGAAGCCCAGACTGGAGTAATACCCAACTTGTTCCCATAGACTCATTCGTTTGCCGGGGGTATTGGGCACAGTTCCCCCTCACGAGAAGAACGGCCGCACGGCCTCGCGCGCAATAACAATGATCGGCTGAGGATAAATCCCGATCGCCAAAGTTATCGCCAGAGTCACTCCCAGCGCCACCCGCAGGGCGAAACTGGTGGCGAGAGGCACCTCATCGAGCGGCCTCTTCATAAACATGACGACCACAATCCGGAAATAATAGTATAGCGCTACAACCGAATAGACAACCCCGAGCACGGCAAGATAATAATGCCCCGTTTCGATCAGCGAAAGGAAGATGTAATATTTACCGATAAACCCTGCCGTCGGGGGAATTCCGGCCAGGGAGAGAAGAAAAATGAGCATCAGGAGAGCCAACGCCGGCGCGCGCGACATCAGGCCGGAAAGGTCGTCGATTTCATCGCCGATGATATCCCTTCTCCGCATCATGATTATGACGGCAAAGGCCCCGAGATTCATGAAAGCATAGACGATCAGGTAGATGACGATGGCCCGCAGCCCATCACCGCTTCCATCCGCGGCTGCCACCAACCCCAGCAACAGATAACCCACGTGCGATATCGTGGAGTAGCCGAAAAACCTCTTGATGTTGGACTGGGTAATGGCCGCCAGATTGCCGAGCGTCATGGTAGCAATGGCGACGCCGATGGTTAAGGCTTGCCACTCCATCCGCAAGGGCCACAGTCCCATGAACAGGACCCGGATGATAAACGCGAAGGAGGCGACCTTCGGCGCCACAGAGATAAACGCGGTAATGGAGGTTGGCGCGCCTTCGTAAGCATCCGGAGTCCACTGGTGGAATGGCACCGCGGCAATCTTGAAGAACATTCCCGCCAGCAAGGTGATGAGAGCAACCCAGGATAGCGGATCGGACGCCGGCCGGTCCCGGAGACGTTCAGCAATGATGCTCAATTTGGTCGAGCCGCCGATTCCGTAAAGCAGCGACATACCATAAAGCAGCAGACCGGAGGAAAACGCGCCGAGCAGGAAGAATTTCACCGCCGCTTCGTTGGATCGCCGGCTTCCCCTCAGGAATCCAGTCAGCACATACTCGCAAAGGGCCATCAGTTCCAGGGCAAGGAAGAGAACGATCAGGTCGGCGCCCGACACCATGAACATCATCCCCACGGCGGCGAACAGCAGCAAGGCGTAATACTCGCCCACGTTCGCTTCCTCAATCTCCAGGTATTTCACCGAAAGGAGAACGACCAGGGCAGTGGCCACAACGATGATCGTTTTGGTCACGACAGCGAAGGAGTCAAAGGCAAAACTGCCGTCAAATCCCAAATAGGCAGGTCCGCCGGGGCTGAAATGCTTAACCCAGAAGATGCCCAATTGCAGGAGCGCAAAACCCAACCCGATCAGGGTCAGCACGGCGTTGAGATACTTGTCGCGCTTATCCAGTAGGAAATCAAAAAGGAGCACGGCCAAGCCGAACATGGTGAGAAGGATCTCCGGCTTGATGGCCTGATAATCCGACGGATTGAAAAATACGCTCCCCATTAACGGCTCGCTCCTCCGGTTGTGGCGGATGCCGTAAGGGTGGTTTGCCCCCTCGCAGGCAAAGCCGGGGCCACCCTCGCCGCTTGCGGCGCTTTGAAGAAATCGGGATTCAACTGCTCGACAATGGCATTGACCGGTTTATCCAGCACGTCGAAGAAGGGCTTGGGATATACCCCGATCCAAAACGCCCAGATGATCAAAGGAACCAACGTCATGATTTCCCGGAAGCTCAAATCCTTAAGGATCTGGTTCTTGGGATTCTCGCAAGGGCCAAACATCGTCCGCTGGTAAAGCCAAAGCATGTACGCAGCGCCCAGGACGATCCCCGCCACAGCCCATGCGGCCCAATGCCAATTCGCCTCGTATGCGCCTTGCAGAATCGTAAACTCGCCGATAAAGCCGTTGAGAAGCGGCAAGCCAATCGAGGAGAGCATCACGATCATAAAGAGAGTCGCGTACACGGGCATGATATTGGAAAGCCCGCCCAGTTCCTTGATCTCGCGCGTGTGGCGCCGCTCGTAAATCAGCCCGACGATCAAAAAGAGCGCCCCCGTGGAAATCCCGTGGTTGATCTGCTGAATCACACTTCCCTGCAAGCCGTGCGGGTTCAAAGCGAAAATTCCCAGAGTGCAGAATCCCAGGTGGCTCACCGAGGAATAGGCAATCAGCTTTTTCATGTCCCGCTGCATCAGGGAGACCAGCGCCCCGTAAATGATGGCGATCAGCGATAGATACACCATGACCTTCACGACCGTGGGATTGGTGCTGGCTTGCGGCAGGAGGGGAAGCGAGAACCGTATGAAACCATACGTGCCCATCTTCAGCAAAACGCCCGCCAGGATCACCGAGCCTGCGGTGGGCGCCTCGACGTGAGCATCCGGCAACCACGTGTGGAACGGGACCATCGGCACCTTGATGGCGAAACCGATGGCAAAGGCAATGAAGACCCAAACCTGCATTTGCAACGGCCAAACACTCGTGTGCTTCATCAGCTCGATGAGATCGAATGTATGCCTGCCGTCGGGGAGTGTATAGTTGAGATAAAGTGTCAGGATTCCCAGCAGCATCAGGACGGAGCCGGCCAACGTATAAAGAAAGAACTTGATCGCGGCATAAAGCTTGCGCGGCCCACCCCACACGCCAATGATGAAATACATCGGAACCAGCATGACTTCCCAGAAAACGTAGAAGAGGAAGAAATCGAGAGACATAAAAACGCCGAGCATCCCCACCTGGAGCAGAAGGAACATGGCGTAATATTCCTTCACGCGGTCCTGAATGCTTGTCCAGGACGAAAGCACGGAGAGAAAACCGAGCACCGTGGTCAGCATGATCAACAGGAAGCTGATGCCATCAATGCCCAGGTGGTACTGCGCGCCGATGGAGGGAATCCAATCATGCCGTTCAATGAATTTGAATTGCAGCGCCGGGGTCTCACTGGAGAACCAGAAGACGAGGGGCAACGATGCGAGGAAGTCCACGAACAGTACAATGTTCCCCCACCACCGAACCGCCTGCTTGTTTTCCCGGGGGATGAAGAAGAGCGGAATCATCCCCACCGCCGGGATAAACAGAATGATGCTCAGAATATGGTGATCAAAGAACGCCATCGTTGACCTCGGAAAAGCAGTTCACGTTTAAAACAACCAGGCGAAAAATGCCCTAAAAGGCACCAGGTAGTAAACCATGAAAATCAAAACGCCCATGGTGATGAACCAGGCATAATTCTGCACCATGCCGGTCTGCACGATCCGCGCCGGCCAGCTCATGACCTTCACAACAAACGCCAGGACATTCACCAGGCCGTCGATGACCCAGGTATCCCACAAGCGCGAAAGTTCCCCGGACATGCGCGTGGACCAACCCACACCATTGACGCCACCATCCACCACCCCCAGGTCAAATGCCGCCAGCGCGCTGCCCAGGTCTTTGACGCGGTGCACGAAAAGGGCGTCATAGATTTCGTCGATATAATACTTGTGGAGGAAAACTTGGTACAGAGCAGGAGCCGCGGAAGAAAAACGATCCGCAAGCCCCGGCCGCTGAACGTACATTCGGTAAGCCACTCCGATGCCGCCAATCGCCGTCGCCACCGAGAGCAACATAAGGAAAATCTCGACGCCCCGTCCGTACTCCTGCGGAGAAACAGAGGGATTGCCTTCAAACACCGGCTCCAGGAATTTACCGAACCACTCTCCACCCATTAAGGATTTCGGCCAGCCGATGAAGCCCCCGACGATGGAGAGAATCGCCAGCGTGACCAGCGGAATCAGCATCGGCCTTGGGGATTCGTGAATGTGGTGCTCAACCTCGTGCGGAACCCGCGACTCACCCCAAAAGGTCATGAAGATCAGACGGAACATGTAGAAGGCTGTCAGGCCCGCGGTCATCCACCCGACGGCCCAGAGCAGCGGGTAGCCGTAAGGTCCGGCAAAGGATTCCCACAGAATTTCATCCTTGCTCACAAAGCCGGCAAGGGGGGGGATCCCCGAAATGGCCAGTGCTGCCACCGCCATCGTCGCATAGGTGGTAGGGATCTTGGTCTTGAGTGCGCCCATCTTGCGCATGTCCTGCTCGCCGGAAAGCGCATGGATGACGCTCCCGGAGGCAAGGAACAAAAGAGCTTTAAAGAAGGCATGGGTCATCAGATGAAAGATGCCCGCGGTGAACGCGCCGACCCCGCATGCCAGGAACATGTAACCCAACTGGCTCACTGTCGAGTACGCCAGCACGCGCTTGATGTCGTTCTGCACCAGGCCGATCAAGGCCGCCCAGATGGCCGTCGCTGCGCCGATCGCCGCCACCAGCGCCAGCGCCATGGGGGAAAGAGCGTAAAGGGCGTTCGAGCGCGCCACCATGTACACGCCGGCGGTCACCATGGTCGCTGCATGAATCAAGGCGCTGACCGGCGTGGGGCCTTCCATGGCGTCGGGGAGCCACACATACAAGGGAATCTGCGCGGATTTCCCCGTAGCGCCGATGAAGAGCAAAATGCAAATGGCCGTGATCACCCCACCCTCGACGTGGAAGTGCGGGTTACGCGCCATGTCGGTGATGTGTTGAAAGTCCAACGTCCCAAAGGTCACCACCATCAGCATCACGCCCAACAGGAACCCAGCGTCGCCGATACGATTGACGATGAAAGCTTTTTTCCCGGCATCCGAGGCCGACTTGCGCAGGAAGTAGAATCCGATCAGCAGATACGAGCAGAGGCCCACGCCTTCCCAGCCCACAAACATCATCAGGTAGTTGTCCGCCAGCACCAGGACCAGCATGGAGAACATGAAGAGATTGAGATAACCGAAGAAACGGTAATATCCGCCTTCATGTGCCATGTACCCGATGGAGTAAACGTGGATGAGAAAGCCCACACCGGTCACCACCAGAATCATGACGCAAGAGAGTGGATCGAGCTGCATTCCCACGTTGACGTTGAGGTTCCCCAAAGACCCGTTCGACAAATGGAATGCCCCGGCGGGCAACCAGGTGTACAAGGGCTTCAGGAAAACGTGGTGGTACGACTCCGGAAGGCCCAGGAATTGGATAAAGCACTCGAGCGCCCAGAGGAAGGACAGCCCCGGCAACCCCACGGAGACCGCGGAAACCGCTCGGTTCGAGATTCGGCGGCCGAGGAATAACTGGATGGCCGCTCCCAGGAGCGGGAAAACCGGGATTAACCAGATTTTATCAAGCATTGTCATCAAAAGTTTAAAGGGTAAAGGCTAAAGGGTAAAAAACGTTCGTCCGTCGCATTTACCCACCATTGCACAGTTTCAGCTCTCGATAAACGCCTCCCACATCGGGTACCTTGCGGCAAGCCGATGCCTTCAGGGCGAAGATGGCAGCAAAGCCTTCAAAACCACTTTGCCGAATTTCGTCGATGCTGCCAAATTTCATTGAACGGACCAAACAAGCAACAGATTCCGGGCAGCCGCTAGAGTCAAAATTGAGACGTTCTTTTGTCCTTTTATCCTTATCCTTATTAACTCGAACCTTTGTTCGCATTTTTGGCGCTCCGGATGATTCCGGTGATCACGGCGTAAAGTTCCTCGGTTTCCTTTATCAACGGCGTCAAACGCCGTCTAGGCACAATGGCCGATTCGCTCATCAGGCCCAGCCAGTAGCAGCTTTCCCTTGCCTCTTTTTGAGCGATCCCATACTTGTGGATGAAATCCGCTCGTGTTTCCCCAGCTTGTGCTTCCTCGATATTTGCTCCAATCGATGTGGCAGCCCGCAAGAACTGCTTCCCGATAACCCACCCCGCGCCGTCCTTCGCCTCCTGCAACGCATGGTAAAGCTTGATCGCCCGCAGGGAATATTGGAACGCGCGTTTTCGGATGTCACGCCGGTATTGCTCGATCATTGAATTCGAGCCATTACGCTTCAGGCTTTAGCCTTTACCCTTCATCCTTTACACTTTTGTCTCACCACTTTAACAAGTCAATCTCGTCAGCATTGACCGTCTCTTTATTGCGGAAGAGGGCGATAATCAAGCCCAAGCCCACCGCGGCCTCGGCGGCCGCATCGGTGATCACGAAAATCGCAAAGACCTGGCCATCCACCGACTTGAAATATTGCGACAGCGCCACCAAGTTGATGTTGACGGCGTTCAAGATCAGCTCGATCGACATCAGGATGATCAGCACGTTACGCCGAGTCAATACGCCGATGACGCCGATCGTGAACAATCCACTGCCGAGAAAAATGTAGTACTCCGTAGGGATCATTCCAGTTTCCTCTTAGCCATGATTACAGCGCCAACCATCGCCACCAGCAGCAACAGCGAAGCGATCTCCACCGGCAACAAATAATTCTGGTAGAGAGCCATTCCCACCGCTTGGGTGTTTAGGGCGGGAGCACTTCCCGGCGGGCGGTCTGGGAGTTTGAGTCCCAGCCCATGGTTGTAGAGCGCATAACCGACCTGCGCGAGCACCAGGACGGCCGTCACCAAGGCCAATTGCCATTGCCGGGCGAAGCGCGCCTGCTTTAGAGTTACGTCGATATCCACCAGCATCACGACGAAGAGGAACAGCACCGTGATGCCGCCGACATACAGAATGATTTGCACCGCGAAGAGGAATTCGGCATGTTGCAACAAAAAAATCCCGCCCACCGCAAAGAGTGTCACCACCAGCCAAATCGCGCTGTGCACAGCATTGCGGCGCGTGATCACAAATACCGCCGACACCAGCGCCAGCACAGAGAGAACAATGAACGTGATAAGTTCAGGCATAGGTTCCTAGGGTTCCACCACTTTGCTTACCGCGTATATCGCGCCGGCTGAGGGCCTTCCTCCAGCGCTTGCCGGTCCCAGATCATGCCCTCGCGCGAATAGTTGGCGATTTCGAAGTCCTGCGTCAACTCCAGCGCGTCCACCGGACAGGCGTCCTCGCACAACCCGCAGAACATGCAGCGTGAAAGATCGTAGGTGAACGTGGTCAGCCGCTTCTTGCGGTCTTCCGTGCGCGCCCAACCCACCACAATCAGGTTCTCCGGGCAGGCAATCGAGCACAGGTTGCAGGCGATGCACAGCGTCTCGCCCGATTCGGGATGATTGTTCAAGCGCGGCGCGCCCCGATAGCGCTCCGCCACCGGCGGCCGCTCCAGGGGATACTGCTCCGTGTATGTAGCGTCCGGGCGCTGATAGGAAAACGTCAGCCGCAGGCCTTTGAACAAATCGATCAGAAATATCCGCCGGAGAAAATCTTTCCAGTCCATCATCACCTGCCCAGCCACGCCACTGCCGTCGCCGCATGGTGGGACAACCAAAGATACCGGCCCACCGCGGTCACGATCAGGTTCGCAAGCGCCAAAGGAATCATCCACCGCCAGCCGATATTCATCAACTGGTCATAGCGGTAACGCGGGAACGTTGCACGATACCAGATGAAAGCGTACAGGAATGCCAGAACCTTGGCGCCAAACCAGAAAATGCCTTGAATGGCATTGAGCACCGGAGGATAAGCCACCAGAACCGCGAGCACCACAAAACCGGCGGCGAGGACCATGAAGAAATAACGCTCCAGCGCCACCGAGCCCTTCAGCCCCAACCAGAGCACAAACGCTCCCGCTCCCAGGAAGGCAAGGATGGGTGTGAACTTAAGAAAATCGAGAGCCGAGTAACTGGCAAAGGGCCGCAACCACCCTCCCAGGAAAAGGGTCACGGCGATGCAAGACACCACCACCATGTTCGTGTATTCCGCCATGAAGTAAAGGGCGAAGCGAAAACCGCTGTATTCCGTATGGAAACCGGCGGTCAGTTCCGATTCCGCTTCGGGCAGGTCAAAGGGGTTGCGATTGGTCTCCGCCACGGCGGCAATTACGTAAATCAAGAACGCGACGGGCTGCACGAACACGTACCAAACGCCCATGCTAAGCTGCCTATTGACGATGTCCACCATGCTGAGGGAATTGGAAAACAGCAGCACGCCCACCAGCGCCATTCCCCCAGCAACTTCGTAGCTCACCAGTTGCGCGGAGGAGCGCAGCGCTCCCAACAAGGGATAATGGCTGTTGGACGCCCAGCCTCCCAAAATAATCCCGTAGATGCCGAGGGAAGAAACCGCCAGGATAAACAGGAGGCCGATGTTGATGTCGGTCACATAGAAATTGCCCGCGAAGGGGATGACGGAAAAAACCGCAAAGGCGGCGAAAACACTGATGGCGGGCGCCAGCAGGAAAAGCCACTCGTCCGCACCCGCTGGAATAATGTCCTCTTTGAGCAGCAGTTTCAATCCATCCGCCACCGGTTGCAGTAACCCCCACGGTCCCACCCGCATGGGTCCCAACCGCGCCTGCATGAAAGCCAGGACCTTTCTCTCCATGTAAACCAAGTAGGCGACAATCCCCGAGATGACGGCAAATATAATGAGAATCTTGATCAGGGCGAGCAGCAACGGGGTCGAAATGACGAATTTGATGGCGCTATCGAGCATGCTCAGTCCGTTGTCCGTGGTCCGTTGTCCGTGGTCCGTTGCGGTGCTACGCTCGGGCTGCGATTCATGAGCGAGAATCCGCGACAACTGACTACGGACAACTGACCATGGACGGTTTTATCTATCCACTTCTCCCAGCACAATATCGATCGTACCGATGATCGCGACAATATCAGCAATCAGGTGGCCCTGGGCCATCTTATCCAAGGCCTGCAAGTTGATGAGTGAGGGCGGCCGCACGCGCACACGGTAGGGATTGACCGTCCCGTCGCTGACCACGTAATAGCCGAGTTCGCCTTTGGGCGCCTCGATGGAATGGTAGACTTCGCCAACCGGCGGCTTGATGACTTTCCCTACTTTTCCAAAAATCGGCCCGGGCCCGAGGCGCTCCACGCATTGGCGAATGATGCGAACCGACTGTCGCATTTCCGCCATGCGCACGATGTACCGGTCGTAAGTGTCGCCGTGCGCGCCGATCGGCACATCGAATTCGACCTTTTCATAGGCTTCGTAGGGCTGGGCCTTGCGAATGTCCCACTTGACGCCCGAACCACGCAGCACGGGGCCAGTCACTCCGAGAGCGATCGCGTCTTCCCCGGTGAGGACCCCAATGCTCCGCGTGCGGTTGATCCAGATGCGGTTCTGGGTGAGAAGCTGTTCGTACTCGTCGATCTTGGGCAGAAAGTAGTCGCAGAACTTCACCACGTCCCTTTCGAATCCATCGTAAAGATCGTATTGCAGTCCGCCGATGCGGAAGGCGTGCGTGGTAAGGCGCGCCCCGCAATACTCCTCGAAAATCTTCAGGACCTCCTCGCGCTCGCGAAAGGTGTAGAAAACCGGCGTCATGGCGCCGATGTCCAGCGCGTGTGTCCCCAGCCAGATCAGGTGGCTGGCGATGCGCTGCAATTCCGCCAAAATCATCCGCGTGTATTGCGCGCGCGGAGGAATTTCCACCCCCAGAAGCTTCTCGACCGCCTCCACGTATCCCATGCCATTGGTCACGGCAGCGCAGTAATCCATGCGGTCAACGTAAGGGGTGAACTGCGCGTAAGTGCGATTCTCGGCGATCTTCTCAACGCCGCGGTGGAGATACCCGATGATGCATTCCGTCCCCAGCACGCGCTCGCCGTCCAGCTTGAGCTTGACGCGCAAAACTCCATGCGTGGCCGGATGCTGCGGCCCCATGTTAATGACCAGCTCATTCGCGTCGAGAAAAGTGGCTTCCGGCATGAGTTACTGTACGCTCTCAGTTCCTGGGTCGGCGCTTTCGCTTGTCACTGCCTTATTGCTGCTTTCTTGCTTGTCACTCGTCACTGCTTTTCACTGTCCGCTTTCGATTCCCAGGTTGGCTTTTACCCAAGCTTCGTCCTGCTTCAGGATGTCGTAGTCCTTGCGCAAAGGGTGTCCCACCCATCCATCGGGCATCAGAATCCGCTTGAGGTCCGGATGGCCTTCGTAAACCACTCCGAACATATCGTAAATCTCGCGCTCCAGCCAATTGGCCGTAGGCCAAACGCCCGTAACCGACGGAACCTTTTCTTCCGCGCCCACCTGCACCCGCAAACGCAGGCGATTATTTTTTTCAAAGGAGTACAAATGATAGACAATGTCGAAGCGTTTTTCCCGCTTGGGATAATCCGCCGCGGTTTCATCCGTCAGCATAGTGTAACCGCCGCCCTCGGGGCGCTTCAGGAATTGGCAAACCGCCACCAAGTGTTCCTTGGCCACATTCATGGAGGGCATATTGCGGAAGATCACCGCCTCGCTGATGGCGCCCGTAAATTTTTTCTGGAGTTCATCCAGCAGCGGACTTGACCACGGGTCAGGCTTGATCGGAGCCTTGGGTGGGGCAGCCGGTTTGGGTGGCGCCGCGGCCGGAGGCTTAGGCGGCGCGGCGGGAGGCTTGGCAGGCGCGTTGGGCGCACCTCCACCCGCCCCCGCGGGTGCGGGCGGTTGGGAGGTTGCACCAGCATCTAGCTTGGATTGTGGGCTTGCCCCGCCGCTCTCCGCGGCAGGCTTCTGAGTTCCAGCCCCATCGGCCGCCTTGGGCGGCTCCTTCTTTTCGTCGGCCATTGACCTTAAGTGGTTACCGGTGAGTCTGTGCTTCCTGCCTTGAAACGTTGAATTCTCCCATACGCCATCCAGTGTGTCAACAACGGCGGGGAACGCGTGGGATTCCAAATTCGGCGCGACTTGGGTATGCGCAGATACCGGACAATCTTATTCCGCGCGACCAGCGCAAATGAGGTGCTGCCGGAACATGAACTTGACATGCCTCGGCACCGGACATAGATTTCGAACCATGCCCGACTGGATCCAATCCGAAGCAGAACTTGAAGACCGTCTTTCCACGCCCAGCGAGGAGGATGTTGCCTTCTTTCGTGATCTGGAAGGCGATCTAATCATAATCGGTGCGGCCGGCAAGATGGGCCCCAGTTTGGCGCGGCGGGCGGCGCGCGCTGCCCGAGCTTCCGGCGTGGCAAGGCGAATCATTGGTGTTTCGCGGTTCTCCACTCCCTCGGCGGAACTTTTCCTGCAACAGGCCGGCGTCGAAACCCTTCGCGCCGACCTGCTGGATTCCGTAGCCGTTGCCGCCTTGCCTGATGCGCGCAATGTCATCTTCATGGCAGGGCGCAAATTCGGATCGACAGGCGCGGAGAGCCTGACCTGGGCGATGAACGCGTACATGCCGGCGCTGATTGCCGAGCGCTTCCGCCACTCGCGCATCGTGGCTTTCTCAAGCGGCAATGTCTATCCGCTCGTGCCCGTGGATTCCGGCGGCGCCACGGAGGAAACGCCCACAGCGCCCCTCGGCGAATACGCGCAATCGGTCCTGGCGCGCGAACGAATCCTGGAGCACTTCTCTCGCCGCCACGAAATTCCCGTCACCCTGCTCCGGCTGAACTACGCCATTGATCTTCGTTACGGCGTCCTGCTCGATATTGGCAGCAAGGTCTTCGAGGGCCGCAGCGTCGACGTCACTATGGGAGCCGTCAACGTGATTTGGCAGGGCGATGCCAATTCCGTGGCGCTGCGCAGCCTCGCCCACGGGCAATCGCCTCCATTCATCTTGAACGTGACGGGATTGGAGACGCTCTCGATTCGCGCGCTGGCCCATCGCTTTGGCGAAATCTTCGGCAAAGCGCCGGTCCTGGAAGGACAAGAATCCGCGACCGCCCTGCTCAATAATGCCAGCCTGTGCCAGCGCATGTTTGGCGCTCCCGCCGTGACGGTTGAGCAAATGATCGACTGGACGGCGCACTGGATCTTGTCCGAAGGTCCCACGCTCAACAAGCCCACACACTTTGAAAGCCGGGACGGGAAATTCTAACCAACGGATCGAAGTTCCCGCTCCACGCCGATGAGGTTGAAAGTTGAAAGTCGAAAGTTGAAAGAAAGCCAGCAGCTCAGATTGTTGAACACGTTGTGTATACACTTCCGGGGTGAGAATCGAGTGACGTCAACCCAGCACCTATCCGTAGGATTTCTCGGGCTCAGCCACCTGCACCCGCGCAGCTACATGCCGTTGTTCCAGGCCATCCCAGGTGCCAACGTTATCGCAGCCGCCGACCCCAACCCATCTGTGCTCGAGAGTTTTGCTAAAGACTTCGCCGTGCGGAGATACTCCGATTGGCGCCATTTGCTCGAGCGCGAAACGTTGGACCTGGCGGTGATCTTCCTTCCCCATGCGGATTGCCCGGACGCTGCCGTGGCCTGCGCCCAGCGCGGGATACACGTGTTGGTGGAAAAGCCCATGGCGGCGAGCGCCGAGGGGGCGCGCCGCATGATCGCCGCCGCGGAGCAGACCGGCGTGATCCTTTCGACGCCTTACGTGTGGCGCTACCATCCGGTCGCCCGGCAAATGAAAAAGCTGATTGAGCAGGGCGTGACCGGACGCATCGTGGGTTGCGAAGGCCGATGCGCCGCCGGCCGCCTCTCACGCTACACGGAAGCCCACGCGGGGTGGATGCTCGAGAAGGCCCGGAGTGGGGGCGGCCCCATGCTCAATCTCGGTGTCCATTGGATTGACCTTTATCGATGGCTGCTGGCTGATGAGGTGGTGGAAGTCATCGGCAAAAACGTGAGCCTCAACCGGCAATATGACATTGAAGACAACTCTTTCGCCCTTTTGACCTTTACGCGCGGCGCCGTTCTGGCGCTCGACATCAGCTATACGGCGCCGGAGTCGTATCCTTCTGGACGCGATCTCTACCTCGCACTCCGAGGCGCCGCGGGCGTGCTTTCCTGGAGCCCGTCATTCGAGGGCGCGAAGGAGCGCCTGTTCGTGTGCAGCGACACCGGCGAGTACTCCCAGGCCTCGCGCCAGTACCTGGATTTCGATCTCCCCCAGCCCGCCGGCTACGCGGGCGTGATGGGCCATCATTTCCTCGCCGACTTCGTGGAGTCGATCCGCTCAGGCCAGCCACCCGCCATCACCGGGCGCGATGGGCTGAAAGCCCTGGAAGTTGTGGAAGCCATCTATCAATCTGCCGAATGCGGACGGAGTGTAAAGCTGTCAGCAGGGTGAAAACCTGGGGAGAATGCTTTCCCCCGCGGTCTGACGGCAGCCTAAAGGAAATCAAAGATGCGGTACAATGTTTCGGCCAAGTCACAAGGCCTGCCCTGAAGAGCGACGCCAATGCCACTTGTTTCGATGGTTCAATTATTGACCGAAGCCCGGCGCGATAAGTACGCCGTCTGCTATTGCGAAGCGTGGAGTCTCGAGTCGTTTCAAGCGGTAGTGGAGGCAGCGGAGGAGGAGCGTTCGCCCATCATCGCGGGTTTCAACGGTGGCTTTCTAATGCACCCGGGGCGAAAGCGCGCTGAGAATTTGGCCTTTTATGCGGGCCTGGGCTTGAGCCTCGCGAAGGCTCGTGTCCCCGCTGCGCTCCTTTTCAACGAGTCCGCCAGCTTGGCGCAAATCGAGGAAGCCATCGACCTCGGATTCAATGCGGTGATGGTTGAGAATGAAGGGTTCGAGCTGGACGATTATCGCCGCCTAGTTCGGCAAGTGGTGGCCAAGGCGCATCGGAGCGGCGTTTCCGTGGAGGCGCAGGTGGGCCACCTGGCCGACGCTTCGGCGAACGGACACGCGGAACCCACCACCCCGGAGGCGGCGCGGGCTTTTGTGGAGGAAACGCAAATCGACGCTCTGGGCGTGGCGGTGGGCAACGTCCACATCCAGACGAGAGGCAGTTCGCCGCTTGACCTCGCGGCGCTGGCCGAGATCGCCAAGGCGGTGTCCGTGCCCTTGGTTCTGCACGGCGGCACGGGGATTCCCCTTGAGGACGCGGCGCGTTGCGTACAGTTGGGGGTCGCCAAAGTGAATTTTGGCACCGGGCTGAAGCAGGCTTATCTGGCCGCCTTGCGGGAAAAGCTCGCGAAGTACCGGGAGCCCATGAGTCCCCATCCTTTCATTGGCATGGGCGGCGCGGATGATATCCTGGTGGCGGGCCGTGAAGCCGTGAAGCTAAAGTGCCAAGAATTGATGCGAGCGTATGGTTCGGCAGGAAAGGCCGAAGCCCCCGGTGGCGGCTCGATGGGATGATGTAGCGGCGAGTTTACCTCGCCAAATGGCTGCATAAGGAAGTTGCGAAAAAACGCTCCAATACTGTCATCGCTGAGCGGAGTTGTTATGGGCATTGAGCCCGTCACTGTAAATGAAAGTGCGCGAAGCGCTTTGGAGTGCGGCAGCTTGCTGCCGCTTTTGCACCAGCCTGCTTGCTGGCGGCTAATTCTGCTCCAAGTCGAAATTCCCGCGAGCAAGCTCGGGGGGAGGAAAGCGGCAGCAAGCTGCCGCACTC
>JBEKNU010000147.1:0-17731 GCA_049522495.1 Terriglobia bacterium
AGGTCTTCGGCGACGTAGATGAAATCGATCAAGCCTCGAGCCGCCTCCAGGGTGCGGCGTATGACCGATTCGTGGAAGGAATAGATTCGCTCCAGGGCGGCCTCCGCAACGGCGGGGTTTACGGCGAGGTCGGTGAGGGCCTGTTCCATGCTGCGCAGCCGGCAATAAAGATAGAACGGCTCGTAGCACCCGCCCAGGATGGGGTACCCGTGCCAAGCAGCGCACTTGGCGCGCATGCCGTCCACGTCAAACAGCGCGGGGTCCGGCCAGTTAAAGCGCTCGACGTCGGCCGCGGTTTCGGCTTTCCCCATGGGGTTGGTGGCAGCCTCTTCGTAAGTGCCCAAGCCATCCCCATAGGAAATATTCGTGACTTCCACGTGCCAGATGCTCCAGAGCGATTGGATGTGCCACGTGTCTTCTGTGGCCAGCGGATGCGTGGGGCCGAGCAGCACCAGCTTGTCGATTCCCAGCCGCTCCCAAAGCGCTCGTTCGGAAGCGCATCCCAGCTCTTTGCGCAGCCGGTCGGTGACTTCGGCCGTGCCCCAGTAGTCGCAGAGAGTCTGCGTTTCTCCCGCCAAAAGAGCCCGCCAACGGTCGCGTGGTGTCATCATGGCAATCTCCTTATGAGTTCGTCGCGGCGTGATTCTAGCACAGGCTCTCGCCGAGGATGACGTGGGTAGCGAAGAGAATTGCGAATGATGAATTATGAATTCTGAAAGAAGATCTCACCACAGAGGCCACAGAGTTCGCCGAGAGACGGCTCCTGCTCTCCTTTGTGATCTCGGTGCGCTCTGGGGTGTACACTTTTTTTGCGGCCCCCAGCCAAATTTATTAAGACGTCGGACTCCGGACTCCGGACCCGAGCCCCAGGTGCGCGCGCCGATTGCTTCGCGATATTCCACTTGACAAGCCCTATACTCTATTTTACTCTAGGCATCGTTGAAAATAGGTTGAGGGATGGAGCCATGAAAAAGCCCGAGGAGCGCGACCTGTTTCGCGGCGCGCTGGAAATGATGATCCTTCGAACGCTGAAGCGGCAGCCTTTGCATGGCTACGCGCTCGCCCAGCACATCAAGCGCATGTCGAACGACTTGCTTCAGATTGAAGAAGGCTCGCTCTACCCGGCTCTCCAACGCCTCCTGAAGGAAGAGTTGGTGAAGGCGGAGTGGGGCGTTTCTTCCACCAACCGTCGCGTTCGGACTTACCGGTTGACGCCCGCAGGCGCCCGGCACCTGGAGCGCGAGGTGTTGAGCTTTGAGCGCATGCTGGAGGGAATTACACGCGTCCTGGCGCCGGGTGAATTATGAACTGGATCAAGCAACTCTTTTCACGTCGTCGTGCCTATGGCGACCTTTCCGCGGAGATCGAAGAGCACCTCGCGGAAAAGGTCGATGAGTTGGTGGCCGGCGGCATGTCGCGGAATGAGGCGACCTTCGCCGCCCGGCGGGAGTTTGGAAATGTGCTCCTCATCGAAGAGCGCAGCCGCGATGAGTGGCGATGGCCCTCCCTCGAGAACTTTTTCATAGATGTTCGCTATGGCGCGCGCCTGCTGCACAGGAACCCCGGCTTCACGGCGGTGGCGGTGCTGACGCTGGCCCTCGGCATCGGCGGGAATGTGGCCGTATTCAGCCTGCTCGACGCGGTCATGTTGCGCCCGCTTCCTTACTCACACTCCGAACGGCTGTTTATGCTTTTCCCCGTTGATTCCGAGTCCCATTACGCCCAAGTCGCGTCGTCGTACCCCAATTTTCAGGACTGGCATGCACAGAGCCACGCATTTGAGGCGATGGCCGGGTACCAGGAAGAATCTCTCAACCTGACCGGCACGCGAGAGCCCGAACGCTTGGACGCTTTATATAGTACGCCAGGGCTCTTTGCCCTGTTGGGAATTCCCCCGCTGTTGGGCCGCGAGTTTAGCCCCACTGACGACCCACACGTCGTCCTGATGACCTACGAGTTGTGGCACAGGCGATTCGGGGGCGATGCCGGGATTATTGGGAAGTCTATCTATTTGGAAGGTAGGGCGTACACGGTGCTGGGGGTCTTACCTCCGCATTTCTACTTTCCGCCGTACCGGTGGGGAAGCGCGCCGGAGGTTTTCGTGCCGGTCGTTCCGAACCCCGATCGTGGCTGGCATTACTTGCGGGTGTTCGCACGCCTTGCCCCCGGCATGACCAGGCAACAGGCCAGGACGGAGATGGACGGGATCGCCTCCCGCCTCGCGCAAGCCTATCCCCACACCATCCGTGACGAAGGAATCCACGTTGACCCGCTTATCCAATCCTTCGGCCAGACGGAGTGGGTGCTACTCGGAGCCGTGGCTTTCGTGCTGCTCATCGCGTGCACCAACGTGGCCAACCTGCTGCTCTCCCAGGGCGCGACGCGGGAGCGCGAGATTGCCATCCGAAACGCGGTGGGAGCGACGCGGTCACGCATTGTGCGGCAGTTGCTCACCGAAAGCCTGCTGCTAGCGGGCATGGGGGGTGCGCTGGGCGCCACTCTCGGGTATTGGACGCTCCCCCTGTTGGCCTCCGCCTTGCCCCAGCACACCGCCTTCTTCACGCGGGTTCATGATGCCGGCATCGAACTCAACTCTACGGTAATGATTTTCACAGTCATCTTATCCGTACTGTCCTGCGCTCTTTTCGGATTGTTGCCTGCCTGGAGGACCACCAAGCCCGCGCGAAGTTCCGGGGTGAGCGCTGGCACGGGGCGCATTCGCAGCGCCCTGATTGGGTTGGAAGTGGCATTGTCCTTCGTTCTGCTGGCGGGAGCCGGGTTGATGATGAAAAGCTTGGTCCGTTTGCTGGAAACGGACGTCGGCTTCCGGACGGAACGCTTACTGACCATGGACATAAGTTTGGCGGGTGAGAAGTACGCTTCTGGGGAGAACCAGGCGGCATTCTTCGGACAAGTGCTGCAAAGGCTCGAATCTCTGCCGTCTGTGGTTTCAGCGGGCGCGACCGTGGACCTGCCGATGACGCGGACTTGGACTGTGAACGGGTTCGAGACTGCTGGGCCTCATCCCAAACAAGGCAGGGCAGCCTATCACGCCGTGAGCCCCAATTACTTCTACACCATGGGGATACCGCTGCTCAATGGGAGGGAGCTTGTGACTGCTGACTCCGCGCGCTCGCCCCTGGTCGGCGTTATCAATCGCAGTTTCGCCCAAAAGTACTGGCCGGATGAAAATCCTATTGGTAAGACCATAATATCTTCCCGCGCCGTTGTGGTTAAAGGGTCTAGGGTCGAATTCAAACCCCAGGAACTGGAGATTGTTGGAATTGTGGGTGACGTCCGGCAACTCGCGCTGGAGGCGCCGCCCGTCCCTGAACTGTTTATACCGTACACGCAGTGGCCGTCGAGCGAGATGGCCCTGGTTCTGCACACCGCCTCCGAACCCCCCTCGCTGATCCCGGCAGTCAAGAAAGAGATTTGGCGGGTCGACCCCGACCAGCCCGTCACCGACATCAGGACCATGGATCAACTGGTTTCCATCGAAGCTTCGGGAAGGCGTTTTGTGCTGCAATTGGTCGGAGTTTTCGCCGCAATCGCCCAGGTGCTGGCGGCGGTGGGAATCTACGGCATGGTCTCCTACGGCACGCGCCAGCGGACGCATGAAATCGCCATCCGCATGGCCCTGGGCGCCCGAGGGCAACAGATCATGTGGTTGGTTGCCGGTCAGAACGCCAAATGGCTGATGATCGGAATCACCACCGGCGTTGCCAGTGCGCTGGCTTTGACGCGGCTCCTGGCGGCGTACCTCTATGCGGTTCGGCCTACCGACCCGCTGACCTTTGTGGCCGTGTCGTTGCTGCTGCTCGCCGTGGCACTGCTGGCCGTCTACATTCCCGCCCGGCGGGCGATGAGGGTCGATCCCATGGTGGCGCTCAGGTATGAGTAAGGCAGTGGTTAGTGGATAGTGCTTAGTTGATAGTGGTCCGCGCTCGCTCAATGTGGTGAATTATGAACTGGATCAAGCAACTCTTTTTGCGCCGTCGTGCTTATGGCGAGCTTTGCGCGGAGATCGAAGAGCACCTTGCGGAAAAGGTCGATGAGTTGGTGGCCGGCGGCATGTCGCGCGAAGAAGCCACCTTCGCCGCCCGGCGGGAGTTCGGCAACGTGCTCCTGATCGCGGAGCGCAGCCGCGAGGTGTGGCAATGGACCTTCCTTGAAAACCTCTTCATGGATGTTCGCTACGCCTTGCGCCAACTCAAAAGAAATCCGGGATTTACGGCGGTCGTGGTGATTACCCTGGCGCTGGGGATCGGGGCGAACAGCGCTGTCTTCAGCGTGCTCAATGGGCTCTTCCTTCGGACCCTGCCCGTTCCTGACCCCGAGCGCGTGGTCGCCTTCACCAATACGAGCTTCTCCTGGCCGGATTATGTCACCTACCGCGACCAGGCGAAGTCGTTCGCGAGCCTCTCGACCAGTTACGAGATTCCCTTCACCGCCAACTTGAATTCCACCCACCCGCCGCAGCACATCCAGGGAGGGTTGGTTACCGGCAACTTTCTGAATACACTGCGGGTCAAGCCAGCTCTCGGCCGCGGCTTTCTGCCCGATGAAGACCAGCTTTCATCGCCCCAGCCGGTGGTCATCCTGAGCCACCAACTCTGGCAGAACTTCTTGGGTGGCGACCCGGGGATTTTGGGAAAGACCATTCGCGTGAACCACGCCAGCTACACGGTGGTGGGTGTGATGCCGAGCGATTTTCGCACCGTGGATTTCGGCCTCGCTCCGGACCTCTGGGCCCCCATGGCGATGCTCCCCCAACTGGATGTCTTTGAAGAGACCATGGCCCACCCCTTTACGAATCCCGATGAGCAAGGCTTTTCGATTTTTGGCCGATTAAGGCCGGGAGTGTCGCGCCAGGAGGCGCAGGCGGAGGTGAACGTTATCAATGACCGGCTGCGCCAGGCGGCTGGTGAGAAAGAGAAACGTCCCGTGGCGCTCGCCACTGCCGGACATCTTCCCGGCGATCTCGGCAATATGTTCTTGGGAGTTTCTGCGGTGGCAATGGTCATCGCCGGCCTGGTGCTGCTGATTGCCTGCGTAAATATTGCCAATCTGCTGCTGGCGCGCGGAACCTCGCGGCGCAGGGAAATTGCCATTCGGCTGGCGATGGGGGCCGGCAGCGGGCGCATTGTCCGGCAAGTGATGGTGGGAAATTTGATCCTTTCATTTCTGGGTGCGGGCGTGGGATTGCTTTTGGCATGGTCCATCACCAAAGCGCTGGCGAGTGTGGAAATTCCGCTGCCTTTGCCCCTCGCCATCGATTTTGCGCCCGACCAGCGAGTGGTGTTGGTGACGGCAGGGATCGCGGTTTTCGCCGCGTTGATCTTCGGCCTCGCGCCCGCCGGCCGCGCCACACGAGTGGATATGAACGCCTCGCTGAAGGGTGGCGATAAGACGGCCGCTGGTTTGACCACGCGATGGGCGCGCAGCGGGTTGGTAATGGTCCAAGTGGCGGTTTCCGTGGTCGTGCTGGTGGCCGCCACCCTGTTTCTTCACAGCCTTTGGAATGGGTTTTCCATCAACCTCGGTTTCCGTCCTGAAAACCTTCTTGTCGTAAGGGTTGACCCTTCTGCCCAAGGCTATTCGAATGAACGGAGCGCGCTTTTCTTTCAGCAACTCGAAGAGCAGGTATCTCACGTGCCCGGCGTACGTTCGGCGAGCGTGGTGGCGCCGCTGCCCCTGAGCATCGTCAGCAGTGGCCGCGACTACTCGGTCCTTGGAACACCTCGAAACATCAACGCTAACGTGCACATGGTGGGACCGGCCTACTTTGAGACCATGGGGATTCCGCTGATTCAGGGCCGGGACTTCCGGGGGATCACAGCAGCGTCGCCGCGGGTCGCGGTGATTAGCCGCGCGATGGCCGACCAACTGTCTCCCAGCGGGAACTCGGTGGGGCAGCAATTGGGTTGGCATTTCAGAAAGGTCAAAAAGACGTTTGAAGTCATCGGCGTTGTGGGCGACACAAAATCGAAGACCATCGGAGAAGCCGCCGCCCCCTGCCTGTTCGAGCTGGCTGCGCAGAATCAGGATGATCTACAAGGGTTCTCGGCATTCGGCGGCGTGAGCCTGGTCATCAAGACAGTGGGAAAGCCGAAGGCTCTTGCCGCGGTGGTACAACAACAAGTGGAGCGCCTCGACCCCGGCCTGCCGATCTTCGGCGTGGAAACCATGGAGGAACAGGTCGGGAAATCCTTGGTGGTAGCGCGCCTCGCCGCTTGGTTCCTGGCAGTCTTCGGCTTCCTGGCATTGACATTGGCGGCGGTCGGATTGTACGGCTTGATGAGCTACACGGTCGCCGCCCGCACGCGCGAGGTCGCCATCCGCATGGCTCTGGGAGCATCGGCGGAGAGGACGCTGTCCATGCTCACTCGGCAGGGTTTGGGCGTCGTGGGGACGGGTCTTGTTGTTGGTCTCACTGCCAGCCTCGCCGTCGGGCGCCTCCTCTCCAGCCTGCTGTATGGAGTTGGCAGATTCGATGCCCCAACGTTCATTGCCGTGCCCATCGTGCTGGCATGTGTGGCCTGTTGCGCCATCCTGGTGCCTGCTCGCCGCGCGACGAAGGTGGATCCCATGGTGGCGCTGAGGTATGAGTAAGGCAGTGGTTAGTGGATAGTGACGAGGGACGAAAAATGCGCGTCAGGTGTCAGGTTCCAGATGTCAGGCAAGGGACGGGGAATTCGAGATTGCAGATTCAAGATTCAAGAACGGCGAGGTCCCGATGAAATCGGGATGAATTCCCCCGCCGCAAAGTATGTTGTCCGTCATTACGGAGTTGACTCCCTTGGACCGGCGCCTTATTCTGAACAGAGTTCCGACAGAAGCCAGAAGGACGCGACATGACGATTGAGCTTACACCAGAGCAGGAGCAAGTGATTGGGCGGGCAATTCAAGCGGGCCTGATTAGAAACGCTGACGACGTCGTGGGTGTGGGAGTTGAAACCATCCAGCGGCGTTTGGAAGAACGGCGCGCACCGGTGAACTCCACGAGTGCTGACCAATGGCTTCAGGAATTTCACGCCTGGGTTCACAGCCACCCGACAACCACTCCGCTTCTTTCTGATGAGGCTATCAATCGCGAGTCAATCTACGGCGCACGCGGCCAGTAAATGGCGATTCTAATCGACACGAACATCTTGTTGCGGCTGTTGCAGCCGCACCACCCCCACTGCGCCCTTGTCGAGCGTGCGGTGGGCATACTGCGCACACGAAACGAAACCCTGAACGTAACCCCTCAGAACCTGATGGAATTCTGGGCCGTGGCGACTCGCCCGGCAAGCGAAAATGGCCTCGGAATGACGGTTGAAAATGCGGCAGGAGAACTTGCCGCTTTCCAGCGGCTGTTTTCTATGTTGCCCGAAACAGCATCGGTATTCCAGGAGTGGGAGCGTTTAGTTATCACCCACCAAGTTTCCGGCAAGAATACCCATGATGCCCATATCGCAGCAGCAATGAACGTGAATGGGATCACCAGGATTCTAACCCTCAATGTGCAGGACTTCATTCGCTACTCCAACATCTCCCCCGTCCACCCCGCGAATGTTATCTGAACCTTTTTCTTTTCTTGAGCAAGCCCAGCGCGGCCCTCTGCGGGGGGAGGTGTGCGGCATTTCGATCTGCGCACTGAAGAACAGTGACGACTGACGAGAAACAGGTGTCAGGGGCGGAAATCGGGGTCAGGGATTCGGGGCTCTGGATTCGGGGGCGGACACTGAAAGCTGGCCGGCTCCGGCCTTCTGCCGACTGCCTTCTGCTTTCTGCCTACTGCCCTACAACTAAACTCGCCGCGACGAGGTTAGATTGCCCCCTGACGGCCGCCCTCACAAAAAAACTGTGGAAAAAGTACGATTCGGGCACGATGTCTCTTGACAATTTTAGGCTATGGATATATACTAGGGGTGTAGTTAAGACCAGGTGGCGCCATGTCCCTGCTCAAGCCTCGCCCCATGACTCCGGCCCGAATCGCCGCCTGCCGCCGCAACGCCTTGAAATCCACTGGCCCGCGTACGGAGCGGGGCAAGGCCCAATCGTCCCTGAACGCACTGCGGAGCGGCCGGTACTCGCCTCGCTACGGAGTGCTCTGGGAGGCGTTTTTGCAAGCTCCGGGCGTCCCGGTCGAGGAGATGGCGCGAATCCTTTTGACCCCGGAGGAAGCCTGGCACCCGGTCTTTGCCGAGCGTGTAGACCTCCTCCGCGAGGTGGAAATCGAAATGGCCTCCAATCTCCCGCGACCGTATAGAAAGCGGAAGAGGGATCGGCAAACGTGAACCCAAATATGAACGAAGCCGAGAACTAATTGAAAACAAGAGCCAGGGAAAAATATTTTGCCCCGAAAGCTGAGAACTTATTGAAAAACCACGCGGTTAGCTAATTTTTCCGCTATCTCTCTGAAAACAAATGCGGTTGCTGCAAGGATGTTAAAAATTGAGGTTGCTCCGGGGATGTGTATGAAAACAAAGGGGCACGCTGGGAAGTGTCGTGGGAAAAAGGACATTTCCAGGGCTTAATTCCAAGGATTTTGCAGAAGGTTGCACCATTTCTATTGTCACTGATTGCGTCTTGGGATTTTTACCCGCCGCTTTCCATCGAATTGCTCATCTCCGTTTTCCGGCATGAGCCGCATTTAACAAAATTTTCCAATGCGTGTTATCGCCAAAGTACGACAAGTGGCACGTGGGTCTGCTAAACTTGCGGGTTCACTTTCAGGAGGAATCCAGGTGCTCAGGAGAACCGTTCTCTGTTCGCTGCTTGCCATCATTCTACTCGCTGGGAGTTCGCCGCTGAGGCCGGCGGCGAGCCCGAGTTTCCCCGACCGGCCCAAGCTCGTGCTGGTGCTGGTGATTGACCAGTTCCGCTACGACTACCTGATGCGCTTCCGGCCGTTCTTTGGCAAAGGCGGCTTCAACCGCCTGCTGGAGGGTGGGGCGGTGTTTACCGACTGCCGATATGATTACGCCACCACCATGACCGGTCCCGGGCACGCCACTTTGCTGACGGGGACCTATCCCAACCTGCACGGGATCATCGAGAACAGTTGGTACGACCGGGACCAAAAGCGGGAGATCTATTGCGTGGAAGACTTGCACACGCGCACGGTGGCAAGCCGCGAGAGGTCCAGCCCCTCGCCGGCTTTTTCGCCCCGCAACCTGACCGCTTCGACGCTGGGCGACGAACTGCGCCTGGCCACGGATTTTCGCGCCAAGGTGGTCTCCATCTCCCTCAAGGACCGTGCCGCAGTGTTGATGGGCGGGCATACTCCCTCCGCCGCTTATTGGTACGATGTGGGGTCGGGCCGGTTTGTCACCAGCACCTATTACATGCCAACTCTGCCGGCGTGGGTGGACGAATTCAATCAGCAGGTGCCCACTAAACAGTATTGCGGTCAGAAATGGCAGGTGTTGGCGGAGACTCCGGGGGCGTCCGGGAGAGGCCTGGCGGAATTCGAACCCTCTCCCGGCGAGTCCTGTCCGGACCCTAAGTTTCTAGGTTGGCTCGAGAACACACCTTTCATGAACCAGATCGAACTTAGCTTTGCCGCCGATGCCATCCGCAGTGAGCGTTTGGGCCAGGGTCCCGAAACCGACATTTTGGCCCTCTCCCTGAGCGTGAATGACTATATCGGCCACGAGTTTGGGCCATATAGCGAACAAGTGGCGGATACCACCCTCCGAACCGACCGCGACCTCGCGAGCTTCTTCGACGAGTTGGACAAACAAGTGGGGCTGGATAACGTCTGGATCGCATTTTCCGCTGACCACGGCGTGGCGCCCACACCGGACTTTATTCAGGAGCACAAATTGGGCCTGGGAATGGCTCAGCCTGCGGCCATCCGCAATGCCGCGGAGAAAGCCTTGACGCAGGCCTTCGGGCCGGGTCCGTGGATTGAGGACCAGGACGAAACCTACCTCTTTTTGAACCGGGACACGCTCAAGAAGCGGAACGTCGCGGAATCAAAAGCCGAGGAAGTCGCCGCCGGGGCGGCAGCCTCGCAGCCGGACGTGGCGGCGGCGTTTACCCGCACGCAGTTTCTCACCGGCAGCTTGCCGAACTCCCCTCTTGCCCGAAAAGCCGCCAACAGCTTCAACTCCCGGCGAAGCGGCGATGTCTTCCTGGTCTTCATGCCCTACGCGGTCCCGTCCTCAAGCGCGTCCGGCACCACCCATGGAACTCCCTGGAACTATGACGCCCAAGTCCCGCTGATTTTCTGGGGGAGCGCATTTAAGCCGGGATTTTACGCCACCGCCTGCCAGCCCATCGATCTGGTGGCCACGCTGGCGGCAAGGCTGGGACTCACGCAGCCGTCCGGAGCACAGGGAACGCCGCTGGCCTCGTCCTTAAAGTAGCCGAATAGCCCACCGAAATGGGGGAGGCCGCCGATGACTCAGACAAATTGTCTGACTCTCGGTAGCACGAGGCTAGGATTATTCGACTGGCGGGCCGGTGAAAGACTACCTACCGGTGGGTAGGTTCGACCGGCGAGACTATTAACCTTATCTAAATCTTCTCTTGACAAACTCTACACAAAATTGTAGGATGGGTGCGTTTCCTACCCTATTCGTGTTCATATCCCCTCGCTAGACCACCATTCGCTGAGTGAGGGAAACTTTGTAAGTCGGAGGTTGAATGAGGAAACTGGTTATGGGCTGTGCGGTGGCCGGGTTGATTGCCCTGTCTCCCACGTCCGAGGCAAGGCCACCCGTTCTCCCTGAGACGTTACGCATGATTCGTCAGGTGCCGAGGGGGGAAGTTGGATTGGCAAGCTGGTACGGAATCGAGCGCCAGGGGAAACCCACTGCCAGCGGCGAACTGTTTGATAAAGATGGACTTACAGCCGCTCATCGGAAGCTTCCCTTGGGCACGACGGTCCGAGTTACAAACCTCAAGAACCTCGAATCCACCCTGTTGAAGATCAATGATCGAGGCCCCGGAATCCCTGGGCGAGTCATCGACGTTTCGTGGGCCGCAGCCAAAGATCTCGGTTTCGTGGAAGCCGGCTTGACCCGCGTCGAAATCGATGTCGTCAGCTACCCCAAAAGTTTCATTCGGCAAGTGACCAGCACACCTTCTCCTAAGGTCAACTAGACCCCAGGTGAAAGACGATGGTAGGTCGTTAGCCGTCGGCTGGGATTGGTCAACTGCACCCGACAACCCGTCGTAGACCGGAAGGGGAACCATCCGGCCGGGGGTGATGTGTGCCGGACCGGTGTCCCTCGGCCCGACGAATGGCGGCCTCTGCCGGAGTCGGGGTCCAGGCAACCTGGCCGTAGCCTTTCGTAGCACGGGCATCCCTGCCCGTAGCCTTCCGCACCACGGGCATCCCTGCCTGTAGCCTTCCGTAGCACGGGCATCCCTGCCCGTGCTGGTCACGGCCAGGATGGCGGCCGTGCTACGTCAACAAGGCTTGCACGATGCGATAGACCCGGAGCTCCGGCAACTCGAAGCAGAGGCGGCCGTCGCGGATTTCGCCGCGCAGCTCGCTTGGGTCGCTGGAATCCGGCGCGAAGGCAGTAAGTTTGCCGAGAGTGGCGTGCTGGACCGGGACGGGCAGGGCGACGGAGATGGGGATGTCGAGCATCGGCTCGGGCTCATGGGTGGCGTCGAGATCGTAGTTGAGCAGGTGAACGGTGACAAGCGACTGGCGACCCTCCTGCTTCCAATAGGCGTTGGCGCGCAGCCCGGGAAGGCCTTCCCGCCCGATCCATTTGAACTGCGGAGAGCCGAGCGTGGGGAGGTTCGATAGCAAAAAGCCGAAGGCAGGTATGGGACGCGGCTTGGCGTCCTCATAGAAGGTGGGATGGTCACCGGGAACGATGAGGCGGCCTCCGCCGTCCATCCATTCTTGAATCGTCCGTTCCTGAGCCCGGGACAGGTAAGCCACGGACGGGAGGATGAAGACGCGGTAGCGCGGCAGCAGGTGCAGCGTCTCTTCGGTAAGGAAGTCGAACAACACGTGGACAGAGGCGAGTGTGGAATGGAGGGAGTAGACTTGGCGCAGATGCTCCCGGTTCTCCATGTGCGCCTGGTTGAAGAAAAAGGCCAAGGCCACCTGGGCCAATGATTGGAAGCCCGTAAACAGGTCGGGCTGGCGCTCATAGAAACGGCGGTAGAGGCGGCGGACGTCGGAGAACTTGTCGAAGTTTTCGACGAAGCAGCCGCCACCGCCGGCGGCCGCTTCAGCGTGGGCGAGCTCCACACTGGCGCGGCCGTGCGGCCCGCCGAATAGAACCACGGGGCGGACGCCGTTCGCGAGCGCGAACTTGTACTGGAGATCATGAGTGGTAAAACCGCCGGCAGCGGATCGGCCCGGGAAACCGTTGCGGTAGTCCTCTTCAAACATCATGTAATCGGCGCCTCGCGCCCACTCGGCGACGTTCTTGCCGTGAAGCCGCCGGCCCTCGACCCCGTCCACGGTCTGCATCGAGCCCCAATTGGGGACGAAAACGAAACCCTTGCGGTAAGGAGTGACGGCGCGCCGCAAATCCACCAGGAGGTCACCGATACTCCAGGCCCAGAAACGCTGGGTCTCGAACCAGCGGAGACGATCTTCAGGGCGTTCAATGCCCAACTGGCTGAGGTCGGCGGCGCCAAACTGGCGGCGCTCCTCCGGGGAGTACTTTTCCTGGAGGGAGGTGATGAACTCGCGGGCGGGCCGCTCCAGGAAACTGTAACCGATGCGGTCGAGATTGGCGGGTGTGGTGAGGTCCGCAATTTTGAATCGCTTCTCCAGTTCGCCGGGCGCGTAGCGGGAGCCCAGGTATTCAATGAACGCGGGCTGGGCTTTGGCCCACGCTGTCTTGTCGGCCTGCGAGCACATCTCGATCTTGTCAACCTCGCGCGTGCCGAAGCCGGAGCGCAGCTCACCCGGGGTGTAGCGGGAGCGAAGATAACGCTTGAAACCCTCACGGCAGTATCGGCAGTAGCAGTGGATGATGTTGTCATCCACAAATACGCCGTCGAAACCGGCCTGTGCGATCGAGCCAACTACGAACCGGAGCCAGGTGCGCCAATATTCGTTATTCGGACAGGGGGCGTAGAAGAATTGCGGAGCATATCCAGGGTAAGCGGCGGGGTTGTTGAAGAGAATGCGCCCGCTGGGGTCGCGCTGGAGCCACTCGGCGGGATCGGCCTGCGGCCGAGGTGGGAGGCCGAACGAACGGTATTCATCCCAGTGATCGTAGAACTCCCAGAAGCCCAGGCGTTTCTCGATGTCGCCACCCATTTGCTGGCTGTTGATGTAGGGGAAGATGATCTCCACGCCGGCGCCATGCAGCCCCCGCACCATCGTTTTGATCGCGCGGAAGCGCTCGGAGGTTTCCTGCGGAGTGAGCAGCCGGTATTTGGACATGTCCGGGACGGGTAATGGAATGGCTCGCGGACCCCAGTGGGCGGTGAAAGGGCAGTCGTGGCCGAGGTGGAGCAGGCTGGGAGGGGCTTCGGCCATCCGCGAAACGAATCCCGCATCGGAAAGGTGGTTGGGGGAATAGTCGACCAAATAAGTGGCCGGCAGCGAGGTGCCGCCACGAACCGCCGGCAGTAACTGCCCGTGCCTGGCCGCAGAGACCGAGCAGTATGCACCGGCCAGGGTGAGCTTCAGAAGATCGCGACGGTTCATCATGGGTTTACTCGCCTCGCCGCTACAGGATCAAAGTGTACCGCTACGCAGATTAGCGCACACGGCTCTTATATCAGAAATCGAGCACCTCCCCTTTGCTTCTTGCCAGTCCGCCAGCGGCATGTCTGCCAGCGATGAAGCCATAACTGCAGTTCACTCCGAACGGCCCAAAACGTCAGCAAGGCTCCATACCTATTGACACATATAGATATCGAATGATATAGATATTGGCGTGACGCGAGTCGACCCTCAAAAGTTTATTCCGCTCAAGACCCATTGGTTTCACATCATGCTGTCGCTTGCGGGTGGAGAGCAGCACGGCTACGGAATCATGCAGGAAGTCCTGCAACGCACGGGCGGAAAAGTGCGGTTGTGGCCGGCGACGCTGTATGGATCGATCAAGCGGCTGATCGAGTCGGAACTGATTGAGGAATCGGACGAACGGCCCGCGCCGGAATTGGACGACGCGCGACGCCGCTACTACCGGCTGACGGCCCTCGGCAGGCGTGTGCTCGATGCGGAATGTGAGCGCCTGCAGGAATTGGTTCGCACCATTCGCGTGAAGCAAGCCATGGTGACGGGATGAATTTCGCATGGCGGATCTACCGGCGGTTGGCGCAAGCTTTTCCGCACGAATTCAAATTGGCATATGGCCCAGAGGTGACGCAACTGGGAAAGGACGTCGTGGAAGAGATTGCCCAGAGGCATGGAGTTGCCGGGCTGATCCGGCTCATCGCGGACATCGCGATTCGCGTCCCGCTTGAATACCTGAGCGAAATGCGCGGCGACATGCGTTATGCCATGCGAGCGCTGCTCAAGTCGCCCGGATTTGCGCTGGTCGGCATCATTTCGATGGGACTCGGAATTGGGCTGACGACAAACATGTACAGCTCGAAATGGGCGTTGCTTTTTCGTGATCTGCCGGCAGCGGCGAATGCCAAGCGCCTGGTGATGCCCGAGAAGCCGGTCTCGTATTACTACATCGAGCAGTATCGGGAGCAAAAGAGCCTTTTCGCCGGGGTGGCCGCATTGCAAACCGGCGTCCCCTTCAATGTCACCTTCCAGGGTGATGTGAAGGCGAAACCCGAGCGCGTCTTCGGGCAACTTGTTTCACCCGATTATTTTTCCGTGCTTGGCGTGCGACCCCGGCGGGGTCGAGTGCTCAGCGCCGGACTTGACAGGCCCGGCGACGCGCCCGTTGTGGTGATTAGCGATCGTTTCTGGCGCAATCGCCTCAACTCCTCTCCCGACGCCGTGGGGCAGATTCTCCGCCTGAATGGGCAAATCGCGACCATCGTGGGGATCACCCCGAAGAATTTCAATGGCGCCCTTGACGACCCTGAAGAGAATCCGACGGAGCTGTTCGTTCCGATCACAGCGCCGGCCGTGCTCGCTCCGGAGCTCGCGAACGACGTTCTGCATCAACGCCATGCCAAGGACTTCCTGGCGATGATGTGCCTCGAGCCGGAAATCAAGATTGACTCCGCGGAAGCCGCTCTTGACGCGATCACACGCCGCCTGGACGCGCAGGATCCTTCGTCGCCAGCGCGCAGTGACAAAGGCCGACGAGTAACGTTGCTTCCGGCAGGCACCAGGGTGCTGATTCCCCGGGAATTGAGGCCCGTGTTGGCCGGATTCCTTGGCGCGCTCATGGGCCTGGTTATGACCCTGGCGTGCACGAATCTGGCGAACATGCTGATCGCGCGCGGCGCCAATCGCCGAAAGGAGTTGGCGATTCGCCTGGCGGTCGGGGCCAGCCGTTTTCGGCTTATCCGGCAGATGATGAGCGAAGGCATTTTGCTCTCCCTGCTGGGCGGCGTGGCAGGATTCGCACTCGCGTGCGGTCTCTCGGTATTGAGCTTGCAATTCAACCCTCCCATAGGGGCGCCGGCCGAATCCGCTTTCAACCTGGATTGGCGCGCAGCCGTTTTCGCGTTGGGCGTCGCGATCGTGTGCGGCATCGGATTCAGCCTGGCGCCCGCCCTGCAAGCGATCAAAGCCGATCTGACCCCGGCACTCAAAGAAGGCTCGATTTTGCGGTTGCCGGGTTACCGGCGCTTTGGCCTGCGCAACTTGCTGATGGTTGCCCAAGTTACGGGGTCGCTCATGCTGCTGCTGATCACAGGATTCCTGGTCATAGGAATCAGCAAGTCAGGCAACATCCAAACCAAATTCGATCCAAAGACGATGTATCTCTTGTCCATCGATCCGGTGCATGACGGCTACGCGCCCGAAAGAGCACAAGCTTTGTTCGAGAAACTTCCCGAGCGGCTTAAGACCGCCGGGCCGGTCCGCAGCATCGCCCTGGCGGCGCAGGCGCCCTTTTCGATCGAAGATGACACCACCCAACTGTCTGTGGAAGGCGCAGGGAAATCCTCACAGGTGCAGCAGTCTGTGGTCGAGGAAACTGTGGGCGCGGGCTATTTTGCCGCGCTCAGCGAGCCGATGCTGGCCGGGCGGGAGTTCGAGGAGCGAGATCAACGAAGCCAAGCAGACGGATCGAATGCTTTTTCTTTGCCCGTGGTGCTGGATGAGACTGCTGAACGCAGACTTTTCGGAAATGAGAATGCCATCGGGAAGCGCGTTAGGGACGACAAGCAGTCCTATGAAGTAGTCGGCGTGGTCCGCGACCTGAAAAATGGAATCGGGATTAGCCAATCCGTAATTTATTTGCCGATGACGCCACGCGATTTTGTGCGGCCGCCGGCCGGCGGCATCACCCTTATGGTGCGGTCGGAGGCGGGAACGGATGCGCTGAGCGGCATTCGGAGCGCGATCGCTTCGATCGATCCGAATCTGACCCTCTACAATGCGCAAACGCTCAGCGATTACCTGGATCGCAGCCGGTCCTCGACGCGGTTCGCTGCCCAAAAATACGCTAGCATTGGAGTGTTCGGCCTGGTGCTGGCCGCCATCGGACTCGCCGGGGTTACGGCCTACGCGGTTGCGCAAAGGCGCAAGGAGATCGCCATCCGCACGGCGCTGGGCGCAAGCAGGGCTCAGGTGCTGCGGCTGGTGCTGCGCGAAGGCGCGGCGTTGGTAGGCGTCGGAACGGTTCTGGGATTCTTGGGCGCGATGGCGATTGCAAAAATACTTTCGGCGCTGACAAACATTTTTGTGGAGGTGCTTAGGGTGGGTACGGACGATCCGCACTTGCTGGTCGGCGCCCCATTGCTGCTGGCAGCGGTGGCGATGCTCGCCTGTTACGTGCCGGCGCGCAGGTCGGCTCAGATCGATCCGCTGAAGGCGCTGCGCGAGGAATAAGGTGCTTACCGATTCGTTTCCGGCAGCGCACTCGTTGCACCAACCGTCTTGGTCCGGGGCTTGGACTTGAAGTGGAAAATCTTGTAGCATTCCCCCCATGAAAAAAGTGAAATCTGGCAATCGCCGTTCTACCGCGAAAAGCCACAACCCTCCGAGAAACGTTGATGAATACCTTGCTCGTGTCCCGGAACCCGCCCGCAGCACCTTGAAGAAGATTCGCGCGGCGATTCGGTCCGCGGTGCCCCCGGAAGCCGCCGAAACCATCAGCTATCGGATTCCGGCGTTCAAGTATCATGGAGTGCTGGTGTGGTTTGCCGCGTTTTCGAACCACTGTAGTTTGTTCCCTACTGCCTCGGTTATTGAAGCGTTCAAGAACGAACTTAAGGGCTTCACCACATCCAAAGGGACCATCCACTTCCCCACGGACAAACCACTGCCCACTTCACTTGTTAAGAAACTGGTGAAGGCGCGGGTCGCCCAGAACGAAAGCGAGAAGCGGCGATGACCCGGTTGGCTTCGAGACCCCCCATGTCTTCGAAGACGGTAGACGGCACCCTCTCCATCTGAATGAACTCAACGCTTGGTTGACGGCCTAATCGCCGATGGGCTTGTATTGCAACGCTACGATAGAACTGCCCATCACCGCCGGAGCTTGCCCTGCGCCTGCCGAGGTGATGGCCGTGCCACCCGGGTGACAACTTGCGAATTCCTGCGTCTATTGACATCTGCATAAAGAATGCAATAATGGGTGCTCAGGAGCAGAGCACCTATGGCCAGACTAAAGGGGAGTGGCGATTTATTGGAAGACCGGCGCAAGCGAGCTTTGGCGTTGCTGGA
>JBEKNU010000148.1:0-17671 GCA_049522495.1 Terriglobia bacterium
GGTGATTGAAACTCCCGCAAGCGAGCTTGCGAGAGGCAAAGCGGCAGCAAGCTGCACGCACTCCAAAGCTCCGCTCCGTCCGCATCCACTGGTGCCAGCCGCCCGATCGATTCGTTCGAGGCCCCTCACCATATCTCCGCATCGACTTTCTCGGAGTCCTCTCCGATCAGACGGTTGATGCGCTCCGTCTCCTGGTGTAGATGCCTCAGTTTGCCCATGTGCTTCACCCAGGGCCTCTCGGGAGGGGTGGAGTCAGCCGCCAGCTTTTCCCTAACCGCCTGCGTCACAAACTTACGGAGCGGGACTCCGCGCTCGGCAGCCGCGGACTTCGCCCGGCGAAAAATGGGATCCCGGAATCTCCAGCGTAGTCTTCATGAAAAGACTCTTCCATATGTACGGGAGAGGCGTCAACCCGACTTTGGGGAGGCTCATCGCCGCCGCCAACCACCTCCGCGCGGCCACTTCCACGGGTAGGCCGTCACCCGACATTCGGGATTATTGCCGGGTGCTTCGGCCAGAAGCAAGGATTGCGACTGGCGATTCGTCGCTAAACACAAGGCTAGCGACTATACGGCCAAGTGGATTGTTCCGCCAAAACTAACTTCCGAGGGGCCGACCATACGCCCGGAGCCGCCGGGCGCCACATCCGCGCATAGGTAAAACCGTCAAAGTGGCGGCAGGCTGCGGAGGACAGTTTCCGAGTAAACCATGGTTGCGTGGCGCTCTTTCTGCGCTTTCCATCTGCCGACTTCAAAATCGGCGGTATTGCGAGGATAGTTGCTGGGTGGTACAGGATTCGTCATAATCAAAGCGTTGCCCGGTCCCGCCCGCTGCCGGATGGTGGGGGGATGGCCGTCGGTGGGTTCGCCTAAGGCCGACCAGGACCGGCGACACCTAGATCAGCATAAAGAGGAGTTAGCCGTACCTTAGCCATGACATCGGATCGAAGTCTACAGAAAGCTCGGATGGGCGCGTTGCCTCCCAGGTATTCATTTGTGCTCAATCCCCACGCGGATTATCGCGCCACGAGTTGTCCTGGCTGTAAAGCCAAAACCAGGGTACGTAAGATTCCTTTAGTCATTCACATGGACGGAGCGGGGCTTTTGATTCTGCGGAAGACGTGCCGTCTCTGCCCCAATTGCGAGACGGTGATCGTACACCAGGCGGAAATTGAGTCGGCAATAAAGGCCTCAGCGGGGCAAGCAGCGGCCGCCACGCCTGACTACTTGGTGCTCGGAACGGTCGGCCCACGAGTGTGGCGTCAAGGCTTGTCCGGTGATGTCGGAATGGACGAATTGGTTCGCAATATGGCGGACTTCAAGGCTCATCTGCAAATCAAGTACACCCCCGGAGGCTGGTATCCGCCCGCTTGATACGCTGGCTAACCGGCTACAGTCGATACCCCCCTAGCAATGAGACGCACACCCGCTCCCTCCGCCACCAGATGCTACGAGGCTCCCCGCAGGGACACCATTGACTACTCCCCGCTTTCGGAGGATGTTCGGGGCCAGAAAAGCCTGCGGTCCGTGAGCCGCTGCGTGGCTTGTGTTTACCCGCCTGGAGAACTTGGTATCGCGATTCGCGGCGACACAGGGACATGAATTGGTGTATGCTGGCTCTGCTTTCTCGGCCCCCTGCATCATATATATATGAAAGAAATTAGCGAAGGTATGACCTGCCTGAATTGCCACAAGTCCGGCCTGCCGGATTACGCCCTCTTCTGCCTGTATTGTGGCTCCCCCGCGTCTACCGCAAAGCTTATTACGGGGGGCGCCTCAGCCGCGTCACATCCGCCCGGCGGGGACACGGAGGATGGAACGATAGTTTCCAGGACGGACGGCCGCATTACGGCCAGCGGCATTTTTGTTGGTATCCTGGGTTGCGTGACCGTGTTGGCCGCTATCGCCATCTTTTCCCAGGCGGGGCCCTGGAATCGCTACATAGCTCTGGTTCCGTTTCCCCGTGACCTGGGCCAGCAGGCCGTTGTGCTCCACGATAAGCTGGAGGAATACGAGCGTAGCGCCGATACCCTGAAGACCCTGGTCTCGTTCATGGTTGGTTTGTCGACGCTGTACGGGCTCGCGCTCGCGCTGGGCGCCTACCTTGGCGTCCAAGAGGCTACCAACCGGGCGCAGCAGAGTGTCGAGAGTTTGGATAAACTCCAGAAGAAGGCTGAGTCCGACTACGCCAGGGTCTTGAAGACGGCTGAGTCCGACTACGCCAAGGTCTTGATGGATATTCGAAGGGAGTTCCCGCTCTATCGCGAGATGCAAAATCGCATCGGCAATATTCGAACCGAGCTCCAATTGTTGATTCCCGAGAGCGGGTTCGGCGAAGGAGAATTTAGGAAGATCAACGACGCCGACTTCAAGGTGAAAATCGCTCATTATGAGCGGACCGTGGGGTCGTTCGAGTTCTTCAATTTAGACCCGTTTCGCGATGACGCGTCAAAAATCTATCAACTGCTCGGGAGTTTCCACAGTCACAAATGGCTTATTGAGAAGAAGCTTGAGAAGGAGATTGAGAAGGCAACCGGCAATAACAAGGAAACCGGCATCAAAGCCGACCCGGCAGATGTACACTGGGCCCGATTTTACCTGGGAAGGAGCTACGATCTCAAGAAAAAGGATCTAAATAAAGATGACGTGGCAACTCTCAACGAAATGGGTGACTTTGAAGTCAGAGTCACCAGCGAGTGGAACCTAGCTCGCGATCACTTGACAAGATCTCTGGGTTTAGATTCGAAGCAGCAGCGGCCACGGTATTTCTTGTCCATCGTTGAACACTTTACAGGTGACACAGAGCGCGGGAAGGGTAACGCCCAAGCCGCCCAGAGTCACTATGCGGAGAGCGTCAGGCTCCTGACTGCGGCATTTGAAATGAACCGATGGCAACAGGAGGATCAGGCAGGGCGCTCGCGCAGTGCGGATTTCTTAAAACGTACGGTTTGCTACATGCATTACAACCGCGCCTGCGCGCGCGCGCGTCTGGCGGAGCTTGAGACAGATCCAACCCGGCAATCGAAGCTCCGCGAAGACGCAGTAGAAGACCTCAAGAGCGCCTTCCCGTCAGGGGCAGTACCCAAGGGCGTAGAGGAAACGGCGGAAAATTTCAAAGAGGACACAAAAGGAGAGGGGGATCTGGCCACGCTCGTACAGTCGCAGTATGGCACCGAAGTGAAGCAACTTCTCGAGCTTGTCAGCAAGACTTAGGTTTCAATAGGAAAAGTGATCATCATGTTTTATCCTCCGCCATCATCTTTCCTTCATTCTGACCAACACCATGCTAACTCGGGACAGGTTGAGATGTCAATGAAAAACCGGAGCTCAAGCTATGTTGCACAATCCGTTTAACTTAATCCTTCTCGACGGTCTGTGCTCACAACCTCCGAATATATTATCGCCGAAATCGCCATTCTCATTAGGGAAACCGAGCGGAATTTAGAGTTCCGCTTTGGCGGGCTCCTTCCGCAAGTACCTGCTGCGGAAGGAACCGCTGAACCTGACACCCCAAAACCGGCCAGCGAGGTGACCGCCGACCCGGCCACCGAGCCCGCGCCGGTGTCGGCCATCCCGCCGAAGCGAAGCCCCTCCGCCAGCGCCTGCGAACCCTACCGCGAGATCATCGAAGTTGCCGTCGCCCGCGGTCGCAACGCCATGGCCATCTGGCAAGACCTGGTTTCGCAGTGCGGTTTTGCCGGCGCCTATACCAGCGTCAAGCGCTTTGTCCGCTGCCTGCGGGGAACCCGCGTGCCCGAAGCCCACCCGGTGATCGTGACGGCGCCGGGGGAAGAAGCGCAAGTCGATTACGGTACCGGTCCCATGGTGCGCGATCCCCAGACGGGCAAGTATCGGCGCACGCGGCTTTTCGTGCTGACTCTGGGGTACAGCCGCAAGGCGGTCCGTCTGCTGGTGTTCCGCTCCAGTTCGCGCACTTGGGCGGAACTGCACGAGAGGAAATGGGGTCAGGTGGGGAAATGGGGTCAGGTAGGGAAATGGGGTCAGGTACCGTTTCCTTTTCCCAGTTGCCCTGGAAAGAGTACCTGACACCGTTTCTCCTGACACCGTTTCTCCCCTCGTAACCTGCGCCAGAATCTGTCATATCCCTGGTGCCAAAAGATGCTGAAGCGATTTGAACTACCCGCGGCCGTGCACCATCACGCTCACTACCGGGTTTGGAACCGGCGCGGATACGACATGAATATCTGGAGTGACAAGAAGCAGAACGAAAAGATCGACTGCATCCACAATAATCCCGTAGCGGGCAGTTTGGTGGCCCACCCCGGCGACTGGCCTTGGTCGAGTTGGAGGTTCTATTACCTGGAGGATAGTTCCATTTTGGCGATGGATCGCCTGCGCTGAACAGCCCCGGCTCCGGATCGCAAGGCGACGCCTCGGAAAGCAGTTTCAATGAAGTGGTTATACCCCAGCATTGGGTGGCGCATACATTGGTTTTTATGTATGCGTCCCCTCTCTGAAAGGTCTCTGCTCCGGGCCGCAGGGCGACGGCTCTGGTCGCATACATGCACAACAATGTATGCGCCACCCGTGAATTTATAGTGAGTTGTAAGCGAACGATGTATGCGCCACCCGTGGAGGCACATTCCGGACGATAATCTCGCTCGGTTCCTCACAACCACCAGATTGCGTCGCCGGTTCTCAGTGAAGGAAGACCCGAGCTTGTAGGGGCACGTTGGTGTCAGGCGGGCCGCCAGTTAACACGACATTGAACTCGGGACCAACTACATCGAATGTATATTTCTGGGCCTCAGTCCCTAGTGGAAATTTTCCTACGGTCTGCGCAAGCGTTAAACCACTGTTCTTCCCCATGATGCATACGACAGTCATATCTACCGGAGCTTGGGGCCACTGAGCGATCTCGATATCCACTTTACTGAAGGCCTCGATATTCAGGATGCCGCTCATGAATATCTGACCCAAATGATCCGTCTTGAAAGTCCTGAAGTAGGTCATGAGTCGAGGTGCCGGCACGCTGCCTGTCGGGGGCGTGTCACCTTGTTGAAGGTTATCCTTGTGAAGGAAGACCCACGCTTGTACGGGCACGTCGGTGTCAGGGGGGCCGCCAGTTAACACGACATTGAACTCGGGACCAACTACATCGAACGTATGTATCTTCCCCTCAGTCCCAAGTGGAAATTGCCCCACGGTCTGCGCAAGCGATTCACCAGTGATCTTCCCCATGCTGCATAGGACAGTCATGTTCACCGGAACTCTTGGCCACTGGATGATTTCGATATTGACTTTATTAAAGGCCTCGATATTCAGGGCGCCGCTCATGAATATCTGACCCGAATCATCCGTCTTGAAAGTCCTGAAGTAGGTTATGAATTGAGGTGCCGGCATGCTGCCTGTCGGGGTCGTGTCACCTTGTTGAAGTTTCGCCTTGCTTTGGTGAATCTGGAGTTTGCCACTGGCATGTCCAAAGCCCGAGGTGCATAAAATCGCTACGAGCACGAGCAAACCGAATAAGCGCTGTGTCATGGTGCCTCCCTCAGCGATTCTGGTGATCGACGATCGGTAGGTGATGCATAACGCCTAGGCTCAAAGTGATCCTCGGGCTGGCAATAGCGTGACACAATTAGACATCCACGCTACCCCCAATGCAAGTCCAAAATCTCTTCGACAGCGGTCACTCATTTCCGCATCCTTGGAGATTGCGGGGACCCACTTTGTCACGAGCGATGCCACAATCGGTCCTTCCGAATACGCTCGGTTGACCTATTAATCTGGAGGGCGAGTGGGCAAGCCTGACGAATGGCCCTCAATCTCAGAACCCCCTGAATGGCATTCGAAAAAATTGCTCCTCGATAGCCGCTTACTGTTTACAAATCGCCCGTGGCTCTGCGAGCCGGGCACTTTGACCATGAACGGCCTAACCGTGCAAGTGCCGTGCATCCGAACAGAATGGCAGTGGGTAAACGTGTCCTCAGCGATTACCCGCGGGTAACGGCGTGGGATTTACGTATCACCGTTCGCTTCACGGCAAATCGTACGTGCGATCGGCGCTGTCTTTTATTGAGGATTTGGGCTGGGGTGAGGCGCGCGGAAATGTAGAAACTGCAAGCGGGTAGCCCGGAGGTTGGCGTAGCGCACAGGTGCGCGTAGTCTGCGTTCCTCTGCGGCTCTTTGCACCAAATAAAGAAAAGCCGCAGGCGAAGGCAAAAGACGTCCCCTCCCCACTATCCGCCTATTGTCAAACCTTGCTAATTCCGCTAGACTCTCCTTGGAGGTCGATAACCCGATAAGGAGCGCCCCATGCCCACTCGTAATGTGAATTTGACCGACGAGCTTGATCGTTTCGTGCTGGCGAAGGTCGAAAATGGCCGTTACGAAAATGCCAGTGAGGTTGTCCGTGCCGCCTTGCGCACCTTGGAGCGCGAAGAGCAGCAGTACGAGGCAAAGCTTGCAGCGCTGAAAAGAGCGATTGATGAAGGTGATGCCAGCGGCATTGCCCCCGGAAATCCCTTTGCGCGTGTCCGGCAGGCACTCAAAATTTCGCGAAAGAAGCGCTAGCGGGTGGCTACATTCCGATTATCTCGCCTTGCTGAGGCCGATCTCATGGACATCGGCGCCTACACCCTGAATGCATGGGGCGAAAAGCAAACCGTCCGCTACCTCGACGGCCTTGAAACCTGTTGCCAGCAGCTTGCGGACAACCCTCAGTTAGGCCGCTGCTGCGATCATATCCGGCCCGGCTTACGCCGGATGGAACATGCCCAGCATGTGGTGTTTTATCGGATCAAAGCGGGCGGCATCGTGGTATCTCGGATACTTCATCGGCGCATGCTGGCAGAAAGACAGAGCATCGACGAAGAAGTGTCCGGCGGTAACGCTGGCTGATGTGTCGAAGTGGGCCCTTTGCCACGACGTCAAGGATGTCGTGGCAGTCCTCCTGCCCCTCACCCACCCCTTGCGCATCGGATTCAGGTGTAAGACCTCCGGCATGTCATCGAAGGAGAGGTCCGCGCGGAAATGCCGAAACTTCAGGGGTGGCGCGGGGGCGCCACCCCTCGTGCCTTATTACGCGCACTTTAGTGCGGCTTTGCCCAGGAACTCCGCGGCGCTGCCCAACTCCTCCTCGATGCGCAGCAACTGGTTGTATTTCGCAATACGGTCGCTGCGGCTGGCGGAGCCGGTCTTGATTTGGCCTGTGCCCAGGCCGACGGTGAAGTCCGCGATGAAGGCATCCTCGGTCTCGCCCGAGCGGTGTGAGACGACGGACGTGTAACCGTGACGGCGGCCAAGCTCGATGCAGCGGATGGTTTCCGTCACCGTGCCAATCTGGTTCAGCTTGATCAAAATTGAATTGGCCACGCCTTCTTCTATCCCGCGCGCCAGACGTTCCGTGTTGGTTACGAAGATATCGTCACCGACGATTTGAATCTTGCTGCCCAGTTCCTTGGTGAGAATCGCCCAGCCTTCCCAATCGTCCTGCGCGAGGCCGTCCTCAAGACTGACGATGGGATACTGGCGCACCCAGTCGGCATAGAGCTTCACCATGTCTTCGGATGATTTCTTCGATTTGTCGGATTTGAAGAAGACGTAACTGCCGTCCTGGTACATTTCGCTGGAGGCGGGATCGAGGGCAATCGAAATGTCGTGACCCGGCGAGTAACCCGCCTTCGTGACCGCTTCGAGTAATACCTCGACGGCCTCGACATTGGATTTCAAGCTCGGCGCGAAGCCGCCTTCGTCGCCGACGGAGGTATTGTAGCCACGATCTTTCAAAACCTTCTTGAGCGTGTGGAACGTCTCCGCGCACATGCGCAGCGCCTGCGCGAAGCTCTCCGCGCCCACCGGCATGATCATGAATTCCTGAAAGTCCACGGTATTGTCGGCATGCACACCGCCGTTCAATACGTTCATCATGGGTACGGGCAGCACACGCGCCTGCAGTCCACCCAGGTAACGATAGAGGGGGGTGTGCGCCGATTGCGCCGAAGCGCGGCACGCCGCCATGGACACGGCCAGGATGGCGTTGGCGCCGAGCTTGCCCTTGTTGGGGGTGCCGTCGAGCGCGATCATGCGCTCGTCGATTTCCGTCTGGTTGCCGGCGTCGTGTCCGCCCAAAGCGGCGGCGATCACCGAGTTGATATTGTCCACGGCTTGCGTGACGCCCTTGCCCATGTAGCGCCGCTTGTCGCCGTCGCGCAATTCCACCGCCTCGTGCTCACCCGTCGAAGCGCCGGAGGGTACCGCCGCGCGGCCAAAGGAGCCGTCGCGCAGAACCACGTCCGCTTCCACGGTGGGGTTGCCGCGTGAATCCAGAATTTCTCTTCCTTGAATGAGATCAATTTGTGCCATGTGAATAATTCCTTTATGCGAATTTGAAACGCGGAATTGTAACACACTGCGGCATTGAAACAACCAGTCAAACCGCGGAGGGGCATTCTGTCTGGTCGAGGTGATCTCGTGTTTTTGTGTCGGGCCTCACGGCAGGCAGGAGCTTTGACAATCCGCCGCGTATGGTCATAATGTGGTGAACGCGGCAGAGGGGCTTGAATTTTCGCGCCGGCGCAGCGTATGGTGCGGACGCGCCGGCCCGCATCATGTAAAACAGTTCGGACTCGGCCTGCGGCTCTTTCCCGCTTGCCTGGGAGGAAGTAAATGAAAAACCTTTGGAAAGTAATCCTGGTGGTGGCCGTCGTCCTGGCGTTGCCGGTGCTCGCCATCCTCGGGATTATTTATGCCCGGCGGATAAAGCCGAACACGGTGCTGGTGGTACGAATCGAAGGCGAGATCCCGGAGCAGACCCCGCAATACTCCCTTCAGGACATGTTCAACGGCCCGGCAACGACGGTTACAGACATTACCGAAGGGATTGAGCAGGCGCGCACTGACCCGCGCATCACCGGGCTCGAGGTTCGGGTGGGCGAGACCGACATGAGCATGGGCAAGGTTCAGGAGATCCGCGATCGCATTCAGGCTTTCAACCGCGCCCGCAAATTCAGTGTTGCTTACCTGGAATTTGCGACGAACCGATCCTACTACCTCGCTGCGGCCTGCCAGACGCTCATCATGCTTCCCAAGTCAGAGTTCCACCTGCGCGGCATGATGGCTTCGACCACGTTCATGCGCGGCACGTTTGACAAGCTGGGAATTTATCCTGACTTCCTCCATATTGGCGACTACAAGAACGCCACCAACGTTTACACCGATAAGAAGTTCACGGCGGCGCATCGCGAGGCGACGAAGGGTTTGGTGGATGACTGGTACCGGGAATTTGTGCAGGGCGTGGCGGCGTCGCGCGGCCTGAAGCCGGAAGAGGTGGAGAGGCTCATCGCGGCGGGGCCGTACAATTCTGATGAAGCGCCGGCCACGCACCTTGTGGATCGCGTTGCATACGGGGAAGACTTGAAAAGCTTCGTGGATCACGAGAACCATGGGTATGACCGGCGCATCAGCCTGCACCGATACCTCGACCGGTCGGAGAAATTCACCGTCGACAAAATCGCCGTGATTTATGCCGTGGGGGAGATTGTGCCCGGCCGCAGCGCTACTTCGCCGTTGGGAGGGGAAATGATGGGCTCGGATACGATCGCTCAGCAGTTTCAGCGCGCCCGGGCCGACGATTTCGTAAAGGCGGTGGTGGTGCGTATCGATTCGCCCGGGGGCGTGGCTTTCTCTTCCGAAGCGATGCGGCATGAGTTGGAGCTGACGAAAGGGGTCAAGCCCGTGGTGGTTTCCATGTCGGATGTCGCCGCCTCCGGTGGATACTGGCTGGCGATGTCGGCCAACCGGATCATCGCGGAGCCGGGCACGATCACCGGTTCCATCGGAGTGTTGATGGGCAAATTCAACATCCAGGGGCTCTATGAAAAACTTGGCTTGAGCACGGACTTCGTTGCTACGACGGAGAACTCCACGTTGGAATATCCCTTTCAGAATTTCACCCCGGCGCAGCGGGAAATTGTGCTGAGGAATATGCGGGCGACCTACAACGATTTTCTTCAGGGCGTGGCGGCGGGACGCCACATGAAGGTTGAGGACGTGGATAAAATTGCGCAAGGCCGCGTGTGGACGGGCGAACGCGCCCGCCAGCTCGGCCTGGTGGATGAACTCGGAGGATTGCACACGGCCATCTCCCGCGCGCGTGAATTGGCCAAGATTCCCGCGGATGAAAAGGTAAACCTGTTATTGCTGCCGCCGCACCGTTCGTTCGTCGAGCGCCTCATGGACACTTCCGACGATGGCAGGGCAATCGCCCCCACTGCCTCCCTGCAAGCATGGGTGAGCAAACTGGAGTCGCTGGCGAGCTATTCCGTGTGGACGATTCTGCCGGGAGTACCACGAGTGCAGTGACAAGTGACGAGTGACAAGTGACGAGCAGCAAACCGGCACCATCAGACCATGTGCCAGCCATTAGCGAGTAAAGCCGGAGTCCAATCCCTTGTCCTTTCCCAAGCTTTCAATGTGAAAGCGAGGGTGGATGCTTGTCACTCCTCACTCCCCTTACTCCGGTTCTTCGAACATCCTCTGTTCGGGAACCACAACCACGATTCCGGTTTCGGTGACGTGATACTTTTTGCGGTCTTCTTCCAGGTCGTACCCAATCTCGGTGTGTTCGGGGATATGCATGTGGCGGTCGATGATGGCGTGGCGGATGCGCGAGTAACGGCCGATGTTGACGTGGGAAAACAGGATGGAACTTTCCACTTCCGTATAGCTATTGACGCGAACGTCCGGTGATACGACGGAGTTGGTCACACGCCCGCCGGAGATGATGGAACCCATGGAGACGATGGAATCCACGGCGATTCCCATGCGCCGACCCTCCTGGGCAAAAACGAATTTGGCGGGCGGGTACTGCCGCTGGTAAGTGCGGATGGGCCACACGGAGTCGTAGAGGTTGAACACCGGCGAAACCGAGACCAGGTCCATGTTGGCTTCGTAGTATGCCTCAATGGTTCCGATGTCCCGCCAGTAGGACGCTTCCTTTTTGTTTTCGTCGATGAAATTGAAGGAGTAGACGCAGCCCTTCTCGATCAGCCTGGGGATCACATTTTTCCCGAAGTCATGCTGCGATGTGTGGTCGTCGGCGTCGGCCAGCAACGCCTCGATCAGCAGTTCGCGGTTGAAGCAGTAGATGCCCATCGACACATGGCTCTTGTCGGGGTCGTGCGCGGAAGGCTTGGGATCGGCGGGTTTCTCCTGCCAGCCCACGATGCGCCCGACGGAATCGATCTCACACACGCCGAACCGCGAGGCATCCGACCGGTCGAATTCAATGGTGCCCACGGTCACACCCGCGCCAGACGCCACGTGCTGCCTGAGCATCAGTTGGTAATTCATTTTGTAAACGTGGTCGCCGGCCAGGATCAGAACATACTTGCAGGGCTCGCTGCCGATCGAATAGAGGTTCTGATAGATGGCGTCGGCGGTTCCTTGGTACCACTGTGGTCCCACGCGCTTCATGGGCGGCAGGACCGTTACGAATTCTCCGATTTCATTCCCCAGAATGTTCCAGCCTTCCCGAATGTGCCGGTTCAGGGAAAGCGCCTTGTATTGCGTTAGAACATAGATGTGACGCAGGTCGGAATTGAGGCAATTGGAAAGCGTAATATCGACGATACGGTAAAGGCCACCGAAGGGCACGGCGGGCTTGGCCCGGTCCCGCGTCAGCGGGTGCAGGCGTTCCCCTTCGCCCCCGGCCAGCAGGCAAACCAGCGTATCGCGGACGGCAGTTCGAGCCACCCACTTGGATGATTTCGACTGCCAGCCCGTTACGATAAGATCTTGAGAATCGTCTGTCTCTTCCATGGCGTCATTGAGGGATGATTATACCAGAGCCGAGCTTAGCGCTGAACGGCTCTCTGGCCAGCCCAAACCCGGCTCATCATCACATGCCGGGCCGGGTTTTGCAACCGTAACCCGTTTCGCCAATCTACTGTGCTATATTCGCCTTCGGGGAGACTGTCCGCAAGGAACTATGCGCCGCAAGGTTGGCCGCCAACTCGCACCGTACGCCATGCGGGTGGAAGAGTCGCAAGGCCGGCGCTATGCTGAGCCCGCGCACCCTTACCGCAACGATTACGAGCGCGATCGCGATCGCATTATCCACTCGCGCGCTTTCCGCCGCCTGGAGAACAAGACGCAGGTGTTCACCCGGCGATATTCCGATCACTTCCGCAATCGCCTGACGCACACGCTGGAAGTGGCGCAGATCAGTCGCACGGTGGGGAAGGCGCTGGGTCTGAACACGGACCTGGTGGAGGCGTTGGCGTTGGTGCACGACGTGGGACACCCCCCGGGCGGCCACTCCGGGGAGTCCGAACTCGACCGGTTGATGCGACAGCACCACGATCGGTTCGATCACAACCTGCACGCCTTGCGCATCGTCGAGTCCTTTGAGCAGAAATATGCAGCGTTCCGGGGCCTCAACCTGACCTTCGAAGTGCGGGAGGGGATCATCAAGCACTCGCGCGATTACACTCCGTCGGCCTACCCGGAGCTGGCGGAATACCGGTTGAGAGAGCGCCCACCGCTGGAAGCGCAGCTCATCGACGTCGCCGACGAAATTGCTTACAACTGCGCCGATCTCGACGACGGCTACGAAGCCAAACTCCTGACCCTGCCGTTCCTACGCGAGGGCTTGCCCCTTTTTGATCGGATCTACCGGGCGATGGATAAGCAATATCCGGCGGCGAAGGAAAAGCTCAAGTTCAATGAGACTCTCAAGCGGCTGTTGGACGCGCTGGTGACCGACCTGATTGAATCCACGCGCCGGCGCCTGGCGGGGAAGCGCATCCAATCGCTCGGGCAGGTACGCGCTTGCCGCACCCGTCTGGTGGCGCTGGGGCGGCAAATGACGCGAGAGAATCAGAGGGTGAAGGAATTTCTCTATGCTCGCCTCTACTCACATCAAGATCTCAACGCCGAGCGAAAGCGGCTCACCGGCTGCATTCGCAGCCTCTTTGCATACTACCTGAAACGCCCGCAAAGCCTTCCTGCTTTCTACTTCGCGGAGTCGCAGCAGGAGCCCGTGCACCGCGTCGTTTGCGACTACATCGCCGGGATGACGGACCATTATCTGCGGGAGCGGCATCGCCAGCTCGTGGGGAAATAGTGCGCAGGTGTCAGGTATCAGGTGCCAGGTGTCAGGGCGGAAAGGGTAAAGGTTAAACAAAGAGTGCCACAATTCTTGTCCTTTATCCTTTACCCTTTACCCTTTATTCTTCACCCAGCACCTAGACTTAACCCCTAACCCCTGCCCTCAGACCCCTGACACCTTTGCCCTTCCCCCGCCTGTGCTAAGATAGCGCCAACTGGTGGGCAGGCGGATTGAGTGCGTCGGCCTGCGCCGAGAGGGTTCTGTGGGTCTGAGAAAACAATTCGTGCTCTCGCTGTTGCTGCTGGTTGTCGTGGTGCTGTCGGCCGTGGCGGTTTACATGTGGTTTGGCGGGCCGGAGGTCACGCTGCTGGATGCTATTTACATGGCCGTGATCACGATCACGACGGTGGGATACACTGAAATTGTTAATACCCAATCCAACCCGGCGCTGCGGCTCTTCAACATCTTCTTCATCCTCATCGGCATCGGCATCATGCTCTACACTTTTTCCGTCTCGACCGCCTTCATCGTGGAAGGCGAACTCAACCACATTTTTTGGAGACGCAAGATGCAGAAAATGATCCGGGACATGCACGACCACCTTATTATCTGCGGCGCCGGCGAGACCGGCACGTACCTGGTGAAAGAGCTCCTGAAGACCGGCAACGTCTTTGTGGTGATCGATCACGACGAAGGGCGCCTGGAGAGAATCGGCCAACTCGGCGAGGTTCCCGTCCTCAAAGGGGAAGGGGGGGACGAGGAAGTTCTGACGGCCGCGCGCATCCAACAAGCACGCGGTCTGGCTACCGTCCTGCCCGAGGACAAGGACAACCTGCTGACCACGGTAACGGCGCGCCTCTTGAATCCCAATCTCCGCATCGTGGCTCGCTGTGCGGAAGCTCACATGGTGGATAAACTCCTGCGTCACGGCGCCAACGCCGCGATTTCTCCGAATATGATCGGTGGCTTGCGCCTGGCTTCGGAACTGATCCGGCCGGGCGTGGTCAGCTTCCTGGACCTGATGCTCCGCGACCAATCGGGAACGCTGCGGGTGGAGGAAATCGCCGTCGTCGAGGGGTCGCCCTGGATTGGGAAAAAGCTGAAGGAAATGAATCTGCACGGGCGTTACGAACTTCTGCCTTTGGCCATCCGCAAGCCCGAAGGAGACATGAAATTCAACCCCCGCGACGACACGGTCATGGCGAGCGGCGACGTCCTGGTGGTTATGGGTGACGTCGCCAATGCCTGGAAGGCTCGCGACGCGGCGGGAAATAAAATCCCACATCGCGCGGTATAGGGGTCGCCGCGGCTGAAAGTCCTCTGATCTCAATGGCGGGCGAATGGTTGAGTATCCATCTGCTTTCAAGCTTGAGGGCTCGAATTACTGCAACTTTGCGTACTCCGCCTTGGCTTCCTTCAGGATGGGGATGTCGGGGTCGGCGTCTTTCCAGAGGGTGAGGAAGTTTTGATAGGCGGCGCGGGCTTTGGCCTTGTCGCCTTGCAGGGCGTAAGCGCGCGCCAATCCGAGGCGAGCCAGTGCGCCCCAGGGAGTGTTGTACACCACTCCCGGGTGGTCGATGAAACTCTGAAATTGCGCTGCCGCCGCCTTGCCGTCGTGCAGCATGAGATAGGCTTCCCCACGCAAATAAGGGGGGCGCACGCCAATTTCGATGGTGGGCGCCCCCTTTAATACTTCGATTGCCCGATTCGGGCCCTTACGTTCCAGGGCGACCGCCGCCCGGATTGAGGGCAGCCAATAAATCTGGATCGCGGTGTCCTGCGTGCCGGGCTTATCGATCTCGCCGGCCAACTTCTCTGCCCCTGCCGTATCGCCTGCCCGCGCCAGGGCCAGCGCCGCCAAGGTCTCCACCCGCCAGTTGGAGGCCAGCTTCAACGCCGCCTTGGCGTCGGCACGCCCCTGCTCCGGGTATCCCGCTTCCACCTCATCCACCGCTGCGAATGCCTGATAGGCTGCGGCACCCTCTTGGGCGTCGTTGTGCAGGGCTGAATCCATCGCCCGCCTGGTCAGCTCATGCGCGTTCTTCAGCTTCCCGTACCAACGTTCCGTGTCCGCTTGCGCGGCCAGCAAACGGTCTTCATAGCCCGGCTTGCCCATGGCGGCTGAGACGAACTGCGCCATCTGCGCCGCATTGCCTTTCAGAAACGCCAACTGGTAGCGGTTCCAGAGAAGGTTCTCGCTCTCCAGCTTGCGCTCCTCCGCCTGCTTGTTCACCGCCTCCGCTTCATCCAACCGGTCGAGGGCCCTGTAGACGTTGCCGAGGTCGACATAGTTGCGCACATTATCTGGCTCCAGGCGCAACTCCTCTCGAAATTCCTCCAAGGCCTTTTCCCAATTTCCCTGGAAGATGAAACCACTCCCCAGGCTTCTGTAAGGCGCGTGGTCTCTTGGGTAAGTCTGCTGCCACAGTTCGAAGGTCTGCACCGCCTTCTGCCCCTCCATCCTTCCCATAGAGTAGTAGGCTCCTGCGATGAAGAACCGTTCCCGTTCGCTTACCTTCTCCCGCAGATCGTAAGCCTTGCGTGCCATCTCGGCCTTCCGCTCTAATTCCCATCGGCCCACGACAACCGACATCCAGGCGTAAGCCATGGCAAAATTCGGATCAATGTCCACCGCTCGCTGGAAGAAGGGCAGCGCAGCTTTGAACCCTTTCGTCTGGGCCGTCTTTACTCCCAGGCTGTAGGCTTTCAGCGCCTCCAGGGATGGAGTGGTCGCTTCCTCCAGCGGCGTGGCGTATTTCTGCACCGAGCCGAGCGACTCGCCCAGCTTGCCCCGCAAACTGATTGCCGCCGCGTCCAGAGCCTTGAGCACCGTTTCCTTGCCCGCCGCCTGCTCCTGCGCTTCCGCCAGCACATCCCCCGTGTTGCAGTTCACCGCCTTCAGGCCAATCACGTACTGGCTGCCCATCGCGGCAATCGAGCCCGTCAGCATGGCCGTGCTGCCCGTGCGCTCGCAGACCTCGCGGGTGACCTCCGGCGTCAACCGGTCACCGGCGGGACGCCCCATCAACTTCAATGTCGCATTGACCTTGTCCTCGGAAAGCAGGTCGAGAAAAGGGGTTTGCTCAAGCTGTACGGAGAGACCCTGTTTCAGCGTGTCGTCAAATACGCTGTCACCCGTCTTATTGGTGAAATCGGAAAGGACAATGGTGTCCTTGTCGGTCAGGCGGGTCGTGGTCTGGCGCGAGCGGAAATACAACGTTCCCCCAATGGCAGCAGCGATTAGGATCACGGCGGAGGGAACAACAACCTTCCAACGTTTTCGTAGGGGCGGTTCGCGAACCGCCCCCACCGTCGGCGATGGGAACATCGCCGCTACAGGCATCGCCGGTGGGGTCCGATTTGAGGACTCCGGTGGAGTGCATCGGACTCCTGAAACCGGAGACACCGGCGCTACAGCGGGCGCACCGACTTGCGCCCCCATCGTTTCCACCGGCGCGATGAAGCGATAACCCCGGCGGTGCAACGTTTCAACAAAACGCGGATTGTCCGCCGAATCGCCCAGCGCCTCACGCAGCTTGTTGATGGCGGCGTTCAGGCCGTGCTCGAAATCCACGAACGTATCGGCGGGCCAGAGCTTCTTGTGCAATTCCTCGCGCGTGACGGTCTGGCCGGGATGCTCGAGCAGCATCGCCAGGACTTGAAACGGTTGTTCCTGGATTTTGAGCTTCAGACCGTGCTTGCGCAACGCGGCGGAGCGAAGGTCAACCTCGAAGGCCCCGAAGCGAACGATGGGGGAGACGAGCATAGGGTCGGACATGGTCCGCCTCCCGGCGTGGGCCAGAGTCTACCACCGCAAAACATGAATACCAAGCATCTTTCGATAGAGGACGTTCCGCTGTAACCCCTTTTTTCCCAACAAGCTAACTCGCGACAAAGGGATGTGGAGGCGATGCCCCTCAGGGCATTGAGGTAGCTACTCCCCAACCCCAAACTGCGCGCCATCACGCAAGCCGCGGAGGTGGCGCCATGGAGAGAAAGGGATTGGGGACTAGGGATTGGAGATTCGGGACCAAGGGTTCGGGGTTCGGGATTGGGAATTGGGGGCTCGGGAGATTGCTAGGTTTAGCGATCCTCCTGATGGGGAGCGCGACGGGGTTCGCTGCGGCATCCGGAAGCGAAGGCGAAGGGGAACTTGGGATTACCGTGCGCGTTTATGACTATGCCCACGTGGGGCGAGGCACATTGATCGCGGCGGAAAAGCAGGCGGATTTTATCTTCGGCAAAGTTGGCCTGACGATGCGCTGGTGCAACCTGACAACGGATTCCCCACAAAGCCTGGTGGACTCGAGCTGTGGCCTGCCGGCGGGTTCCCCCAGGCTCGACGTGCGGATTGTTTCCCGGATCAAGGCTGGGCCGGGAGCAACCGCCGATTCCACCATGGGTTTCGCATGGGGAAACTCGGCCACGGTTTCGTATCATTGGAGCAAGGCTGCCGACCCCAAGGGCAACGCCATGTCCGGGGATATCCTGGCGTGTGTAATCGCCCACGAAATCGGCCACCTGCTGCTGGGCCCGAACAGTCACTCGCCCACAGGAATCATGATGGGGAAATGGAGCCCGGAAGAATTGCGAGGCGCCG
>JBEKNU010000149.1:0-17608 GCA_049522495.1 Terriglobia bacterium
AGGTCGAAGAGATGACTTCGCGGCAGATCGATATTCTGCGCAAGATCACCGACGAGAAGATTCAAAAGCTGAAGAAGGGCGACGAACTTCCGCCCGGAGTCATCAAGCTGGTCAAGGTCTATATCGCCATGAAGCGCAAACTCTCCGTCGGCGATAAGATGGCCGGCCGGCACGGCAACAAAGGCGTGATCGCCCGCATCCTTCCCGAGGAGGACATGCCCTACATGCCGGATGGAACTCCGGTGGAAGTGGTGCTGAATCCTCTGGGCGTCCCCTCGCGCATGAATGTGGGCCAGATCCTGGAGACGCACCTCGGCTGGGCGGCGCGGGAATTGGGCACCAAGATTCGCCAACTCCTTTCCCTGGAAACTCGCGCCGAACTGCTGCGCAAAGAGTTGAAGAGCCTTTTCCGCAATAACCCCCTGGTGGCGGCGTTGGACACCATGGATGACCAACAGGTTCTCGATCAGGCCCGCACGTTACTGAATGGAGTCGCCTTCGCCACCCCCGTGTTCGACGGCGCGACAGAACGGGAAATCAAGGAATTCCTGGAAAAGGCTGGCCTGCCTATTTCCGGCAAGATCAATCTCTACGACGGGATGACCGGGGAGAAGTTCGAACAGCCGGTTACAGTCGGCTACATTTACATGCTTAAGCTCTCCCACCTGGTCGACGACAAGATCCACGCTCGGTCGATCGGGCCCTACTCCCTCATTACGCAGCAACCTTTGGGAGGCAAGGCCCAGTTTGGCGGCCAGCGCTTCGGCGAAATGGAAGTGTGGGCCCTGGAAGCTTATGGCGCGGCATACATTCTACAGGAACTGCTCACGGCAAAATCCGACGATGTTTACGGGCGCGCCAAAATCTATGAAGCCATCGTCAAAGGCGAGGCCGCCATTGAACCCGGCGTGCCGGAGTCGTTCAACGTACTGGTGCGGGAGTTGCAGAGCCTCTGCCTCGACGTGGAATTAATCAAGAAGCCCAAGGAACAACTCGCGCCGGTGGGCGCTGAGTAAGCTTCGAAACTCGAAATTCGAAACTCGAAATTCGATTTGAGGAGTGGCAAATGGCGCCTCGTTTGACTTGTCCAGACGACGAGTTTCGGATTCGAGTTTCGCGGTCGGTGTGCCAGTAACCAAGGAGGAAAACCTTGTTCCGCAGCAGCCCTTATGATCGAGTAAGCCTGATCGGTGAATTTGACGCCATCCGCATCAGCTTGGCGTCGCCGGAGAAGATCCGGTCCTGGTCGCATGGTGAAGTGACCAAGCCGGAGACCATCAATTACCGCACCTTCAAGCCGGAGCGGGATGGCCTGTTTTGTGCCCGCATTTTTGGCCCGGTCACCGACTGGGAATGCTTGTGCGGTAAGTACAAGCGCATGAAGCACCGCGGCGTGATCTGCGACAAATGCGGCGTTGAGGTGACCCTTTCCAAGGTTCGCCGCGAGCGCATGGGGCACATCGAGCTGGCTTCCCCTTGCTCGCATGTCTGGTTCTTCAAGGGCCTCCCCAGCCGTATCGGCCACCTGCTGGATATCTCACTCCGCGACCTCGAGCGCGTCCTGTATTTTGAAAATTACGTGGTCGTCGATCCCGGTGATGCTCCCCTCAAAGAGAAAGAGATGCTGACGGAAGAGCGCTACCGGCAACTTCAACAGGATTTCCCCGGCAAATTCCGCGCAGTGATGGGAGCGGAAGCCATTAAGGAACTGCTGAAGCAGGTTGATATTGAAACGCTGGCGGAAGAGTTGCGCGAGAAAATGAAGAGTGACCCGTCGCAGCAGAAGCGGGTGAAGTATGCCAAGCGGCTCAAAGTGCTGGAAGCGTTTCGCAAGTCGGGGAATAAACCGGAGTGGATGATTCTTGACGTGATCCCGGTGATCCCGCCCGAACTGCGGCCCCTGGTACCCCTCGATGGCGGCCGCTTTGCGACTTCTGATTTGAATGACCTCTATCGCCGCGTCATCAATCGCAATAACCGGCTCAAGAAGCTGATTGAGCTGCACGCGCCGGATGTGATCGTGCGCAACGAAAAGCGCATGTTGCAGGAGGCAGTGGACGCGTTGTTTGACAACGGCCGCCGGGGCCGCGTGCTGCGCGGAGCCAACAACCGCCCGCTCAAGTCCCTGTCGGATACGCTGAAAGGCAAGCAGGGACGCTTCCGCCAGAACCTCCTGGGAAAACGCGTCGATTACTCCGGCCGCTCCGTGATCGTTGTGGGGCCGGAGCAGAAACTGCATCAATGTGGTTTGCCCAAGAAGATGGCGCTCGAGCTCTTCAAGCCCTTCATCTATCACCGCCTGGAACAGGCGGGCCACTGCACCACCATCAAAGCCGCGAAAGAAATGGTGGAACGCCAGGAATCGGTGGTTTGGGACATCCTTGAAGAAGTCATCAAGGACCATCCGGTGCTTCTGAACCGCGCTCCCACGCTGCACCGGTTGGGCATCCAAGCCTTCGAGCCGGTGCTGGTGGAGGGCAAGGCCATCAAGATCCACCCCCTGGTTTGCACGGCGTTCAACGCCGATTTTGACGGCGACCAGATGGCCGTGCACATCCCGCTTTCACCGGAAGCCCAAATCGAGGCGTCGGTGCTGATGCTATCCTCGCAGAACATTCTTTCGCCGGCCAATGGACAGCCGCTCGCCGTCCCCACCCAAGACATCGTGCTGGGTGTCTACTACCTCACCAAGGATAAGCGCGGGGCCAAGGGCGATGGCCGCGCATTTGCCAACTCGGACGAGGTTATTCTGGCCCTGGAGGCGGGCGAGGTTGAAACCCTGACCCCCATTCGCCTGCGTTACACCGGGCGCGTGATCGACCTGACCACGGCCTATGATAACCAGGACGTTCTCCACACGGAGCCCATCACCGTAAGGAAGCAATTTATCAACACAACCGTTGGCCGGGTCATCTTCAATGACCACTTGCCCAAGGATCGGACGATGGGTCTACCCTTAATGCCGTTTGTCAATGGGCTCCTTCGGAAGAAGGGCTTGGGCGCGCTGGTGAATTACTGCTACCTGCGCTTCGGCCTCGAAACCACGGTGGCGATGCTGGACGGCATTAAGACGCTGGGCTTCCTGTACGCCACTAAGGCGGGAATTTCCATCGGCATCGACGACCTGGTGGTGCCGCAAAGCAAGGCAGCCTTGGTGAGCAATGCGGAAAAGGAAGTTATTGAAGTTGAAAAGCAGTACCAGGAAGGGGCCATCACCCATGGCGAGCGTTACAACAAGGTGATCGCGATCTGGTCGAACGTTACGGACGATGTGGCCAACGAAATGTTCCAGGTGATGGAGAAGCAAGACACCACCGGCCAAATGAATCCCATTTACATCATGGCGGACTCCGGCGCCCGCGGTTCGAAACAGCAAATCCGCCAGCTTTCCGGCATGCGCGGCCTTATGGCCAAGCCCTCCGGGGAAATTATCGAGACCCCCATCACCGCGAATTTCCGCGAAGGTCTGAACGTGTTGCAGTACTTCATTTCCACCCATGGCGCGCGCAAAGGCTTGGCGGATACGGCGCTCAAGACCGCCGACTCCGGCTACCTCACCCGCCGGCTGGTGGACGTGGCGCAGGATGTGATCATTTCTGAGTTCGATTGTGGCACGCTGGACGGAATCTACGTGGAGCCGATCGTGGAGGCCGGGGAGGTGGTGGAACCGCTCCGCGACCGCATCGTGGGACGAGTTTCACTTGAGAAGATTAAAGACTACGAAGGCAATGTGATTGTAGATGTCAACCAGGAGATTAACGAGGACCTGGCGGCGGCCATCCAGGCGGCCGGCATCGAGCGCGTGAAGATTCGCTCCGTGTTGACTTGTGAGTCGCGGCGCGGCGTTTGCGTGCGGTGCTACGGGCGCAACCTGGCCACCGGGCGAGTGGTGGAAATGGGCGAGGCGGTGGGAGTGATTGCCGCGCAATCCATCGGCGAGCCGGGCACGCAGCTTACCATGCGGACCTTCCACATCGGCGGAACGGCCAGCCGTATTTCCGAGCAGAGCACTCTGGAGGCAAAAAACCCCGGCTTCCTGAAGTACCACAGTATCCAGACGGTCATGAACCGCGAAGGCGCGCACGTGGTTATGAATCGCAATGGCGCGGTGGCCATCGTGGACGATAAAGGCCGCGAGCGCGAGCGCTATGCGGTGGTGTACGGAGCCCGCATCAAGGTGGCGGACGGCGCCCCCGTGAAGATGGGCGATAACGTTGTCGAATGGGACCCTTACACGTTTTCGATCCTCACGGAAGTCGCCGGGACCGTACAGTTCAAGGACCTCGAGGCCGGAGTCACCGTGCAGGAGCAGGTGGATGAAGTCACCGGCTTGTCGCAATTGGTCGTGAAACCGGACTTTGAAGAGAAATATCAGCCGCAAATGGTCATCCGCAACGAGAAGAAGGGAACCAAGAAATACTTGATGCCTGGGCGCGCCCACCTGATGGTTCAAGAGGGCGACGAAGTGAGCCCGGGCGATGTGCTGGCCAAGATCCCGCGGGAAACCACCAAGACCAAGGACATCACCGGCGGTCTGCCGCGCGTGGTCGAGCTCTTCGAGGCACGCAAGCCACACGAGCCTGCGGTCATTACCGAAATCGACGGCGTGGTTCGTTATGCGGAGGTTGTCAAACGCCAGCGCAAGATTCTGGTGGTTCCGGATAAGGGCGAGACCAAGGAATATTTGCTTCCCAGCGGCGTGCACGTTTCCGTGCAGGAAGGTGAACGCGTCAAGGCGGGTGAACCCCTCATGGATGGCCCGCGCAACCCGCACGATATTCTGTTGGTCCTGGGCGAGAAGGAACTTCAGAAGTATCTCGTGGATGAAATCCAGGAAGTTTACCGGCTGCAAGGCGTCAATATCAATGACAAGCACATCGAAGTGATCGCGCGACAGATGATGCGTTGGATAAAGGTTGAAGACGTGGGCGACACGGAATTCCTGCTTGACGAGCAGGTGGACAAGTTCAAATTCCGCGAGGAGAACGACCGCGCCAAGGCCAAGGGCGGCAAGCCGGCCACGGGGCGGGCATTGCTACTCGGAATCACCAAGGCGTCGCTGGCTACCGATTCCTTCATCTCGGCCGCGTCGTTCCAGGAGACCACGCGCGTCCTCACGGAAGCCTCGATTCGCGGCGCCGTGGACCACCTTCGCGGCTTGAAGGAAAACGTCATCATGGGCCGGCTGATTCCGGCGGGCACGGGCCTGGAATTCTACCGCAATTTCAAGCTGCTCACTGAAGCCGAGCCGCCGCAGCCGGAAGTCACCACGCTGGCGGAAGTGGCCATCACCGCCACTCCTGCCCCAGCGGCGGGAGCGGAATTGGCGGACGAGGACGAGGCGAGAACGCAGTAAGACTTGTCAGTGGCCAGTGGTCAGTTGTCAGTTGAAAAAACTGATGACCGACCGCTGGCCATATCTATTTTCAGGCTTTGCCGGGTCTGGGCTTTTCCCTTCGCGAGGCTTCTCTTTCACGTCACGTCCGCAGGTTTCCTAACCAGTCTTATCTAGCTAATTTGGAATCCCCCGGCCTTTTCATACGCGTCGGCCACTCGCAGCAGGCGTGCTTCGTCGAAGTGTTTGGCGAGGATTTGCATGCCCACCGGAAGGCATGGTTCGTTGGGGGTCTTGCCGCAGGGGACGCTGATTCCGGGGATGCCGGCCAGGCTGGCGGTGACCGTGTAGATGTCGGCAAGGTACATCTGGAGAGGGTCGTCCATCCGTTCGCCGAGCTTGAAGGGCGGAATGGGAGACGTGGGGGTGACAATGACGTCGACCTCGTCAAACGCCTCGACGAAATCGCGGGTGATAAGCGTGCGTACTTTCTGGGCCTTCAAATAGTATGCATCATAATACCCGGTACTTAATACATAGGTTCCCAGCATGATGCGGCGCTTCACTTCCGCCCCGAAGCCGAGGTTGCGAGATTTTCGGTACATTTCCTGCAAATCGTCGTGTTGGGGGGACCGGAATCCATAACGCACCCCATCGTAGCGAGCGAGGTTTGAGCTGGCTTCGGCCGTGCAGATGATGTAATAGCATCCGATGGCATAGTCGGTATGTGGCAAGCTGATGGGCACGATTTCGCAACCGAGCTTGCTGAACAGGCCGATGCCCTTTTGGATGTTGTCGCCGATTTCGGGGCTCAATCCCTTGAGGTACTCCGTCGGAACCCCGACGCGAATTCTCCGGATGTCGCCGGTGAGCGCACCAACGTAGTCGTCCACGGGCAGTGCCGCACAAGTGGAATCCAGGGGGTCGCGCCCGGCGATGGTTTGCAACACCAGCGCCACGTCGCGCACGGAGCGTCCAAACGGTCCGATGTGGTCGAGCGAGGAGGCGAACGCCACCAAACCATAGCGGGAGACTCGGCCGTAAGTCCCCATCATTCCGACGATGTCGCAGAACGCCGAGGGTTGACGGATCGACCCTCCGGTGTCCGACCCCAGCGCCACGGTCGCAAAATTCGCGGCAACAGCGGCGGCCGAACCACCGCTTGATCCGCCCGGCACGCGAGTCAAATCGCGAGGGTTGTGGGTCGGATAGAAACTGGAGTTTTCCGTCGACGAGCCCATGGCGAATTCGTCGCAATTCGTCTTGCCGAGGATGACGGCCCCCGCGCGCTCCAGCCTTTCGACAGCAGTGGCGTCGTAAGGCGCGACGAAATTCTCCAGGATGCGCGACGCACACGTGGTGCGGGTTCCACGCGTCAGGATAACGTCCTTAACTGCCACCGGCACGCCGGTCAGGGGGGCAAGCGCTTCGCCGGCGGCAATCGCCTTGTCCACTCTCTTCGCCTGCGCGAGGGCGCGCCCGGGGCACAAGTGGAGGTAGGCACGCACTTCCTTGTCCTTCTGCTCGATGCGCGCCAAGTGGGACTGGGCGATTTCGACAGCCGTCGCCTGCCGGCTCTTAAGAAGCTCATGTATTTGGCTGATGGTTAGAGTGGTGAAGTCCATTTTCGGTATTTACGCTTTTGGATTTTAGCTTTGGGATCCCAGAAGGGAAGAGGGCGAGCCGCTGCCCCCAATACTCCAAAATCCAAAATCTAAAATCCAAATTGGAGTCATTCCTCCCGCTCGATGACCCGCGGCACTTTAAAACAACCACTGCCCGACTCCGGAGCGTTGGCCAGCGCCTCGTCCTGGGAAAAGTTCCGGTGCGCCTGGTCCGCCCGGAAGGAAGCATTCTCCGAACCAGGATACGTAACCTGGGCCATGGGCTCGATCGCCGAGGTGTCCAGCTCGTTCAGCTTTTGAACGTACTGCAAAATGGAATCGAGCTGGGGAAGATATTTCTTCACCTCTTCCTCAGTAAGTTCCAGGTGAGCGAGGTCGGCCACGTAGCGAACATCCTTTTCGGTAAAAGCCATGCGTTTAACTATCTCCGAGGGCGATTAAAATACTTGGCATAAGAAGTTGCCAGCGCTGAGACAATCTCCGGATCAGCTATCGCACCCGTGTCCATCGCGTGTTCCACCAGGGCCGGGGCGGGCAGGGCGGTCGGGCGCGATGGTCGTGGGAGAGAAAACAGGTCGGGTTGAGTCACTGTCTTGATGCGCAACTTTTTTACAATCGGTTGTCCCAGAAAGCCATTAATCTCGGCACGGATCTCCTCGGTCATCTGCCGGAGCTGTGTGCCCCACGTGGCGCAGTCCGTGGCGAGGGTCAAAACACCGGACGCAAAGAAGGCAGGCTGCGAATGTTTCGCCATGGTCTTGCCCGCGATGCGCGGCCACAGCGGAAGCAGGATATCAAGCAGGTGTGGCTCCGCGCGGCGGATCTGTTTCCTAAACAGGGAAGGTAGAATTTTTCCGATTTCATCCACGGTCGGAGTTCCCTAACGCAGGCTCGCGAGCCCAAAGAATTCGTCAGTCTAGCACACAGCGCGCCAGCGCGGAAATGGCTTGAGATGGGCCAGTGACATTTTTATAATACCACATGCATGAAGTTACTTCTCGCTTCCAATTCCCCACGTCGAATCGAATTGTTGCGCAACGCCGGCTTCGAGTTTGAGGTTGTCCCCAGTGGCATTCAAGAGGACCCGCCCATTCCGGGAGAACTTCCGGCAGATTACGCCCGCCGCGTTGCGCGTGCCAAGGCGCTGGCTGGCGCCGCCCGCTCGCCCTCCGGCAGCCTGGTTTTGGGTGCGGACACGATTGTTACGACCGGCGGTTTGATTCTCGGGAAGCCCGGCGGGCCCTTTGATGCCACCCGGATGCTTCGCTTGCTCTCCGGCCAGACGCACGAGGTGATCACGGCGATCTGCTTGATAAGGGCGCCAGACCAGATTGCAGCGCTCAAACACGAAACCACTTTTGTGACGTTTCGCGAGCTCAACGAAGATGAAATCCACGCCTACGTGGCCAGCCAAGAGCCCTTTGACAAAGCCGGCGCTTATGCCATTCAAGGGTTGGCCTCAAAGTTCGTGACCCACATATCCGGCTGTTATTTCAATGTAGTCGGCCTTCCGGTTTCTCTGCTCTATGAAATTCTCAAGACGTGGGGGGATAGGAGTTAGGAGCCAGGAGCCAGAAGATGGGAAACTTCACCATTTGGTAAATTCAGACTCCTGACTCCTGGCTTTTCTCAAAGAATAATTCTCACATCGCCTTCGCGGCGCGTCACGCGCTCACGATCAAGGTATTCGAGCAGCGGGATAGCATATTTGCGGGAAAGCCCGGTCAGTTCCTTAAAATCCGTTACACCCAGGCGGTTGTTCTGTGCTTTGCGGCGCGCCAGGATATCGCGAAGCTCGCGCAGCGCCGACGCGTGGAAGATGAGATCCTCCGTAACTTTGTGCAGGACGTTATCCTTCAAGAGCATCCTCAGTAATTTTTCGGCGCGCGCCTGGTCGAGGCGCAGGTTTGCCAGCACTTCCCGTGCGGTGGGCACGGCCAGGCCAGCCTTTTCAAAGGCGGCGGCGATTTGATCGCGTGCCGCAACTTCCTCCGAGGACAGTTGAATGGTCCGGCCGCCCAAGCGTACCGTCTCGCCTTGCACGTCGATTTTGCCTAACACGATCAGGGATTGCAGCAGAGCGTTGAGCAGCGCCGGCGAGGGGATAGAGTGGGCCGCACCACGCGCGCCCAGCTTAGCCCGCAACTCCTCCTTGGGCAGCCCGGCCACCAGAGGATTTGCCGCATGATACTTTTGGAGCACCTCCAGGAGGAGCTTTGCCAATCGGTCGAAGTGCGCCGCGTCGACAAGCAGGCTGGGTGGGTGCCCGAGGAGCACCAGGCGCTTTTGGGTTTCGAGGGATTTTGCCACTTGGAGAACGTCCGCAGGTTTCCAGCCCGTGCGGGCAGCCAGAGCCGAGGGGGTAGCTCCGCCCGCCCGCTGCGCCAGGAGTTCGAGCCGCGCTTCAGGTTTTCCGCGTTCCAATACGCGCAGAGATTCGAGCGTGGCGGGATCGCCGGCGCGGTGCTTGGGCGGAGCATTGTCGAGGACGCCGCCGCCGCCGATCGTGGTGACGGGCGAAAATTGCCGGATGATGAAGCGGTCGCCGGGCACAAACAGGCCGGGCGCGGACAGGCGAAGCTGCACGAAGCCTGTTGCTCCCGGTTTCATTTCTTTGCCTTCCAGCAGCACGACCCGCGCCAGCATCTCCGCCGTCCCGCAGTGGAAATGCACCTGCGCATGGTTTTTGAGGGGCCGGGCGCTGGGCAAAAGGTTCAGGGAGCAATCCAGGGATGAAGTGGGCTCGAACAGGCCGGGGGCGGCCAGCACCATGCCGCGTGTAATCTGCCGGGCCTCCGTGCCCGCCAGGTTCAGAGCCGTTCGTTGGCCCGCGGTGGCGCAGTCGGCGGGGGCGTTGTAGACCTCGATGCCGCGGACGCGCGCGCGCTTTCCTAAAGGGAAAATCTCAACCTCGGCTTCCTTTTCCACCGTCCCCGTGATCAGCGTGCCGGTGACCACCGCTCCAAATCCCTTCATCACGAAGGAGCGGTCAATGGGGAGCCGAAAGGGCAGATCGGCGGGTTTGGGAGGCGCTTCCAGGCTCAGCCGCCGCAGTTCGTTCTTAAGCTCATCCAACCCTTCGCCGGTGCGGGCGCTCACGGCCACCATCGGCGCACCCTCCAGGAACGAGCCTGCCACAAATTCCTGCACCTCCAGGCGCACCAGATCCAGCACCTCGCGCTCCACCAAGTCGGACTTGGTGATAGCGATCAGGCCTTGGCGAATTCCCAGCAGCTTGCAGATGTCGAAGTGTTCGCGCGTCTGGGGCTTGATGGACTCGTCACCGGCGACGATCAACATGACCAGATCAATGCCACCCACGCCCGCCAGCATGTTCTTCACAAAGCGCTCGTGGCCGGGAACGTCGATGAATCCGATGCGAAGATCCCCGCCCAAATCCAGATGAGCGAAGCCCAGATCGATGGTGATGCCGCGGCGTTTCTCCTCCTCCCAGCGGTCGGGGTCGGTGCCGGTGAGAGCCAATACCAGCGCCGACTTCCCGTGATCAATGTGGCCGGCCGTTCCAACGATGACGTTTCTCATAAGATCCGGGATTCGGGATACGGGCCACGGGATACGGGGTCGGCCCCCCAAAATTCACCCCCGACTTGCGGCCATCTGCGAAACGGCCCATTGCACCTCGCAAATCGTCGTTTCGCTCGCATTTTAATGCGGGACCTCGAGTCCGGTGTTTGGAGCCCCGTGTCCCGTGTCCCGAACCCCGGATCCCGGCTTTTCCACCTCCGGCCCCAGCCAGACGCTGGCGAGCGTCCAATTGCCGGAGCGTTTTTGCAGAACGAAATCATAGTACGCCATCGCCGTGGCGTCCTCGAAGACCACCCGCGCCAGGGCGCGGTTTTGGTCGGGCGAGAGAGTGACGCTGCGGACATTGACCGAAACCAGCGGCGGCGATTTTACCGGGGAGGGCGCAGGGGGCACTTTTCCAACACTTTTCTTGTCGGGAGAGGGGGCCACGGTTTCCGGGGCAGGGAACGCTTCCAGCGCCGGAATGAAATAGGTTCGCACGGCGGACTCGATCGAGCCGCCAGATTTCTTCCCTTCCGGCGACGCCAGGTACTTCGCGCGCTCTTCAATGACCGCCCGGGCGTTGTCCAGGTCGTCGCGAATGACCACGTCCTGGAGCTTTTTCTCCGAGGCGAGAAGGCGCGGCAGCAGGGTCGGATCGGTGCGCACGGTAAGAGCAATCACCGCGCATTCCGTCACCGTGCGGTCGGGTTCGTCGTCGGATTTAGCGATGACGTCGAGGAGGAAATCGATGGCTTGGGGCGAATCGTATTCGGCGAGCGCCCCATAGGTAAAGCGCCGTAGGTTAAGATCGCGGGGATCGGAAAGCAACTTCTCCAGAATGGGCAGCGCCTGATCCCCCCCGATGAAGGCCAACGACTGCGCCGCGTACTCGGCCGTGCGATCGTCCTTCAGCGCCGCGGTGAGCTGGGGAATAATGGCGGGCCCCGCAGCGAACGTCGCGCGCAGCATGCCGTATTGCGCCTCCTCATTCGGCGAGCTGAGGATACCGTCAAGCAGCTCCGGAGCCCAATCACCGGGGAGCGGTTGTTCCTGCTCGCCGCCCGCCACCGCAGGCGCAGGACTCGGCGCCGGTTCCTTTGGCAGCTTCACCGGCGGCTGCTGGGAAAACCCTGCAACGCCGGGCAACAGGCAAAGGCCCGCGCACAAACACAGCGCGCGGACGTGTGACCGAACGCCGGGTTTTTTCATCGCGGATTTACGGGGCGTCGTCCGCCCCATCGCTTCCTCTACCTTGGTCATAGGAATTCGTGCCGAGCGGCATAAGTTGTAGCGGCGGTCTCCGACCGCCGATTCGTCGATCGGAGATCGACGCTACAGGGCGGCGGTCGGAGATCACCGCTACAGCCCATTGCGCAAGCATATATGGCGCTCTGTATCGTTGGATGCGAAAGTTTTAGTACACGTTGGAGCGTCCGGCTCATAAAGCCATCTCGCTTGCTCCGCCCCGCCAATCGTCCAAACCTCTCCCGGCGTCACACTGGGCGGTTGCCGTCCAGCAGCGGAGGGAGTTCCCGCATATCGTCAATGACCAGATCCGGAGAAACCTGTTGCAGCGTGTGGGCCCCGAACCCGTAGGTTACGCCACACGTCCACACGCCGGCGTTCCGCCCGGTGAGCACGTCGGTATCAGAATCGCCGACCATGAGGGTCTCGCGGGCGGAAATCTGAAGGTCTTCCATCAATTTGTGCAAGCCGATGGGATCGGGTTTTTTTTGTGGAAAGCTGTTGCCACCGTAGATGTAGGCGAAGTAGGGTGCGAACCTGAGCCGGGCCAGCATCTCGCGGCTGAAATTGACGGGTTTGTTGGTCAACACCGCCATCTTATGGCCGGCGAGTTTTTCCAGCGCCTCGGCCACTCCGGGGTAGGGCGCCGTGTGATCGAGCATATGGTCGCGGTAGTAAGCCAGAAAGAATGCTAACCCTTTCTCCACATTCTCGCCGGTGGCATGTGTGCCCAGCGAGCGCCGCACCAACAGCGTGACGCCATGGCCGACGTAAGAGGCAATTAAATCGAGCGGCAAGGGAGCCAGTCCCATCTCCATTCGCATCGCGTTGACGCTCAAGGCCAGGTCCTGCTTGCTGTCCACCAGGGTACCGTCAAGGTCAAAAACCAGGAGCCGAACTTGTTTCCAGTTTGAAGCCACGGGGTTGTCCATGTTTAGGCCGCGGGTAGGGGCTCGACGTCCGGCTCAAGCGCGCGCAAAACCAATGCGGCCTGCTCCGCCGGAATGGGGTTGAAGTGGAAACCCTCGGTGCCCAGGAAGCGCCGCCGTCCTTCCACGTCCGGTTGAATTTCGATGTGCCAATGATAATCATCTGGCACGGTTTTCCACCACTCGTTGGTCGGCCTCCAAGCATTCAAATTCGGCTCGGTATGGACGACCAGGTGGAGGGATGGCGAGAGCTTTTCGACACGCTGGAGGCAGGACTTGAGAAACGACGCGAGCGACGCCGCTCGCCCCGGTTCCGTCAAATCGCTCTCGAACGAGGAGGAATGGCGAACCGGGGCCACCCAGAGCTCATAGGACCAGCGCGAGCCAAAGGGGCAGAAGGCTACGAAATCCTGGGTTTGAGCTACCAGGCGTTTCTCCTCGCCCAACTCCTGCTGTAACGCATCACAATAGATGCACCGCTCGTGCTTCATGAAATGCGCACGGCTCCAGCGAAGTTCAATCTCCAGCAGTTGCGGCAAAACCGGCGATCCCAACACCTGAGAATAAGCGTGCCCGCGCAGGGTCGGAGAGGGCTCATGCTGGTCCTTGAAGAGCGAGACGTAACGGAGGCGGCGGTCCTGCTTGAGGTCGAGGATGCGGTCGCGAAAGAGTTCCAGCAGGTGCGCAAAGTGCTCTTCAGAAACCTGCGCCAACGTCATGCCGTGCACGGGAGTCTCGACAACAATTTCATGTGCGCCAATGGTGTTCATGCGGTCGAACATGCCCTCGGCCCGGCGGTCCGCGCCCCCTTCGACGTGGAACAGTGGGGCGCGATCGTGAAACACCCGGATCATCCACGCGCGGGCGGAGTCACGGTACTCGCGGATGGCGGGTGGCGTCATATGCTCATGGCCGGGGCAAAAGGGGCACACCCCGCTTTCATCGTGAACATCCGGCATGACCGGACGCTTTCCCATAATCACCCAGCGCCGGGTAAATGGATCCAAACGAAGTTCATCCATGCGCGCAGCCTTTCGAAAGAGATTGTGTGCTCAGCGCCAGGGCGCATGCAGCGAGCAGCTGGCGACAGCGGTGATTCACGAACCCTGTATTCTAGCTTGGATTGGCCACCACGTCATGCGGGATGAAATGGAGTTTGCACACAATCCTCGACGCCCAGCGGGCTGTATGATAGTTTAAATTTTCGGACACATTTTATCCGGAAGTGAGGCCCATGGCAGAGATACTCCCTTTTCGCGCGCTTCATTACGACCCGAGGAAAATTCCCGATCTCGGCGCCGTGGTAACCCAGCCTTACGACAAGATTTCTCCCCAGATGCAGGCGCGTTATTACGGCTTGAGCCCGTACAACCTGGTGCGCATCATTCGCGGACGCACGCTGCCCGACGACGGCCCCGCCAACAACGTCTACGTGCGCGCGGCGAGCGATTTCCAGGCCTGGATTCAAAGCGGTGTGCTGGCCTCTGAACACGAGCCCGCCATTTATCCCTATCACCAGGAATACGAAGTCCCCGGGCAGCGCGGCCTGCGGAAGGAACGGCGTGGTTTCATCGCTTTGTTGCGCCTGGAAGATTACTCGGCGCGCGTGGTGCATCGCCACGAGGAGACACTATCCGGCCCCAAGGCCGATCGCCTGGAATTGCTGAAGGCCACGCGCGCCCACTATGGCCAGATTTTCATGCTCTACAGCGACCCCGCAGGGGTAGTTGAGGGCCTGCTGGCGGCGCCCGCGGCAGAGCAGCCCTGGGAGCGGGTTACGGATGAGTACGGCACGCGGCACACCGCCTGGCGCACTGCCGAGCCCAAGATCATTGCCGGGGTGACGGCGGCCATGAGTAACAAGCGGCTGGTGATCGCGGACGGTCATCATCGTTACGAAACCGCGCTCGCCTATCGCCACTACTGCCGGGAAGCGGGCCGCAAGGACGGCCGCGCGGAATATGTGATGATGACCTTCGTGCGCATGGAAACCGACGGACTCACCATCCTGCCCACCCACCGGCTGGTGCACAGCCTGGCGAACTTCGACTGGTACAAATTCGCCGCCGACGCGCGCGCGGTTTTCGATTGGGAAGATGTCACGGTAACAGGGTCGGCAAGCGAGTGGCCGGCGCGATTCCTCGACCGGCTCGCGGCGCCCGGCCGCGAGCGGCCGGCGATGGGCGCCTATGCGGGTCCGGGAAAACTCGCGCTGCTGTGCTTGCGTGCGGATTTTGATTTGGTCGGTGCGCTCGCGGACCTTGCTCCCACGCTGCGCCGGCTCGACGTCGTCCTGCTGCACCGCCTGGTGCTGGAACGCCTGCTGGGCATCGATGCGCAAGCCGTGCGCGAGGAAAAGAACTTGTCGTATTATCGCGAGATGGCTCTTGCCTGCGAAGAGGTGGAGAAGGGCAGGGGACAGATTGCGTTCCTGTTGAATCCTACTCCCGTCGAAGCCGTTCACGACAACGCCCTCGCCGATTGCCCGATGCCGCAGAAATCTACGGATTTCTATCCCAAGTTGCTTTCGGGATTGACGATCTATTGGCTGGATAATCCAGTGGGGTTGTAGACCGTGCGCAGTGACAGTCTGTGACGAGGCTTGCCTGATCGGCGCTCACCGAGCGCCGCTACAGATCACGAATCGGATTTTCTTACAGCTTCTCGCAGGTCATTCCCTTCAAGGCGAGTCCCCCCGGCTGCCGCCGATTCGCGCCATGCTATAATGTATTGCAACTTCGTCATTGGCGTGACTGAGAGTCTTTCCTGGGTTCGACTACGTCAAGCTCAAGGGTTTCCGGAACTCCAGGAAAGTTGAGCTTACGCTACGGATTCGATAATCCGGGTCGCACGCGTAAGGGAAGGGAAGAAGCTTTATGATCGCTCACGGAGTATTGCTGAAAGAGAGGCGCGAAGAGATTTTGCGGGTGGCGACGAAGTACGGCGCGCGCAATGTGCGAGTTTTCGGCTCAGTGGCGCGCGGAGACGCCGATGCGGTGAGCGATATCGATTTCCTGGTGGAGATGGAGCCCGAAAGGTCACTGTTGGACCTCGGCGGTCTGCAAGTGGAACTTGAAACTGTGATGGGATGCCATGTCGATGTGGTAACCGAAAAGGGCCTGAAGACGCGCATTCGCGGGCGGGTGTTAGCTGAGGCGGTTCCCGTATGAGGGACCCGGTGGAGCGCCTGCGTGACATCTTGGAGGCCATCGCCGCCATTGAGCGCCACGCCAACCACGACAAGCAAACCTTCGAAGAAGATGAATTGGTTCAGGGGTGGTTACTGCGCCATCTCCAGATTATTGGGGAAGCGGCCAGGGCTCTTCCCGAAGACGTCCGGGCGCTCGCCCCGGAAGTCCCATGGCAAGAGATCATAGGCATGCGCAACGTGCTGGTGCACGGATATTTCGAAATTGACACGGACGTGGTGTGGAATGCCGCGACTCGTGATGTCCTCGCCTTGAAACCTGCCGTGGAGCGGTTGGTGAAGACGCTCGGTCAAAAACAGAAGTGACCGACTTCCAGTACGGCCTTTGCGCCGGCTAGAGCAGACCTGGTTTTCAAGGTCTGTGGCTCTTCTCACCGCCCAAGTGCCGGGGATCTGCAAAACAGGTCCGCGCTTGCTTTTCCCATAATCAAAAGCCCACGGTCAACAAACCACTGACCGTGGCTACCTTGTCGCCCAGCGACATTTTGTAGCCTCTAACTGTTGTGGATTTCTCTTGACAACAGTAGCGTAGGGTGATACACTAAAGGGGTGTTACTGTGGGGTGCTGTGATGTCCGCGCGCAAGCCTCGTTCCTCCGTCCATTCCAACCCGTCCAACCTAGGCAATCCGCAGGGCGTAATTCCGGCGTCAGCTTGGGAAGGACAACAGCGCGCCGCTCATGCAGAGGATGGAAGATTCAGGGTCAAAGGCTGGAGGCGTGGAGAAGAGGTCCGGGAAACCCTTCGCGATCCTTGAATGTTGATGAAAAATCAGCGGGTTAGCGAAGAATCGAGAGAATGGCGATCCCCCCTGGCAGAGGAGTAAGCCTTTGAAAATAGGGTGGTTATCAAAGATGCCTGGCGGCGAGAGTGAAAAAAAGGGGAGACCATTCGCGAACCTTGAATGTTGATGAAAACACAGCGTGTTAGCCAAGAATTTCATAGTTAGCTACATAACTAGCTTACATACAAGATATTGAAAACAGGTTAGTTAAGAAAACGCCTGGAAAAGTTAGGGGAAAAAGGGGGAATACTAAAACCTAGGTGATACCCTGAATGATACTGAAAATAAATGAGATATGAAATTGACTTCGCGCAAATTCGCTCCGAACCTTGAATGTTATAGAAAAATAAGCAACTTATCGGCGCGAACCTTGAATGTCACTGAAAGTAAAGGTGGTTAGCTGATCTCAAGTGCGCTGCAGGGAAGTGGGTCCGCGTGATGTCCAGGCGGCTTTACGCCGCCACTTGGTCCGTCAGCTGACGGATAAACTCGCCAATACGGTTTCTTGTCGAGGTAAACTCGCCGCTGCAGGTTTAGTATGGAAGAGGGATTGCAAAGTGCTCCTCTGAGAACCATCGAAGTCCAATTTGCTCGCTTGAAGAGGAAGAAGCGCAGTGTCAACATTCAGCGAAGTCTTTAAGGTCACCGGCGCCCGAATCGAATCACTTGCCGAGCTGCCGAAGCCGGTGCGTTCCTTGGAGGTCATTCTCGAAGCAGCGGAGATGAACCCGGGCCTCGATGTGGAGGACGCAGCTTCGCTGATCGCCTCGGCGCGCGAACCCGAGCGGCGCGCAGAAATCCACGCGGCGGCGCAGCGGGTTCGCGAGAAGGTAGCCCCGCACACGGTGGAGTTTGTCATTCCGGTTTATCTCACCAGCTTTTGCGAGAACGAGTGCCTTTACTGCGGCTATCGCCAAAGCAACGCGCTGGCCGAACGCGTGCGCCTGAGCCTGGA
>JBEKNU010000150.1:0-17334 GCA_049522495.1 Terriglobia bacterium
CGATGAGGAAGAGTTGTTGAACATCCGCGATTACATTCTCTCCAACCCGCTGCGCTGGAAATTGGATCGCGAGAATCCCGAGGCTGGTCCTAACGCCAAGGATGACACACCATGGAACCACGAGGATGAATCGTAATCGTAGTTGTTATTGTAGGGCCGAAGAGCCTTCGGCCCCGGCCGAACGCTGTTCGGCCCTACGTCCGGCCGAACGCTGTTCGGCCCTACAAACGCCCGACGCCGTCCGACGGTACATCGCATGAACCGACCCGACCACTGGCTCGGGAAATTCTCGAAATAGCGGATTTACCGCGCTTTACAATCTGACATGGTTGCACCATAATCCGCTCTCAGAAAAAACCACTGCGGAACCAAGATCGGTTTATGCCCACGCTTGATTGGATCGGGAAAAAGGCAGTTTTGAATCACCACCGGGAGGTGCCGTATCGATTGCTGAAATGTGATGCGAGTCTTTCCGCTGGAGATCCCGACAGCGGAAATCTGCTGATCCAGGGCGACAACCTACTGGCCCTCAAGGCTCTCTTGCCGTATTACGCCGGTAAGGTAAAGTGCATTTATATCGACCCTCCGTACAACACCGGAAACGAAAAATGGGTTTACAACGATGCGGTAAATAGCCCTGAAATGCAACGGTGGTTGGGCAAGGTTGTGGGGGCCGAAGCCGAAGATTTGTCACGCCACGACAAATGGCTCTGCATGATGTATCCCCGGCTCTCGTTGCTCAAGGATTTTCTTACTGAAGATGGGGCGATCTTCATCAGCATCGACGATAACGAAGTACAAAACCTACGCGCCATCATGGATGAGGTATTCGGGCCTCGGAATTTCGTCTCGACTGTCATCTGGCAGAAGGTCTATTCCCCAAAGAATACAGCCAGACACTTATCCGAAGACCATGACTATATTGTGATCTATGCTTGTGACTCAGATTGCTGGCAACCGCATCTGGTGTCACGAAGCGAGAAACAAGACAAGGCATACAAAAATAGAGACAACGACAAACGCGGCCCATGGAAGACAGTCGACTTATCCGCGCGCAATTTCTACGGCGCAGGGACGTATCCCATCACGTGTCCGTCGGGACGGGTTATTACGCGCCCCCCCAAGGGAAGGTACTGGCAAGTATCGCCAGAGAAATTCATGGGAATGGATGCTGACAAGCGGATCTGGTGGGGAATCAAGGGCGACTCGATCCCGCAAATCAAGAGGTTTCTTACCGAAGTAAAGCAGGGCGTTGTTCCGCAAACGCTTTGGACTTATCAAGAGGTTGGACATACTCAGGAGGCAAAGAAGGAACTTATCGCAATCTGCGATTTTGAGGATTCCGCGTCAGTTTTCATTTCCCCCAAGCCCCTTCGGTTGCTCAAGCGCATCCTTGAGATTGGTACGGATAAAGACTCGTTGATATTAGATTCATTCGCCGGTAGTGGCACGACCGGACACGCCGTTTTAGCGCTTAACAAACAAGATGGAGGAACTCGAAGGTTTATTTTGGCAGAGATGGAAGATGCCATTTCTCGTTCCATCACTGCACAGCGCCTTGCGCGGGCAGTCGACGGCTATGCGTCGCGCACTGTGGCGTCGATCTCTGATCAACGAGAACAGGACCGACCGTCGGAGATCGGCGCAACAGGCGAACCGATGATTCCCGTGGAGCGGAAAGCGGGCAAGCGCGTGGAAGGCCTGGGCGGCGGATTTCGCTACTGCAATCTCGGCGAACCACTATTTGACGAGGCCGGAAACATTCGCGAAACGGTAACTTTTCCTGACTTGGCAGCGCATGTATTCTTCACTGAAACAGGCGCGCCGATTCCCAAACGGGCGACAGCTAAGACACCGCTACTCGGCGAACACAATGGGAAAGCAATTTACCTGCTGTTCAATGGCGTCCTGGGAGACAAGAGCACAAACGGCGGAAATGTATTGACCAATGAAATTCTCCGCGGCCTCCCCGGGCCCACCATAAAAGATGGAACCAGAGTGATATACGGCGAAGGATGCCGGCTGGGAGCTGCCCGGCTGAAGCGCGAAGGAATTGTCTTCAAACAAGTCCCCTACGAAATTAAGGTTGGCTGATCATGCTGCAACTACGCGACTACCAACAACGAAGCCTCGACGCCCTGGAAACGTATCTAGGACTGGTTACCCAGCACGGCGCCAGCAATGCGTTTTACATGCAGACAAATCGTACCTACGTCGCGGTCAAGCAGCTACCGGGCCTCCCCTACATTTGTTTGAGGGTTCCGACGGGTGGCGGCAAAACATTCATGGCCTGTCATGCCGTCGGAATCGCCGTCAGGTCCTATCTCCAGTTAGACCGAGCCACCTGCTTATGGCTCGTGCCCTCGAATACTATCCGCGAGCAAACCCTGGCGGCGTTGCGTGACCGCGAGCACCCCTACCGACAAGCGCTCGATGCTAGATTCTCCGGGCAGGTTAGGGTGATGGATATAAAGGAAGCCCTCTATATCCAGCGGAACACCCTGCAAAGCGAGACCGTGATTGTTGTTTCCACGCTCGCAGCGTTCCGGGTAAATGACACCGAAGGCCGCAAGGTGTACGAATCTTGTGGAGCCCTTAGCCACCACTTTTCCGGCCTCAGTGCCACCCTGGAAGCGGTCCTTGAAAGACGCGAAGACGGGACGATTGCGCATTCGCTTTCCAACGTCCTACGGATGTGGCGGCCCCTGATCATCATGGACGAGGCCCACAACGCACGCACACCACTTTCATTCGACACCCTCCAGCGTTTTAGCCCTTCCTGCATTGTCGAATTCACCGCGACGCCAGAGACGGAGCAAAAGCCTGAGGAGGAGCTATTCGCAAGTAACGTATTGCACCATGTTTCAGCGGCGGAACTTAAGGCTGAGTACATGGTGAAATTACCTATCAAGTTGTGGACGCACAGCGAGTCGAGGGAAGTGATTGGCCAAGCGTGCGCAATGCAGCGAACCCTTGAGTTAGCCGCCCAGCAAGAGGAGCGGGAAACGGGTGAATACATTCGGCCCATTGTTCTGTTGCAGGCGCAGCCCAAGAGCAAGGACCGGCAGACACTGACGGTGGACGTTCTGAAAAAGTCGCTCATCGAAGATTTCAAATTACCGGAGGAACAAATTGCTATAGCTACGGGTGAGACACGCGGTATAGAGGATATCAACCTGTTTGACCGGGCTTGCAAGCTGCGGTTCATCATTACTGTCCAGGCACTCAAGGAAGGGTGGGATTGCTCGTTTGCCTATGTGCTTTGTTCGGTGGCGGAAATGAGTTCGTCGCGGGCGGTGGAGCAAATCCTGGGCCGGGTCCTGCGTCTCCCGCACACCAAGCGAAAACGGCGGACGGAGTTGAATTGTGCTTATGCTTACGCTGCTTCGCCCAGGTTCGTTGAGGCTGCTTCGGCCTTGAAGGATGCGCTGGTTGACAATGGATTTCAAAAGCTCGAAGCGGCTGACTTTGTGCAGCCCTTCGAAGAGAGCGGACAGTTGTTTGGCGAAGGGACGCTTTTTGCGCAGGCGTCAGAACCTGTAGTGCAGAAACCCGACCTTTCCACTTTGGCTGAACCCCTGCAACACCAGGTTTCCTACAGTGAAAACACGGGCGTCCTGACGGTGACCGGAGCTCTGAATCTCCCGGACATGGAGGCGTTGCAGGCCTGCTTCATCGCCCCGGAAGATCGGGCGGCGGTAGACAGGATTTACCAGAAACTCGGGGGGCACAGGGTTGAGCCGCCCGCTTCAACGGCGGAACGGCGGCCTTTTAGAGTTCCATGGTTGGCGATTCGCGTTGACGGCCAACTTGATATTTTAGAGGACAGCTATTTCAAAAATATCGAATGGCAATTGTCGGATTGTGACCCCAGCTTGTCGGAAGCGGAGTTGCCCTCTGACGAGAGTTCAGGGGAGTCAGGCGAATTGGATGTGAGCGAGGCAGGGCGGGTAGAGGTTCGCCGGTTTGTCGATCAATTACACCAACAGTTGGCATTGGTCGTGGGAGAGCCTGGCTGGACTCTAGCATCACTGGTGAATTGGCTCGACCGCCAAAGGACTCACTTCGACATTACACAAACGCAGTCCGCTGTATACATCAGCAGGGTAATCACCCGCCTCATGGAGACTCGCGGCGTAACCGTTGAACAACTCGCCCGGGAAAAATTCCGGCTCAGTAATGCGATTTGGACGAAGGTTGACGAACTCCGGAAGAGCGAAGCGAATAAGGGCTATAAGGCGCTGCTCTTTGGACCAGGGTCGGGAAAGATAGAAGTCAGCCCCAAATTCTGTTTTGAATTCGATGAGGACAGGTACTCGCCAAATTGGTATTACGATGGGTCCTTTAGATTCAACAAACCTTACTTCCGCAGAATCGGCGAGTTGAAGTCGGATGGTGAAGAATTTCAATGTGCCCAACTGATAGATTCGCTCCCCCAGGTTTGGAAGTGGGTGCGAAATCTCGTCCGCTCCGACTCCTCATTCTGGCTTGCTACATCTACCGACCGTTTCTACCCCGACTTTGTCGCCCTTCTCAACGACGGTCGCGTCTTGGTGGTTGAATACAAGAACGAGAGAGACTGGAGCAATAAGGACTCGGAAGAGAAACGGGATGCCGGGAATAGGTGGGCCGACCTCAGCGGCGGCCAGTGCCTATTCATCATGCCCAAGGGACAGGATTGGTCGGCGATTGAGGCCCTGGTAAAGTCCGCACCTCGGGGAGGCGGCCTTTTGTTATAAGGGAAATCACACCATAAGCCTAAGCCATAGGAGGTCTATCATGCCCGGTCGTAGGCGGCACAAAGAGGACACCAAGGATTCCAACGAGCTGAATTTTGGCGAGCAAGCTAGGTCCATCAACGCGCATATTGTCCAACTCCAACAGAGCATCTGTCGACACTTGAAAAGAGCGGAGAGCGAAGGCAGGGATGTGGGGCGTGTCCGCGACAAGTGCATAAACCAACTGCGTCGTCTACTGGCCCGAGTAACGAAGTCCGTGTAGCGCAGGTCGGCCCCAGGGCCGCAATCAAAATGTAGGGACCAGCAGCGCTGGTCCAAGGCCGAACGCTGTTCGGCCCTACGACCGGCCGAACGCCGTTCGGCCATACGGATTGCCCCACTCCATCGTGAGGTACGGCATCATCGCTTCCAGAACCTCCGGCAAAATGGGCGTCGTCGCGTTGTGGTCGAGGTAGATCACACGAACAGTTTACAGTTCAGAGTTTACAGTTCACAGTAGAAAAATCAGGACGCGGTGACTGTTGACCGCCGACTGTAGACTTCCCGTGCCTCATGGTACACTCAATCCAGGCGTGATTCCGTTGGCGCGCGCGGGGAGAGTGTCCTATGCAGGTCGTGAAGACTAAAGGTGAGGTGGGACCGGACGGGCGGTTGCGGCTGGATGTGCCCGTGGAACTTCCGGCTGGCGCCGTGGAACTCGTCCTGGTGGTGGGCGGGACGCCTCACCCCAATGGGCAAAAGTACAATTTCGCTGAGGTTGTCGGAAAGCTTCAGTGGCAGGGTGACGCCCTCGAAGAGCAGAGAAAGCTCCGCGATGAGTGGTGAGCGCTATTTGCTGGATACGAACGCAATCGTCTCTCTGCTGCGCGGCGACCAGACTTTGCACCACCGTTTGCGGCAGGCGGATTGGGTGGGGATTTCCATCCTCTCCCAAATCGAGTTTCTCGCTTTTCCCAACCTCAGTGCGAACGACCGCAGCATTTTCCAGCAGTTCGCCGACTCGGTCGATGTGGTAGGTCTCGACCGAGCCGAGCGGGCGCTGATCGATAGAGCTGTGAACTTGCGCGCGCAGTATCGACTAAAACTTCCCGATGCGATCATCGCGGCTACCGCCATTGAACGCGCCGCCATTTTGATTACGGAGGACCGGGAACTCCAAAAGCTGCCGGCCGTGAAAACTTCAGGAACTTCAGCCTCCGCCCCTTGAATACAATATTCCAAGGTTGCGGAATTATCCCTCTTAAGGCTTCTACCTCACGCCTTTACCCCGCCATGTGGCGAGGCAGACTCGCCGCCAGGAAATGGCGGGGTCCCGATACGATCGGGATAAATTCGCCCGCCGCTACCAGAACCAGTAACCCGCCCCGTTCCAGCGCCATACAGTAATTCAGGACAGAGGAATATTGAGAAGCAGTTCACCGTGCACCGTGGCGCACAGTTCATAGTCTATAGTTTAAAGTTCAAAGCAAAAAACAAGGGTGCCTTGACTGTCAACTTTCAGCACTCAGGTCACAGTTCACAGAAAGAGCCCAGAACGTCGACTGTCAACTGTCGACTTCCTCTCAGGGCGGTAGCCGGCTCAACTGGGAGGCAGAGAGACGATCTTGACTTCGTCGACGATGCGGAATAGGCCGGAGCAGACCTTGGAGGTGCAGACAATCGGCACGCCTCCGGAATATTGGACAGAGGTGACCAGCCCCGGTGACCCGCATAAGGGGCAAGCCAGCACGGCGACGAAGGTGGGGGCGAAAGACTCACGCAGGAAGGGGAAGTCGTCAAGAAACACGAGGTCGCCGGGGGCCAAGTCCGAAAGCGACGACCGGTTCGACATATGCAGGTCAGTGAGGAGCTGTTCAGCCCCGCCGAAGTTGGAAATTGTACCTTCTGGCTCCGACGGCGCGCCCGATTTCCGGACGTTGTTGCTATCCTTTTCCAAAGCCATAAAGACCCCTCTTACCGCCAAGCCGCGAAGGCGCGAAGAAAGCGCCCTGTCAGCGCCCTGAAGATATGGAGATGCTCAGCACCTACCACCTACGTCAGGGCAGACCGTGCGCGCCTCGGGCCGAAGCGGGTTCCGAACAGGAACTTTTGTGCCAATTCGGGAAAAGGCGCTTAAATCCGAATCTTTCAGGCGAGGTTTTCCTGGCACCTGGCACCTGGGACCTCATTCCTAGACTTGTTCCGGCCGCCCTGGTCGCAGATCGGTCGTCTGCCGCTCGCTTTGGACCGGTCCGGAGCAGCCGCAGATCCCGCTCCGGACGCGGGGTCCACCCCTTGCATCCTGCCATCGACGCTTGGAGAGAGCAGAAGCCTTGAGGCGCATGGGCGCGCGGCCCTCGCTGACCCTTGCGCGGCTCCTTCTGTTTCCCTCATCCCTATCTATCGGCTGTTTTGGTTTCGAGCTTGAGGGAGTATGCATTGCTCTCGGGCTCGTTGGCACGATTCCGTCAAAGTTGCAGTTGCGGCCACGCTTGCGCGCGACGTAGCACGGGCATCCTTCCCGTGTAGGTCACGGCCAGGATGGCCGTGCTACGGTTGTCACACAGACTGCGCAGGAGAGGGATAGGAATCAAAACTAAAGCACTCTCCCATTCTGGAACGAGGTAACGAGCTCAAATTGCCCAGTCGGCGCGGCTCGCAAAGAAAATTTCGATCCCCTTTCGCGCTCTGGCAAGGATGTCTGCCCCGTCCGTGTAGCCCTCGCCGCTCCCGCCAAGTCCTGTCGTGCCTCCTCCTCCAACGCCCAAGAACAACTCCAAGTATTTGAAAACGAGCAGCTTGCTTGGCCACAACCCCATGCTGGCGGAAGCCCTCGCACGTTTCCCAGATGTTATCTTCCGGGACTTTGCTCGACTCCCCTTGCTGCTTTGGGGAGATTAGTTCTACCCCGTTTTCTCTGCGCTTCCGCCCCCCGCAGGATTGGCCCAATCTTTGCAATTTCTAAGGTCAGCGCAAGGACTCCGAGAGCCGAAGGTGGCGAACGAAGCGCGGAGCCGCAGGCTCCACGCCGCGGGTGAAGTGTTGCCCGCCGCCGCCCGGAAGGAAGCCCAGGGTCGAAAGGCGCTGTCCGCCGGCTGACGGACATTCGAGCGTGAGCGAGGTTCTTATGGCAACTCAGACGATTCCCGCATACGAGCAACTGAGCAGCGCGGCAGCGGCGCCCGCCCTCCGCCGCCAAGTGATTTCGCGCCGGCTTTTGGCGCTTCCCGGCGTCCGTCCCACAGCGCAGAGGGAGGCGCGGCAGGCCCAGGAAAGGCAGCGGCTGCTGGTGGAAATGCTTCCCTTCGCGAAGCGCATGGCCTTCAAGATGCGCGAACACCTGCCCGCTCACGTGGAAGTGGATGACCTGCTCGCCAACGGGGTGCTGGGACTGCTTGATGCCGTCGCCAAGTTTGACTCCACCAAGCGGGTGAAGTTGGAAAGCTACGCCCGCCACCGGATTCGCGGAGGCATTTTGGACGGCCTGCGCAGCGCCGACCCTGCTTCCCGCGACTTGCGGCGCAAGAGCCGGAAAATCCGGCAGGTCTATCGCGAATTGGAAGTCAAGCTCGGCCACCCGGTTGAGGATGAGGAAATCGCCGCAGCGCTGGGAATGAACCTGGCGAAGTGGCACCGCACGTTGAATGAAATCCAGAGTGTGGGATCCGACCTCGGCGCGCGTAGCCTCTCGGCGGGCCCCACCACGAAATCCATCACCCGGCGGATGGAGCCGGCGCTTTTGGCCGATGACGGCGCCAATCCATTCGATCTGTACTATCGCCGCGAGCAGCGCGATATCCTGGGCCGCGCGCTTTGCCACTTGCGGGAGCGGGACCGCCAAATCATCAGCCTCTACTATGAGCAGGAGCTGACCATGAAGCAGATTGCCGACCGCTTGCACGTGGACGAATCGCGCGTTTCCCAGCTCCATTCCGCGGCCCTGGTGCGGTTGAAGGCGAGCGTGGATTCCCTCTTGCGCCCGCGGCATGCGGCAATCCTTCCCCCTGCGGACTGCCTTGCGAAAGAAGCCTCCGCCGCGGCCTGAGGGAAGCGGGAAAACAGGAGGCAGGAGGCAAGAGGCAGAAGGCAGAAGGCAGAAGGCAGGAGGCAGTAAGCAGTAGGCAGTAGGCGGTAAGCAGGAAACAGCCATCAGATGTACTGCGTGAGTTCCACTAGAGCGATACAACCACGAGGCACAAACTGACTTTTGCATTCTGCCTCCTGCCTTCTTGCATCCTCGTGACGTGAATGATAGCCTTATCTGGGTTCCCCCGCCCGTGTTTGCGGCGCCGGGAGATCAGAAGTCTTGCTTACCAGCATGCGGCCCGAGTGAACCTATGAATCGACATGAGAGCATGGTGTTCGAGAATCAGCACGTGATTTTGGACGATGGTGTGTACGTGAACTGCAAGTTCAAGAATTGCAGCTTGGAGTACTCGGGCGGGGACGTTTTCGTTCAGAATTGTCAGGGAGAAGGTTGCCAGCTCATCTGGCGAGGCGCCGCGCAACGCACCGTCCTGCTGCTGCAAGGTCTCGGCCTGATGGTTCCACCCCCACCGGCGCCGGGCAACGAACCGGCCAGCCGCGTCCAATGAACGAACCGTGCCCGGGTTCAAACCTCCCGTCTGAATCCTTAGTCCTTTATTCGTAGTGGGTTGCAGAAATTACGCGAGGCAGGGGGCAGGCAATCCGCTTGGGCCGGAATCACCGCGCGAGGCAAATTCCTTGCCTTTTCTCTATCAAAACCTTTATATTCAAGCGTTTGGGTCGCGGGATTTCCCCAAGTTGAGGACCTGAATTTGGCCAAGCCGAAAGCGCCGCACATTTACGTTAGTTTGGCAGCGCCCACCCTGAGCGCGATGGAGGCTCTTGCCATTCACGTGTCGGGTGTGCCCGTCGGCTATGAACTGCGCCTCGATTACCTCCAAGACCTTTCGCAATTTGAAACGCAGCTTCACCAGATGCTCATGCGCCTGCATTTTCCCCAGACCATTGCCACGTGCCGGAGGGCGGCGGCGGGAGGCATGATGCGGGGTTCGCTGGCCGATCAAGCGGCGATTCTCTCTGCTGCCGTGCGCGCGGGTTGCCAGTGGGTTGATGTGGAGATCGAATCGTTGCAAAGGCGCGGCGCGGGGCTCCTGAGGGAACTCCGGCCTGCCAAGATCATTGTTTCCTACCACGACTTTCAAAAGACTCCCGCGCTGGCCGGGACTTATCGCCGCTTGATGCGTCTGCCGGTGCAGGTGGTGAAGATCGCCACGCAAGCGCGCAAACTGCGCGACAACCTGCAAATTCGCCGGTTGCTCAAAGCTCATGGGCGGCGCAACCCGCGCTTGGCGGCGCTGGCCATGGGCGCGTCAGGAGTCCCCTCGCGGCTGCTCTCCCTGCTGTGGGGGTCGGCGTTCACTTACGCGGCGCCGCTCAACTATTCCCCTGCCGCGGCGGGACAAATTCCTGCGGAAGTCATGCGCTCGGTCTATCGCGTGGAACGCCTGGACAGCCACACGCAACTTTACGGTGTGCTCGGGTCGCACGCTTCCATTTCCCTTTCGCCGGCCATGCAGAACGCGGCCTTTCAGGCCAAACACGTGAACGCGGTTTTCCTGCCTTGCCAAACCAGCAAGCTGGCGGACTTCCTGGCCTTCGCGCGCGAGCTGGAACTGCATGGATTCGCCGTGACCATGCCCTTCAAGCGCGCCATCCTGCGGGCCCTCGACTGGGTGGACCCGCTGGCGAATCGCATCAGCGCGTGCAATACCGTGGCCTTGCAGCGTGGCCGTTGGTTGGGATGGAACACGGACGCCGCCGCCGTGGTGGAAGTTCTCACCAAGCGATTGCGCCTGGCCGGCAGCCGCATTCTGATTCTCGGCGCGGGGGGCGCGGCACGCGCGGCCGCCTATGCCGTGCGCGCGGAAGGCGCGGAGGTGATCATCACCGCGCGGCGCGAGGCGACGGCGCGAGCCCTGGCGCGCGGAGTGGCGGCCCTGGTGGTGCCCTGGGGTAGCGCCGAGAGCCTGGAAGTTGACGCGGTCATCAACGCTACACCGGTGGGAATGTTCCCCCACGTTGACAGCGCCCCCATCGACTTGGCGCGCCTGCGCGTGCGTGTGGTCTTCGACATGGTTTATTTCCCCCTCGCCACGCGCTTCCTGAATGAAGCGCGCGGGCGCGGGCTGACGACGATTTCCGGCCTGGAGATGCTGGTGGCGCAGGGCGCGCGTCAGTTTGAAATCTGGACCGGCCTCGCCGCTCCCCGCGCGCTGATGGAACAAGCTGTGCGCTCGGCGCTGGACCATTCTGCACAAGGTTAAAGGCTAAAGGGTAAAGGATAAAAGCTAGGGTGGAAATCCGATGGAGTGGATATTCATAGCTTTCCTCGTCGTCTCGATGCTTCACATGGGGGAGGAGTACTTCTACCCGGGCGGCTTCATGGACCTCAAGAAGCGGGTTAATCCCAAGTTTGCGCCGCTGGTCACTGTGCCGATGGAGGTGACCATCAACGGCTTGGAATTGTTGTTGTGCCTCATCGCCATGGCGATCGGCAAAAAAGCGCTCGCCTTCAGCATGTCCGTGGCAGCTCTGCTCTTCATCAACGGCTTGGTGCACATCATCGGTTGCATATGGGTAAAGGGGTATGTTCCGGGCGTCATCACGGGGGTCGTCCTCTTTATGCCACTTTCTGTGTACGCCTATTACTTGTGTATCAGTTCGGGCCAACTCGGGCTGAATGGAGTGATTCTTACTGGTGTACTGGGCTCGCTCTATCATGCCGTGCCGATAAGTTATTTCCTGGTGGCAAGCGCCATCCGACGAGCATAGGCGCGAACCTTGGCGCTCTCGCCCAGGCTGCGCTGCAACCTTTAGGCGTTAAACTTTACCCTTCATCCTTTTGGCCTTTACCCTTTAAACTTTATCCCTTACCCTTTAACTGCATGCCGAATTCTCTTCCCAATTTTTCCGAATTCAAGAGGCTCGCCGCGCACGGCAACGTGGTGCCCGTCTATCGCACCATTGTGGCGGACTTGTTGAGTCCCGTTTCCGCGTTCCTCAGCCTTTCGCCGCAGCACGGGCGCGAGTCAAATTTGCATCCGCACAGCTTTTTGCTCGAAAGCGTGGAGGGCGGCGAGCGTGTGGGCCGCTACACGTTCGTCGGGGTCGACCCTTTTCAGATTGTTTCCTGCCGTGGTGACCGCATTACGGTCCGGCGCGGCGACTCTGGAGCGGCGGTCTCCGATCGCCGGCCTGTAGCGTCGATCTCCGATCGACGTTTCGGCGGTCGGAGACCGCCGCTACAGGAGGAAACGGGCAACGTCTTCGAATTCCTGCGCCGCCTGGGGGCGCGCTACCATTCCGTGGAGATTCCCGGCCTGCCGCCTTTCACTGCCGGGGCGGTGGGTTATCTTTCTTATGAAGCCGTGCGCATGTTAGAGCGCCTGCCGCCGCGTGTTGCCGCCGACGTTGATTTGGACGACGCGGTCTTCATGTATTTTTCCAACGTACTGGCCTTCGACCACGTGCAGCACCGCCTTTTTCTGATCGCCAATGTGCTGACGGAAGAAGGGAAAGGAAGTCTGCGGGCCAAGTACGATGCGGCCTGCCGTCATCTGGATGAGCTGGAAAGCCGCTTGCGCCGGCCTCTCCGCCTGCCGCGAACCCGTCTGCCCCAGGGCGCGCTGCGGGTGCGCTCGAATATGTCGCGTGCGCGCTATGAGGCGATGGTGGAGCGCTCCAAGGAATACATCCGCGCCGGAGACATTTTCCAGGTGGTGCTTTCGCAGCGGATGGAAGTTCCCATGCGCGTTCCCGCTTTCGACGTGTACCGCGCCCTGCGCGTGGTCAATCCCTCGCCCTACATGTATTACCTGCGCGCGGGCGATTCCACGGTGCTGGGTTCCTCGCCGGAAATGCTGGTGAAGGTGGCGGGCCGCAAGGTGGAGTACCGGCCGATTGCCGGCACGCGTCCGCGCGGCAAGTCGGAGGACGAGGACAAGCGCCTGGAACAAGAGCTGCGGTCCGACGCCAAAGAGTGCGCCGAGCACATCATGCTGGTGGATTTGGGCCGGAATGACGTGGGCCGGGTCTCGGAGTTCTCCTCGGTGCGGCCCACGGAAATCATGTTCGTCGAGCGCTATTCGCACGTCATGCACCTGGTTTCGCAGATCACCGGCCAACTGCGCCCCGACGCGGATAGCTATGCCGCACTCGCCGCCTGCTTCCCCGCCGGGACGCTGACCGGCGCGCCCAAGGTCCGCGCCATGGAGATCATCGACGAGCTCGAACCCACCCGCCGCGGCCTCTACGGTGGCTCCGTGCTCTATCTCGACTTCTCAGGCAATCTCAACTCCTGCATTGTCATCCGCACAGTATTAATCAAGGATAAAACTGCCTACTTGCAAGCCGGCGCCGGCATCGTGGCGGATTCCGTCCCCGCCCGCGAATACGACGAGAGCATGAACAAGGCCCGCGCCGTCCTCCGCGCCTTCGAACTCGCTGAAATAGGGCTGTAGCGGCGGGTTTACCCCGCCATAAAGGGGTTGTAACGGCGCAATTTTTCGAGGGAAAGACGATGCCTGAAGAGCCACTGGTTCCGGTTGAGCTGATTGAGCGGCGGATTTACCTGATCCGCGGGCAGAAGGTCATGCTCGACCGATTTGGCTGAGCTTTATCAGGTACAAACATCCCGCTTAATGAGCAGGTCAAAAGAAATCGCCATCGCTTCCCACCGGATTTCATGTACCAACTCACGAAGGAAGAGACCCGGTCTTTGACATCGCAATTTGCGAGGTCAAACCAGGGCAGAGGTGACTTTCGAACTAGCCGAGAAAGGGTTGTGACGACGATGGCAAGGGAAGTTTACAGTTGATCGTCGAGAGTCAAGAGTTAAGGCGATTTCGGTTCTTGTTGTGAACTGTGAACTGTAAACTGTGGACTCCATCATGCCACCAGCACCATCGGCTTGCGCTAGCGTCATGGCTGGCATATAGTAGAAGGAGAGAGAATGCGATGACTGTCACCCTGAATCTCAAGCCGGAAGTCGAAGCGGGTCTCATGGCGCGGGCACGGGCCAGCGGCATGCCCCTGGAACAATACCTCCTCTCCCTCGTTGAGAGCGCCGCCCGGCCAACCGCACCGAACACGGCCGCCGCCGAACAGCCGGCGCGAGTGGAAGCCGTTCGGCGCATGGTCGAATTCGGGGAGAAACATCGCCTCAGCCTCGGCCAGCCGATTACCCGCAAGCTGCTGCATGAAGGACACCGCTTCTGATGGCGGCCATCGTCTTAGACGCCTCCGTTGCAATGTCATGGTGTTTTCCCGGCGATCCCACCGAGGATACCCCTTATAGCCGACGCGTCCTGAGCGAACTCGCGATTAACGATGCCATTGTTCCCGAAATCTGGGCGTTTGAGATCGCCAACAGCATTTTCGTTGCCTACTCCAAGCGCAAAAGAATCACCGAGCAGGAGATTCACGAATACTTGGAGCTTCTCAAGGCGCTGCCCATCCGTGTCGAAGCACAAAACCTGTGGGCTAATGTGGATTTAGAGTGCCTGGCGCGCCGCCAGAACCTTGCGGCCTATGATGCCGCCTATCTGGATTTGGCGCTGCGGACGAATCTTGCCCTCGCCACTTCGGATAACCCTCTTAGGCGGGCGGCGATTGCTGAGGGCATTGCGGTGTTTGTTTGAGGGGCAGGATCACGGCCCGCGACATGGATGAAAATGAAAAAAGGTTCTTCCGCAAAAAGTAACGAGCACCGCGCCCGCAAGAAACTGGTCTATGTGAAATCCCCGGCGGAAATCCCGGATTTCAAGTCGGAGGATGAGATTGCCTCGTGGTACCACACCCACAGCACGGTCTTGATCCAGGACCAGCTTGCAACGCTGCCCGCCCGAGTGGGCGGCAAACTCCGTGCGCGCCTCGCCGCCCGTCGCGGCAACGGGAACGCTCTGCCCAGAGGCCAGAGTCGCACCCGCTCTGCCCAGTCCACGTGATCCCCGCCCGCGAATATGAGGAGAGCATGAACAAGGCCCGCGCCGTCCTCCGCGCCTTCGAACTTGCGGAAAAAGGGCTGTAAACTGGTAGCCACGGACAGTGCCTTTCTGTCCGTGGGTTCTTCCATCGATGCCGGATCTCCGGTAGATTCTTGCCACAACGGCAGCGCGCCATGTTGGACGGGCGGGAAAAACCACGGTCAGGAAGGCGTTGACCGTGGTTACCAGCTTCATTGGCCATTGCGCAATTGATCGAGCTCAGCCTCTGTGTCTGCCCGCCTCGCGTGGGCGTCCCAATCGTCGGCGATCCGGCGCAGCAGTGCGCTGGTACGGGGCCAATGGCGGGCGACTTCCGCCCATTCGCGATATTGGCTGGCTAGACCCCTCTCTTGCGTGCCGCCGTCGTACAGCGCTTTCGTAAACGCGCCTCGCTGGTTGAAGCGGCAGATGGCGATGCCGACCTCGACCTGTTCAGCAGCGAGCTCTTCGATCAAATCCCGGATTGGCTTTGAGGGCCACGCGTGGTCTTCTGCATCTGAGGGCGCGTAGGCAAGAATTTGCCCTATTTGCTGGTCCGTAATGACCGCCCGATCAGCTTCCTTTGCCAGTCTTCTCACCTCAGAGATCCAAGACCGAAGGTATTGAACATCTTCCGTGCCGGAGGAGAAGCCGGGCACTGTTTTGACGGATTGTAGCAATCGATATGCGTGTCGCGCACGCGAGCGGCGCTCTTCCGTGACTTCTCCGGTTTCCCCTGAAGCTGGTCTGAATGCATCACGGATCACGCTGGCGAAGAGCTGCGGCGACGTACCAAGTAGACGATTTAGAGCAGTAGGCTCCGCTTGGAATTCCAGCAGTGGCAGATATTGGTATTCGAGTGCGCCGAGAGCTTCGAGATCGACATCTTCCCGTTGTTGCAGAGCTTGAATCATATGAACTATCTCATACTGGACATGTTGCAACTTCCAGGCATCCTTGCTCAGTTCGTGAGCAAGACCCTGAAGCACCTGAATGCACCGGGCTGTTGGAAGCATGCTCTCTTGGTACGCAACCATCTCAAGAATTGCGCTGAACCGACCAACTTGAACGTATTTATCAAAGGCGAACTCGATGTCTCGCTGCGAGGATGGCCGGAATGCCATTTTCCGACTCCAGTATTCCTTCTCGATGTCGGGTGTGAGCGATCCAACGAAGTCCCAAGTTGCACGCGAGTCCTCCCATCGGAAAAACAGGCTCGCGGCAACGCCGGGATCGAGCGTCCTTGCAAACTGGCCAATCCAATTGTCCCAAGCTGGCCCGTGTAACACGTGAGCCGCCCCTGACAGCGCCATTGTAAAATCTGGGTCTATGCCAGAACCTGGAGTGGTAGCGAGGGCGATCGCCTGATGGAGAACGTCGAGATCGGCAGCAGCCTCAGCAAGTGCATACCCGACAAAATGAGGAAGTTTCGCGGCTCTCGCTAAGTCTAGGACCGTTGAAAGGCCATGCTCCCGCAAAAGAGTACCCAGAGCGTCGCGCCGCTCGCGGTTAGCTTCCGCAACATAATCCTGTCCCGATGATGGCCCGGCACGGGGGGCATACTCGTCAAAAAGCCACCTGATCTGACGAATCGGGTCGCGCGGCGCAATTTCCCTGCAGAGATCCTCCAGAGGGGCTAGCTGATCAGGTTTCAGCGCCCAGTCAGCGTCGTGAAAACTCCGATGTTTCTGGACAAGGTCACGCAGTTTAGACCAAAGCTGAAACGTCGCGTCTGAGCTGGCATTCTTAGCCGAAGCGCTAATCGCAGCAATCGCACGCTCACGGGTGTGCGGTTCTAGCTGCGCCAAGCTATCCACGAGTGCAGTCAAACGAGTCATGTCGGTCTCGGCTAACTCGACGGCTAAGTCTTCATACTGCCGAAACGCATGATGCACATCCGTGACCGTCGTTGCTTTGCTTTTTGCCTCGCCGAAATCTCTGAGATGAGGCTTAGCCGTACCGCTTGAAAAATCGTGATTCGTCGGGAGCAGGGACATCACCAGTTGGAGGCCGACACCCGGGCGCTTACGACAAATCGAGCGTAGAACTGCAACCCTATCGTCGAGCGAAGCATTCGTGTTGGGTCGCCAAGCGAGAAAAATCTCGCGAAGACTCTTAATCGGTCGATTCGCCAGCTTGCCTCCCGGATCGAATTCTGCGAGGGTCATCAAAATTGACGTGGCTCGGTGAAGGTATTCCGGGCTCCACGCCATGGTCTCTAGAGCCCAGAGCAGGTAAGTGTGAGGGCTAAATGAACCCCAGAGCGACTCGTCCTTGTTGTCGCGGAAAACAACTGACGTCCAGTCTTTGCGGTCACCCTCGAGCACCCGCTCGAGGGCGTAGGCCAAAGGGCGTGGAGCGGCCTCCGCAAGGCTAGGAAACTCTGACTTAAGGCTTGCTAGTACCCGAATGTCGTTCGAGATTCCGGGTATAGAGCTGACCACGCTCTCGACATACTCCTCAGGCGTGGCAACAAGGACTTTAAACTTCGCCGCTTCGTGCAGCCCAGAGATCAGCAGGAGTGTTCTTGCTAGACCGCGTCTCAGCCATTCGGAGTGGCGAAAATCATCTCCCCTGGTCGGAACTACTGGCCTCTTCTCCTCTGG
>JBEKNU010000151.1:0-19412 GCA_049522495.1 Terriglobia bacterium
GTCACGGTTCCGACCAGTGCCGGAAACTGACCGGATTAAAATCGGAATCCGTGACCGGATTAATTTCGGAACGCTGACCGGATCAACTTCGGAATCGCGCCCGCCTTGCCCCGGAATCCGCACTAGCAGACTCCCAAGCTTTTAGAATGGCACTCGTCAATGAGTCTATTCCGCCAGGTCCAGGACGGCCAAGGCAATATGACCGCTGTAAGCAGTATGGCGCTCACCGGTTCAATAAGAATGATAGGTGTCCGTGTGGCTACGAAAGGGAACCTCACAAACTTGTCAATCGGCTTTTAGAAGTTCTTCAGGGTGAGCGACAGCGGAGAGTTTGCCAGGCAGCGGCCTTACTTGAGGAGAAAATTCAAGCTAGATGTGATTCCAACAGCGATGAGCCTTTCGAGATGTGAAGTCTGCTGAGCAGTTGGAAACACATGCTGGGTTACCGGGGTAAGGCCGATTCCGTTCGGCGAACCAGGGAGGGCTACTACTCCGTGATGGCCGGTTCCTACATGGACGAGAGTTTCGACCGTTCGCAAAGAGGCGTATTTGCGGTGGGCGGAATACTCGGTCGAGGCGTAGCCATTTTTGAACTGGAGAGGCGGTGGGAACAACTCTTGACCCGCCCTGATATCGGCATCGGATACTTTAAAGCCTCCGAATGCCAAAATGGAAAGGGCGAGTTTCGCAGGTTTATTGCCGACCCGAAGAGTATCACCGAGGCTGAACGCTCAAAGTTGGATTCCATCAGCCATGAATTCCTCAACCTGATTTCACACCCGGTGCTTTTTGACAACAGAGGATTTATATGTGTGCAGGGCGTCGGGGTCGTGCAAGACGACTTCTATGAGGTCATCAAAGACCCCTATGCCAAAGCCGTGCTTGGCCCCAGTCCTTACCGATTGGCCTACGATTTGGCGATGATTCAGTGCGCATGGGCAATGAAGCAGCTGGGAGACGGATGGTTCGTATCCTTTGTTTGTGATGAACACGAAAAATATGGTCCATTTGCAGTGAAAGCCTTCGAGAACCTCAAAAGTAAAAACCCGCAAGCTGCGGAATATATGGGTACGTTTTCGAGTAAGGACGACAAGACATGCGCGCCTTTGCAAGCTGCCGATGCTGCCGTGTTCGAGGTGCGGAGGGCCTTGCACCTTGCCCTCAAAAAACGGCCAGGAAAATTGCGAAGTCAGTTCAACGTATTGGATGAAGCGAAGGCTATGTTTCTTATCACCCACAGCAACAAAGAACAATTACTTCATCTCGTTTCCAATCACAAACCCGAGGAACCTTTCAAGCTGGACAGTCTGATGGACACTCAGTACAGCGAAAACATCAGGTTCAGCGATTCCTGAGGAGGCAATCGCATGTTCGCATCACATGATAAGGATACGGTGGAGGAATCCGGGACAGGCACAATATTTCCTATTTCCTGTGGCCATCCTTCAGGGTTCTGAGGTTCACGCGGGGTCGTCCCTTACCTCCCCGGCACCGGGTCACGGCCCCGGCTCGCGGGTGGGGACACCCGCGCTACAAACGAGCGGCCTTTCCCAAAGTCCATGCGGTTTCATGTGTGCTTGCTCTGACCGTGATTGACGCTTCTGTTTGAAGAGCCGCGGAGGGGCGCGGAAGTGAGTAGCCTGGAGGTAGGGGGAAATGGTGTCAGGAACCATTTTGTTATCTGGAAAACACGATACGGAACCGCAGGCGCCCGAGAAATGGCTCCTGACACCATTCCCCCGCCTCCGGCCCTTCCGGGCTTAAGTCACGGAACCGCCGTGTACGGACCCATACGCACGGTGGTGTGGGAGGGGTGAGTGGGTAACTGCTCCCCCTATCCCGATCCCCTTTTCCCTGCGCTCGTCAGAGGCGCTTGACCGACGGTTATCCTCCGGGTCTTACATCCCCACGCCCTCCCGTTTGCGGTTCTTGCGGAAGTCCACGGCGTCGATGGCGGGTTCCGAGTCGCACTCGATCGCAAGGGTCGTGACAGGGCTATCCGGTGCCTCGATGGGCAGGCCGGTGAACCTTACGTATTGGTCACCCTGCTCGAAAGTCACGGGCTTGCCGGATGCGTACAGCCGCGCGGATTTCACCTTGGCGTTCAGGCCGCCGATGGCAACCACGCAGGGCGGATTGAAAAATTCCAGCCNNGTATTACCCTTGCGGGTATAACTCGCGTAGGGGTGCCCTGTGGCCTCGCAGGGTTCCGATTCGTAAATCGTCGGACCATTCTTATCCATCCACTTGCCAACTTCGGTCAGGACGCGAACTGATCCCTCGGGAATCGAGCCGTCGGCCTTGGGACCGATATTCAACAGGTAATTTCCCGTGTCGCGCGCGCAGGTAATGAGATTGCGCACGATGGTCTCCGGAGATTTCCAATTGTTGTCGGCCTTCTCATATCCCCAACTGCCATTCATGGTCATGCAGGCTTCCCACGCCCGTCCGGCCTTGGCGGCTTCGATGTTCTGTTCCGGCGTGGTGAAATCCCCGGGCAGGCCATTGCGATTGTTGACAATGATGTCCGGCTGGAGTTGAAACACCATCTTGTTCATCTTTTCCGATTCCCACTGTTCGGCGTTGAGCGGCCAATCCATGTCGTACCAGAGGATATCGATCTTTCCGTATTGGGTCATGAGCTCGCGCACCAGGCCGTGGGTATATTCCACAAACCGCACTCGCGCCGCCTCATCCGTCGCGCAACGCCATCCGTCGGGGTGGTGCCAATCCATCAGGGAGTAATAAAAGCCCACGCGCAAACCCTCGGCGCGAGCCGCTTCCACGAATTCCGCCACTAGATCGCGCCCGCACGCCTGTTTGGGGGCGCAATAGTTGGTGAGCTTCGATTCGAAATTGCAGAAGCCCTCATGGTGCTTGGAGGTCATCACCATGTATTTCTGCCCGGCGCGTTTGGCAAGCCTGGCCCACTCGCGGGCAGCGTGCGGTTGGGGAGTGAAATGCTTCGCCAATTGCTGGTATTGCGCCACGGGAATGCCCTCACCCTCCAGGGGACCCACCCCCTGGCCGATGACGGCATAAAGGCCCCAGTGGATAAACATCCCGAACCTCGCTGCGTGCCACCACTTCATCCGGCGCTCGCGGTCAGCCAGCACCTCGGCACTTTCGTCGGCCATGGCCGCGGGCTCAGCTCCGAATACCGTATTACCCGCCCAGGGCAGAACACCCGCCGCCGAACCCGCAAGAGCTGTAGCACCGGTCCCCAACACCCGCAGGTGGTCACGCCTGGACATCTTTGGTGGTCTCATCTGGTTTTACTCCTTTGTGTAATTTGGCTGCGCGAGGGCTGCGCTGCGGATTATCTCCGTCTGTGCCCCGTCTTGTGCTGCGTCAAGAAAATACGCCAACTCGCCGCGCGGTTCAAACTATTTGGTTGGAGGTTTACATTCGAAAACAACCTTATTGCACTTATAGGGGGGATGGGGACTGGCAGTGGGAGAAGGGTGTCAGGTACCCTTTATCCTCCCTGCGAAAACCCACTCATGACGTTAGTCTCGGATGGGAAGGCGACTTATCCGTTATTCCAGTTGAAAGCTAACTCGTACCAACGCTCGGATGGTCACCTCACCTCCGGCAACTGTCGTGTCCGCTTCCTCCCCTTGCGCCTGTTGCACCTGGAAAGACACGTTCCTAGTCAGGTCCTGGCCACCAATATCCGACCCTTCGGTGACCTCCCAAGGCTTACCAATGTTTTGGCCAAGACGCGTGGCCATGGCCACGGCCTTATCATGAGCGGATTGGACCGCTCTGAGCCGAGCTTCTTCCCTGTACTTCTCTGGGTGTGCAACATCGAACTTAATCCCACCCACTCGGTTTACGCCAGCTTTGAGCGAGTTGGTCATCAAATCCTCATAATTGGAGAGGTCTGTCAGCGTCACCGTGACGGTCTGCGAAACTTCATAACTCAATAGTTTCGGAATCTTTTCATCGGAGTATTCTGGACCCATATACAGAGCGCTTGGTTGAATTTTCTTTGGGTCAACGCCGGCGGCGTGGGCTAAGGTCATCAGCTTTTTCACTCGCTTATCGTTATCCGCCTTCGCAACTGCCAGGTCCTTGTCGTGTGAATCGACACCTAACGTCAAAATCACTTCATCAGGTACGACCTTTATTTCGGCAGTCCCTGTCACGGAAATGATGCGGGGATGGCTGAAGGTCTCTTGCGCAAAAAGCGAGGGAACAAATGTCATGCAGAATACAAAAGCAGCGACAGCTCGGACCGATTTGGCGTTCATGGTTGGTGTCTCCTTGGGAGTAACACGGTGCAAAGCCCGTGCCTGCCTCCACATGAATCTCTGCCCAATGGTAGTGCAACGCTGTTCCTTTCGCAGCGAAAAACGCCGTATCTCGGATAAGTTGCTCGCCGCCCTCACGATCCAGAAATGGCATTGTGGGAAACAACTCCTGCCTTGACACCTAGTATCCATCGATGAACCCGGTGGGCAAATCGGAATATCTGGGAGAGCAGGGTAGCGCAAAGGTGGGCGTCTTCTGCGCTCCTTTGCGGCCTTTCCCAAAGTCCATGCGGTTTCGTGTGTGCTTGCTCTGACGGTGATTGACGCTGCTGTTTGAAGAGCCGCGGAGGAGCGCGGAAGCGAGTAGCCTGGAGGTAGTGGTAGAACGGAGGTATTCGGCACCGAGCCGAATTCCTCCGCGGTTCTTCGCAAATACGCGACACGATCAGATGTTCTTTAGCGCCAACGCGAGATGGAAAGCGGCGCCGGAAGGCAAAGTGCGCGTACCTGTGCACTGCCATGCTTTCGTCATCGCGTATTTAGTGTGCGATGCTTTAAGAATCGCAGCCGGGGCCGCCAGGCCACCCGCACTCTTTCCACAGCTTTTCCCAATTCCAGATCCCGGACGTCACCCCAATCGGCAACGGGAACCCGAGCTGATGCGCAAGCATACACACCTGCCCGCGATGGTGGGCTTCGTGTGAAAGCATGTAGCAGAGCATTTCCAGGCCCACCGGCCACGGCCGGGCCCAGCCGTCTCTGTGAAAGTTGCTGACGCGGCCCCCACCACCGCCGAACGCTTCCGCCAGCATCTCCGCGCAACGAGCGGCGCTCTCCGCCAATCCCGCGCGGGCCTGCTGCGGCGTGCAGTGCGCGCGGTGGAGTTGGGGTGGAACCTTCAGGTGCGGAGCGGTAAGCCTGACCCACTTGCAGCGGACATTGTGCATGTGCGTGAAGATCGCCGCAATGGTGCGGACCTTGCCAGGCGGCTTACCTCTCCAGGCGGCAGGGTCAAGATGTTCGATAAGAGCCTGGTTCATGCGCTCACTGGCAGCAAAGATCCGGACTGCGGCTCGGCCGAGTTGAGTGTTAACCTGGTGTGGACGCGTGGTCACAGCTCCCTGCTCCTTGACCTATAATGCGGAAATTCCATCACGCACTCCGGCAGCCCCCGGGTAATGTACTTCTGACCGGCGTCTTATGCAACGGTCCGTCGGGTTCGAAACTTTCTGTGTTCCAAGGGACCACACGAGGCGGCAGTTTTCGGTCCGAAGCTGTGAATAAATCCTTGCACGAACAAAAGTATCTCGCGCTGTGACGCCAAGGCACGGAGTCCGAAAAGAAAACAAAGTAGTTATTGGTTCCGAATCCCTGCGTCTCAGCGTCTCTGCGCGAGATTACATATTTTCTCACTCCTGTTCCCCGGAGCGGGAATGACCGCGAGAATTTCTGGCCTGGATGGAGAGGCAGTGTTAGTATCTGCCCGCATTTCCGGCGGAGGATTCTGGTCAATTTATCGGAGTGGCGGTTTTTATGGCAGACAGATCAAAAAGGAACGGTTCCGTGGCGCGCGACGGTGGGCAAAGTTGGACAATCCACGGGCAACGGCTTCCGTGGGTCGTCCTCGCTTTACTGATGGGCGTTGCGACGGCAGCCGCTGACGTCAAGTTGCCGGCGCTCATCGGTGACAACATGGTCTTGCAACAAGGCCGGCAGGTGGCGATTTGGGGAACCGCGGACGCGGGCGAACAAGTTACGGTGAGCCTGGGCAAACAAAAGAAGACGGCCGCCGCTGGCGCCGATGGGCAGTGGAATGTGAAGTTGGGACCGCTGAAAAAGGGCGGGCCGCTCGAAATGGTGGTGGCGGGAAGAAATACCATCACCATCCACAACGTGCTGATGGGCGAAGTATGGGTGTGCTCCGGCCAGACGAACATGGATGGGACCCTCCTTGGCAGAGGCAGGTCGGGTGGGGTGATGAACGCGGAGCAGGAAGATGCGGCGGCCAATTATCCTCTGCTGCGATTGTTTGTCGTAAAGAAGGCGGTGGCGGGAAAACCTCAAACCGACGTGCAGGGCCAGTGGGTGGTGGCAACCCCCGAGACGGTGGGGAATTTCTCCGCGGTGGGCTACTTCTTCGGCCGGGACTTGCACCAGGCCATGAAATTTCCCGTGGGACTGATCGGCTCCTCATATTTCGATACGGAGGGTGAGGCTTGGACAGGCGATGCGGTTTTACAGGCCGACCCCGCGTTAAAGGTGGTGGCGGATTCCTGGCAGCAGAAAATCGCCGAATTCCCTCACGTGCTCGAACAGTTCGAGCAGAAGTTGGGAGACCCGCAAAAAGTCATGGAATTGCAGGAATGGGAGAAGGCCGCGGAAGAAGCCGAAGCCAACGGTAAAGTGGCGTCGGCGATCCCTGACAAACTCGCCTTGGCCATCCCGAATGTTCCCAAAGATCCGCGAAGCTCCCGCAGGCGCGATGCGGCGGTGTGGAACGCGATGGTCGCGCCGCTGACTTCCTATGCGATCGCGGGAGTAATTTGGTATCAGGGTGAATCGAACGCGGAATTTCCCTACCAATACCGTAAGCTTTTCCCCGCCATGATTCAACAATGGCGCAGCTCCTGGGGCGAGGGAGACTTCCCGTTCCTTTTCGTCCAACTCACCAATTACAGTCGCGGCTTTAGATTTCCCGACGTTTGGCCCACGACAAGGGAATCGCAGGCCACAGCCTTGGCGTTGCCGAAAACCGGCATGGCAGTGGCGATGGACATCGGGGACCACCAAAGTATGTTTCCCAAGAACAAGCAGGAAGTGGGCCGGCGACTGGCACTGGCCGCGGAAGGCATCGCCTATGGCCGGAAGATCGAGTATCAGGGGCCGACCTTCAAGTCTATGCGCGTGGACAACGGAACCGTGCGCCTGCAATTTACGCATGTGGCTGGGGGGCTCGTGGTCCACGGTGAGAGCCTGAAGGGATTTGTGGTCGCCGGGGAGGATCAGAAAGTTTTCCCCGCGGAGGCCCAAATCGAGGGCACCGAGGTGGTGCTTTCCAGCCCTCAAGTCGCGAAGCCGGTGGCCGTACGGTACGCCTGGGCGAACGATCCCGTGTGTACTCTCTATAATAAGGCGGGCCTCCCGGCGCCGCAGTTTCGTACGGATGATTGGACGGTATCACTGCAGACCCTGGTTCGGACGGTAGCCAGTTGGTAAGGTGGGTGCCGACAACCCGCGGAAAACCGCCTGCGTTCCGGCATTCGGTGCGGAGCATTGTTAGGGGTAATGAGCCGAACGATTAAAGAACGGCTGAGTCTGAAATCACGGGCTGCGAAGGCAATGGCTCTGCTGGTTGCTATTCCCAGCCTATGTACATTTATGGGCGCCGCGCCAGCCCCATCGGGGTCTGCGGGACATGGTGAATTGGTGATATCGCGGGCTAAGTACTTGGATCGCGCCAGGGCGATCTGGACGGGACAAATGATTGGACAATGGACCGGAGGGTTTTTCGAGCATCAGGTTGCCTCGGTTCTCAAAAATACGCCATTCCATCCGAGCAAAGGATACGCGCCCGTCGATGACGATTACTATTACGAGATGGTGGCCATCCGGGCCTTTGAGAAGTATGGAATCCATCTCACCGTTGAACAATTAGGTGCGCAGTGGCTGGAAAATAACGCCGGCACCTGGGGCTCCAGCCAACAGGCGCTCCTGTTGCTCAAGCGGGGTATGAAGGCGCCCGACACCGGCAACCCGCGCTACAACAAACTGTGGTGGACGATCGGACCGCAGTTTAGCAGCGATGTCTATGGCACTCTTGCTCCCGGCATGCCCAATGTGGCGGCGGAAATGGCTCGCCGGTTGACCCATATTAACGGCTATGCGGAAGGCACCGATGGCGCCGTGTTTATTTCCGGAATGATCAGCTTGGGTTTTGTCGAAACAGATACCAGAGTGATCGTTCGCAAGGCCGCGAGCTTGATTTCGCCGCTATCTCCTTATCGCCAGTGTCTGGACATGGTCATCTCGATGGCGGAGGCCGGAAAGCCACCCGAGGAAGTGTTTCGAGCCGTCAATGAACGCTGGGGCATCGAATACCCCGCCACCAACAACGCGGTGGTGAACGGGGGAATTGTGGCCACATGCGTTTGGTTCGGGAAGGGCGATTTCCTGGCCACGGAGAACCTGGCATTTACCGCAGCGGACTTTGCGGATACAGACTGCAACGCCGCGAATGCCGCTTCCGTTGTCGCTGCCATGCATGGCATGTCCGCGCTGCCGGCGAAAGAAGTGGCGGCGTTGAACGACCGGATCTACGGCGCCACGATGGGACCCCTGAACCTGACGCCGCCGGTGGACGAGAGCATGACGGCCCTTGCACAGCGGACCGCGGCCATTGGCGAGAAAATACTCCTCGATCATGGCGCCAAGCTGCAGGGTGACAACCTGCTCATTCCGGTGCAACAACCCATAACCCAGGAGCCAGAGCTGTTCAAGCTTTCCGATTTTACCAAGTGGTGGAACCCTGACTGGACCCTGGAGCGCGCTGGATTCGGGGGCGCCGGCGGAGGGATCAAAGGGATCCGCGGCGACACTTATCTGGAGGGTGAGACACTGGCAATTTGGCCGCGAGATGAGGTCCGTGGAGCGTTGTTGCGCCGCACCGTTGAGCTGAGCGATAGCCCATCACTCACCTTCGATGCGGGCGCCGATGCCGGGTGCGCTTGGAGGTTAAACGCGTTTGTGGATAACGATAAAGTATTGGACAAACTAATAGAAGGGGACCCCGTGACCGAAGGAAACCCACCATCGCGTCATTGGGAGCATATCCACCTTGATCTGACTCCGCATCGAAATCAATCCGTCATCATCCGGCTCTATGATCTGGTCCTTGTTCCACATCATTATGTGGGCAACTCATACTGGAGACACATTGAACTCCAGTAACTTCCCTGCCCCACGAAGGACACAATCTACTTGAACCCAGCGGCCTCCAATAAACCAGCGTAAGCGCGCCGTCAACGCGCACTTGTTTTTCCGGCCTGCGTGGCATACCCTTCCCCACGAAAGCGGCCAGAGCCGCCCTAAGACATGGTGGTTTACGGGACGGCGAAGAAAAAGAGATCGAGCGGCGCGACCCGCTCAGAAGCCTATGTCCAGGAGGATATCAATGGAAGAACGCTCTTCATACCGTAATGTCTTAGACCGGGCAATAATCCTCGTCATCGCATGGATACTCTTAACCGGCGTTCCTTTTGCAGTTGCACAGGAATGGACACGCCAGGCGCCGGCGCCCGCACCCAAAGGACCTTGGTCCGACAAAAGTTTGTCACCTGACCAGCGCGCCGACCTGCTCATCCAGCAAATGACCCTGGAAGAAAAACTTTCTCTCGTCCATGGAGACGTGGGCGAGCAATCGTTACAGAAATCGCTGGGCGGAGCTGGGTACGTCCCGGGGGTCCCACGCCTCGGAATCCCCGCATTGCAAATGTCCGATGGAAGGTCCGGTGTCGCCAACATCGGCCGCACGGGGCGTTACGCTACGGCTCTCCCCTCGGCATTGGCAAACGCCGCAAGCTGGGATTTGCGAGCATCGTACGATTTCGGCGCGTTGCTGGGCCGGGAAATCCGCGACCTCGGATTCAACGTGTCGCTCGGTGGAACCTCCAACATCATTCGCGAGCCACGCAATGGGCGGAACTTCGAGTGCCTGGGTGAGGATCCTCTCCTCATCGGCAAGATGCTGGGCAGCGAACTGAAGGGGACACAAGACCAGGGGGTGATTGGCAACATTAATCGCTATGCCGTCAACGACCAGGAGACCGGCCGCCAGGTCCTGAACGTCAATATCGACAAGCGCGCCATGCAGGAGACCGATCTCTTGGCCTTCCAGATTGCCATCAAGGAGTCGAAAGTCGGCACGGTGATGTGCGCCTATAACCATCTCAACAAAATCTATACCTGCGAAGATCCGTACCTGCTCACTGACGTCCTGAAGAAATCCTGGAACTATCAAGGCTGGGTTATGACCGATTGGGGCGCTGCGCACAGTTCGGTCCCCTCGGCCCTCGCCGGTCTCGATCAGGAGATGCCCAGTGGAAAGTATTTCGGAGATGAGCTCAAGGCGGCAGTGAACAAAGGCGGCGTCCCCATGACGCGCCTGGATGACATGGTGCATCGTATCCTGCGGACGGAAATTTCCCTGGGGGTATTCGATAAGCCGTCCGTGTTAAGACCCGTGAATCCCTTCGTGGGCGCAGAGGTGGCCCAGCGATCCGCCGAGGCGGGCATCGTGCTGCTCAGGAACGCCAACGGCCAGTTGCCCCTGAAGGCGTCCAGCATCAAATCGCTCGCGGTCATCGGCGAGCATGCTGAGCTTGGAGTGCTTTCGGGCAGCGGTTCCGACCAAGTCACTCCCGCGGAAGGAAACGCCGTCCCGGGCAATCCCTATGGTTGGCACCCGTCTTCCCCGCTGAAAGTCATGCGCGCCCGGTTGCCGAACGCGCAAGTTATTTTCGACGATGGCATCGACATCCCCCGCGCGGTCAAGGTGGCAGCATCGGTCGAGGTCGCCGTCTTGTTCCTCCATCAACACACTGGAGAGGGCTACGATGTCCGGAACCTTCTCCTGCCCCATGTCCAAAACGAAATGATTGCCGCCGTGGCCGCCGCCAATCCCCACTGCATCGTCGTGCTCCAAAATGGCGGGCCTTTGACCATGCCCTGGGCCGACAAGGTCAGCGCGATTGTAGAGGCCTGGTACCCGGGAATCCGCGGCTCTGAAGCCGTTGCGAATATTATCTTTGGTGATGTTAACCCCTCTGGAAAGCTGCCCGTGACCTTCCCCAAGAGCGAGGCGGACCTGCCGCATCCCACCCTGGCAGGCATGCAGTACGTGCCGGAAAGCGAGAACCATTACGTGCACGTTGATTTTCCGCCTTTCGACGTCAACTATGACGAAGGCTTGAAGGTCGGTTACAAGTGGTTTGAAGCGGAGGGCAAGGAACCGCTTTTCCCGTTCGGATTCGGCCTCTCCTACACAACCTTCTCCTACGCGAGCCTCCTGGCGACGGCGGAGAAGGAAATGAAAGTGACCTTCAGCGTCACCAATACCGGCGAGCGTGCCGGCACGGAGGTGGCGCAGGTGTACGCCCTGCTGCCGGCGAGCGCGGGTGAACCTTTCAAGCGCCTGATCGGATGGGAGAAGGTCCCACTGGCTCAGGGTGAAACCAAGACTGTCACCGTAACCGTAGACCCACAGTATCTGTCCATCTTTAATGTCGAGAAGAACGGTTGGGAACTTGTCCCCGGCGATTACAAGGTGTACGTCGGAGGGTCGTCCCAGAGCACACCTCTGAGCACGACGGTGCATATGGGGGCCGGGCAGTAGGTTCCGGCGCCGGAAGACGCCTAAAGACAAGGGGTGAATGATGAGGCGACGTACATTTCTGCAAATCGCTGGGGGAGCGGCGCTGGTCAACCCGGCCGGGCAGGGGGCTTCCTATGGTCTCGATCCGGCCCCGAGCGTCAACCAGCTTGATACTGTGCAGTCCCCGTCCGGGGATATCCTTACCTACGGTCCTGATGACCACCGGCGGCGGCTTCAAAACCTCGCCGTCTGTGAGCGTGCCATCCGGGCTTACATGCGGAAGCATTTCGTTACGAATTACCTGCCGGGGCAGGCCAACTACAACCTGGGTGAGTATCCCTGCCGAAAGGTTTGGGATCCCGATGACTGGGACGAGCGCGAACTCGACCGGTTGAAAGAGCATGGCATACGGCTGATCGAAATACATGACGAGTGGAATGACTCGCTGCGGTTGTATGGAGGAAACAAATTCACCCCCGTCAATCCCGCGGGATTTCGCCGGTTCGTGCATATGGTGCACAGCCGCGGATTGAAGCTGATTGTCTACGCGTCGAGCGGCTTCTTTGAGCGGCCCGACCCGGATTTCCGTCCCGAGTGGGCACGTAATCAGGACTTGGTGGAGGCATACTGGCACCTCGCCAAGTGCTCACCCGACAGTCCCGGGTGGCGCGCCTATGTTTTGCCGCACCTTTTGAGAATCATGGACGAGTACGGCGTGGACGGCCTCTACGACGACCTTGGGTACAGAGCATTGGCGAAGAACCCGCATCCTCCGACTTCCGACGAAGTGCTGGCCTTCCCGGAGAGTGAAAGTCATGATGGCGCCCTGGAAGATCTGCTGGGGCTCCTCTATGCGGAGGTCCAACGCCGACGCGGGATTTTGAAAGTGCATTACGACAGTATGAAACGCCCGGCAACCGACCTGAAAGTTTACGACTACCTCTGGGTGGGTGAGGGGGTCCGCCGTGGCGACGTACTTCGCGAAGCCACCAAGAATTATCCACCCTATGTCGTCCCCTGCCTGGACATGAGCCGGGCCACGATTGAGAATGAAGATGAGTTGTACCTGCATACCATCCCCTACCTCCAATTTCCCTATCTCATCGCAGGAAGACCCTTTACTGGTGAGCGGGCGATGATCCCCGGGATTCAATACCCGCCGGAAGAGAAAGACTTTTGGACGCATCACGCCCGCAACATCTGGAGGTATTACCAGGCCCATCCCGAGGGCCCTTACACATACGGGTGGCACGATTCGGTACCCGGCCGCCCCGAAGCCCAGCCCACGCACGCCCGTTGGCTGAAGCAGTATGCGCCCATGGTCGAAGAGGGCTCTTGGGCATGGCTGGAGATCCACGAGTCCGATCTCTTCCCCCAGCCCTTGCCGCAGGACGTTGTGGCCTCGGTTTACGCCAATCGCGAACTCTACTTGGTCCTGGCGAACTATGGGCGCGCGCCGGTTGAGATCGCAACCACTGACTCCTATGTTCCGGTCGAAGGTCCGCCCGACACCAGAAAACTATGGACCCTCGGCTCACGCTCGTTGCGCATCCTCAAACACCGGATGATGTGAAAACCAGGGCCCCAGCGAGCATCGAATGACAAGTGGCGAGAGAACGTGCCGTTTGGTTTGATAATTTATGGTGAGGAACATGGAAACACTTCACTCGGCGATGGCTTTATCAAGCGCGGAACGCGAGGACTTTCGAAGTCGATTCGAAAAGAGGCTGGAAAAGGTGAAGGCGAAAACCGCGGACGTCTTTGCTTTCAAGGAAGTTGGCCAGCCGCCCTTCATTGTGAACTCGGCACTCTACACGGCCTTTGGGCTGGATCCCGAGACCTTTCCCGACCGGTATTACGACGACCCCCAAGTGATGATCGATCTTCAGGAGCGAAACTATTACCAACAGTTGAAAGAGATTGACGATGACTTTGTTCCCTACTTGATGCCGTGGTTTGGGACGGCGGTCACCGCCTCGGCCCTGGGCTGCCAAGTCGATTTCCCACCTAAGCTGGATCCCACCGTGAACCCCCGCCACTACCCGGTGCGGACTCCCGAGGATGTCAAGAGATTGCAGATTGCGGACGCCGAGAAAGACGGCTTGATGCCGCGCGTTCTTCATTTTCTCCGCTCCATGCGCGCAAACAGTTTCCTTCCCGTCGGGATTACGGATTTTCAGGGTCCGCTCACCACGGCCAATCAGCTCATGGGATACGACAAGCTCATCTACCTGATGCAGGACTATCCCGCCGTGATGCACGAACTCATGGACAAGGTCACCGAAACATTGATTAGGTGGGTCAAGAAGCAGAAGGAAGTGATGGGCGAAGCGCTGACGGATTGCTTCTCCGATCAGCAGGTGTATGTGGGCGGGCACGCGGGAGTCTGGTTTTCTGACGATGACGCGGTGCTGATGTCGCCCCGAACCTATAAAGAGTTTGTGGTCCCGTACAATTCGCGCATTCTGAAAACTTTTGGGGGCGGATGCCTTCACTACTGCGGCAACGCCACGCACCAGGCGGAAAATTTCCTGGCTACGGAAGGGCTGCGAGCCATCAATACCTACACGCTCTACGACCTCCAGGGATTTCGGGCCTTGAAATCCAAATTGGAGGGCCGCATCGTGCTGTTTGCGTGTGATTTCACTCCCGTGGAATATGAGGACTACTTCCACGAATTGCTAGACGGCCTCTCCCTGAAAGGCCTGGTCATCGATTCGCAATTTACTCCACTTGTGGCGCTGGTCAAGGGAGGAAAATATGTGCAGATCCACCGCCCCCTGACGCCGGGGAAAAAGAACGTCAGCGATTTCCTTCACAACTATTTCCAGAGGCGAAAGCAGGGCCGATAGCTCGGGCCGCATGCCCCGGTGCTTGCCCATGCGCATCTCGCAGGACAAAGGTTTGATGAAAGCGCGCGATTGAAGTAACCTAAAGCAATGCGGGGGTGTAGCTCAGCCGGATAGAGCATCGGATTTCTAATCCGAGGGTCGGGGGTTCGAGTCCCTCCACCCCTGCCATGTTTTCAAGCAGTTAGCAAAGGCCCTTTCCACCGATTACTTTTCCCACCCACCTGTCTTATCTTCTACCGCCTCGAACCGCAGGGGGGCGGAGGTCGGACAATTGGGGTATAGTACAAGGCTGGATGCACCTTGAAGGGAGGTATGAACCGCATGCAAACCGAGCGCAAAACGAGACCGAAACCCGCCGCTTCCGCGCGATGTCAGATGGAGAAAGGCCGGATGTCCTTGCGCTTCGGTGAGATCATCCCTGCCACCGTGCAGGCGCTCGAGAAGGTCGTCCAAAATATCATGGCACTGGCAAGTGAAATGAAGTGTGGAGAAGGCCATCTCGCGGAGATCGAATTGGCTTTGCGAGAGGCACTTGCCAACGCGGTTATTCACGGGAACCGGCAAGACCCAGCCACGAAGGTTGGAGTGAGATGCTTCTGCCAGCCCGATCGAGGCATGTTGTTGGTGGTCGAGGATGAAGGCGCCGGCTTCGATCCCAAGGAAATCCCGGATCCCACCCAGGCAGAGCGTTTGTTTGAGACCCATGGACGCGGCCTCTTCCTGATTCGGCGCATCATGGACCGAGTAAGGTACTCGCGCTCGGGGAGAAGGGTCACGATGGTAAAGCGCCTTCGCCGTTGATTTGGCCACTTTCGGGGGCAGCCTGCTGGAACGGGGTCTCTGCAAAAGGAGATCGGGATCCTAAGGCGTCAACCTTTCGGCTGTTCCCGCATGCTCAAGGAAGAGCCGCTCGAAGTTGGTGGGTCAACTCCTCAACGGACTTGGCTCTACCGGTGAACACCGAGGCGAGGATCAGCAATCCAAACAAGGTGTCCTCTTCGCAGGGGGCGATCCGGTAACTTGCTGCAAATCGCTGCTCAATTACTCTGCGAAGAACTTCCAGCTTGCAGGCGAGCCCACCTGAGAATAGCAGGTTCTTCCACGATTTTTCCGGACTCAGCCGGACCGCGCATTCAAAGAAGCTATCGGCCATATTCTTAAAGGCGGCCCGAAACAGGTGTCCGAGCGTCAGGTTGTCTCCCCGAATGTTTGCAATCCGGCCCCCATTCCCTTGTGGGGTAGGAAAGAAATTCAAGTTCACTTCCAAATCCGTGTCAGCCACCTCTTCCGCTGCCCGCGCAATCGCCTCCCAGGGATCCCTCAGATCTAAACCCTGAGATCTGGCCAGATAGCACAGAAGGTCGATGATCACGTTCAGTGCGCGTCCCCCCGGAGGAGACGTGAAAGTATTGAGGAATTTCCCCTCGAAGAACGGGCGGGTCTGATAGTCGCCCAGGGTAAGCTCAGGCGATATCCGGCTGACCTGGGAACCTGTGGCGATGTTGAGCGAAACCTCTTCCGCGCCGAACAACGCCCCCGCCAATGCACACTGGTAATCGCCCACCGGCGTATAGCACGGGACACGCCTGCCCTCGACGTTTAGATGGCCAACCACGTCACCCAGTTGGCGCAGCGCCGGCCAGTGGAGCCTGTCGAGTCCCAGTTCCTCGATCACCTCCTCATGCCAGTTCAAGGTCTCCAGGTTGAGAGCCCCATAAGCTCCGGCGTTGGTTATTTCCACTCCCGGAGCGGATCCGCACAAAACGCTGAGCACGAAATCCGGTAATGACGCAGGCACAAGGCCGGCCTCAAGCCTTCCCTGCACTCGAAACCAGAAGAGATAGCAAAGCGGCCTGCCGGGGTCTAATTCGTTTCCAAGCTGTTTGATACGTTTGGGATCAATACGCTTCGTCAGCACCTGATAATAGGATTCCGAGCCCGACAAATACGGCGCCAGCACGCGCTGGTCACGCCACGTCACGCAATTTGACATGGCCTCCAGACGGCTGTTCATCAGAACCATGCCGTGCATCTGCGAACACATCACGATCCCTTCACAATCCGGGACGTGCGGAGCCAGCTCCGCGAGCAACTTACGGACTGCCGCGAGAATCTCGTTCGGAGCGAATTCGCAGGCCAAGGGGGCAGTATTCTCAAGCTGCCGTGGAAAGGGTGTTCGCTGCACGTGGTGAAGTTCGCGAGTCTCCAGATTCAGCGCAGCGCCCTTGATAAACGACGTGCCAAGATCGATGCCGATAAATGACATATTCAATCCCCTGGCTATCCATGACCCAGCATCTTGATTTACTTGCCCCAGGAGCCTGCTAGAAAAATTTCCAGTTGAGCACGAAAAAAACGGCGATGACGATGGCCGCGTAAAACTTCGGACTACGGTACCAGGCGGCTGGAGCAGGCTTGGCAAGGGCACGGGAGTATACCAGCCCCTTCAAGGTTTCCTCGCGGGGCGGAGCGGTCAAGTAACTGGCCCCGACCGTCACCACCAAGCCGGCGACAAAGCCCCACACCGCCGTCCAGATGTTGGAAGCCATAGGAGAGGTAAACCTGAGGACATGGAGACGGTAAAGCACATATTCCAGAGTGGCGCCCGATAATCCCGCGACCATTCCGAAGAAGCCGGCCGTGGCCGAGGGGCGTTTCCAGAACATGCCGAGCAGGAACACGATGAAAAACGGCGATATGAAGAGAATCCCGATGAGTTGCATGTAGTCCATCAGGTTGTTGAAGTAGAGCACGATGAAAGAGGACGCGCACGCGAGCCCGGTCCCCACCACGGTGGCGGTCTTCCCCACCCGCAAATAATGATGGTCAGGCCGCGCCTTGGCGAGATAGGTCTGGTAAATATCGTATGTGAAAACAGTATTGAAAGCGGTGATGTTGCCGGCCATTCCGGACATGAAACTGGCCAGCAAGGCTGTCAATCCCAGGCCTAACATGCCGCTGTGATAATACCGGCCCATCAAGGCCGGGAGCGCCAGGTTGTAGTTCTGTTTCACGATTTCGGGAAATAGCGCCAGGGCCAACATTCCCTGCACGGTCACGAGCGCAGGAAATAGCATTTTGGGGACGGCCGCAACCAAGGGGGTTTTCTGGGCGGATGCCAGATCCCTCGCCGCCAAGGCACGCTGGACCAGAAGAAAATCGGTGCACCAATAGGCGGGCGCGGCGCAAAGTCCGATGCCCACCACCATCACCCACCAAGGCACGCCGAGCGGGTCGCCGGGCCCCGCCATCCCCTGCCACGTGTGGCCGTACTGCTCGGGCAGCTTGGCCAGAAGCGCGTGCCAGCCTCCCACCTCGCGCAATCCCAGGAAAGTCAGGGGAAGAAATCCCAGGACGATCAGAAAGAACTGTAAGAACTCGTTGTAGATGGAGGACGATAATCCTCCCCAAAACACGAAGACCAGAACCACGCCGCTGGCCAGCAAGACGCTCACGGTGAATGGCCAGCCGAGCATGCTCTTGAAAACCACGGCGAACGCAAACATATCAATGCCCGACATCAGGATCGTGACCACCGCGAAGCTGGAGGCATTCATGATGTGAGCGCGATGGTCGTAGCGCATGCGCAGGTACTCCGGCACGCTCCGCACCCCGTTCGCGTAGTAATACCGGACCATGAAGAGGCCCAGGAAGACCATCGCCGGGATGGCTCCGATCCAGTACCAGTTGTTCGTCCGCATGCCATATTTGGCGCCGTTGGCCGTGTGCCCCATCACTTCCAAGGCACCGAGGTTCGCAGACATGAACGCGATCCCGGTGATCCAATGTGAAAAGTTGCGATTGGACAAAAGGAAATCAGCGGAAGATTTCATCTTGTCCTTCAGCCAGTAGCCAACACCCAGGACGATGAAGAAGTACGCGGCGATAATCGCGAAATCGAGCAGGCTGAGCTTCATGAGCATAGACGGTTTCTCCCGGAAAACCCTTGCGGCGCGCGAATCCGGAGTGGCGGCGGGATTATACAAGCACTCTGACCAGGAGAGATACCGCAGTTTCAGCAAATCCATTTCACCGAATCCGGTTTCACCGCCCCAAGCTGTGGTGTAAACTCTCTCCCTTGCAGTGGGACGGAATCCCGGCCAACTCGTGACCCTCGGCGGTGAATCCGCCTCCGGTCGGGAGGTAGGCGTCCAGCTCGCGGCGTAGGGAAAGCCGGCCCCCTGCCACCCGGCGATAATCGGTAAATAACCGCCGGGAAAATGGCCCCCAACGTGCTAGCCTACTGCGGGGAGGGCGAAATCAGCGTGAAATCGCGCAGTACGGCTAGGGGTCAAGCCTCGAAGCGGGGCGCCATCCGCTGCGGACGAGGTGCCGGCAACGGGTCTCGGAACAGGGGAGTCATGATTCCGGTGGCGAGCGCCGCGGGTTGGGTTCAGGGAATCCCTAGCCCCCAGCACCTAGCCCCTATTGCCGTGCCTCTCCATCATGTATTAGAAACAAAAGGGGTTCGTTGTTTTATGCCAAAATGTCTTAAAGCTCTATCCCCTTCAAATAAGGAGAGTTAGGTTGAAATGCGAGAGCCTGGACAAAAAAGGGGGGCGCGGCTTTCCATGATGTGTCAGAAAACAAATGGGTTATCCGTTTAGCGTCAGAATGTCCAAACGCTCTACCCCTTTCAAAAAAAGAGAGTTAGACTGAATTACGAGAACCGGGGAGAAAAAATTGAGTGCGGCTCTCCATGATGTACTAGAAACAAAAGGGGGTTAGCGACCAACCGCGGGAATTTTGCTAAAACTCATCTTATTGATAATAGGGAAGTTAGAAAATTATCGGCGGCCGGGATCATAAGAAGAAAAAGGTTCCTCAGCAGAATCTGTGGGTAGACTGTGGTTCAGGTAGAGCTCCAAGAGTATGGTAGAGAGCGACTTCAGCGGCGCGGAAGGTACGAAAGCCATAGGCTTTTCGCAGCGTCAA
>JBEKNU010000152.1:0-17206 GCA_049522495.1 Terriglobia bacterium
GGAGGGAGGGGGGCGGAACGCGACCCCCTCACAGGGTCGCCCGGAGGAAAGGACGAATGCCCAGACCGACGCGGAAAACAGAGGACAAATCATCCGCCGCAAACGAGGTTCCATCGTCGCGGCGGAGGGGGAAAAGTCGCGCCGGGAGCGAGTACTGAAAAAAAAGATGTTAGTAAATGACGTTGGAAGCCGGAATGTGTATGAAAACAAACAAAAAGATGATAATTTGCCCGAGGAAAAAAGTGACATTTCTACACAACGGAACAACATTTTATGCGGAAACACACGTTTTTTGCTGAAACCGTCGGCTCTTTTTTCATCATTCGAGCGCTGGGGAACGAACTGCGGACCTATAAGACAGGTCCGCGCCACAACTATTTCCAGGGTTAACCGCGTGTAGGCTTCCCCGGCATCATGGAACTTCTCTCATGGACGCAAATCTCCAAAGCGAGTCGCTGCCGCCGGGTCCGTCGGGTATTGTTCAGGGTCCCTTCGGCAAGCTTCGCACGACGCTCGAAATGATCAAGTTCGAGCACTCGATTTTTGCCCTGCCGTTTGCTTTAGTGGGGGCGATGCTTGCGGTTCGCGGCTGGCCGACATGGCGTGAGGTTTTCTGGCTGATCGTGGCGATGGTGGGCGCACGTAGCGCCGCGATGACGTTCAATCGCATTGCCGACCGCAAATTCGATGCGCTCAATCCCCGCACACGAATGCGCGCTTTGCCCGCGGGACGCCTCACGGTGCGCTTCGCCGCCGGCTTTACGATGTTTTCTTGCGGACTGCTGGCGCTGGCGGCTTGGGAACTTAGCCCGCTCGCCTTTAAGCTTTCTCCCCTGGCGATTGCAGTCTTGCTATTCTATTCCTACACCAAGCGTTTCACCTTGCTTTCGCACCTGGTGTTGGGAATTGCCGACGGCCTCTCTCCCATCGCTGCCTGGATCGCCCTGCGCAATAACCTCAGTTTGAGTGTGCTGCTGTTGGGCACCGCCGTAGCCTTTTGGGTAGGGGGATTTGACCTGGTCTACGCTTGCCAAGACATTGACTTTGACCGCCGCGTGGGCATTCATTCGTTCCCCCAACGGTTTGGCGTGGGTGCGGCGCTTTATGGCTCGATCGGGTGCCACCTCGCCATGGTGGCCCTGTTAGTCGAGGTGATGAGAATCGAAAACCTTGGCTGGCTCGCCACGGCGGGACTCGCCCTGATGGCGGCGTTACTCGTGTACGAGCATTGGATCGTTAGACCCTCTGATTTGTCCCGCCTCAATGCGGCATTCTTCAACGTGAATGGTTATATCAGCCTCCTCTTTTTTTTCACCTGGGGAGCAGACATCCTGAAGCATTGAGGAGTTGCCTGATTGAAAACGTGGAAGAGCCTTGCATTCGCCTCATTTCGGAGGATCAATTCACTTCAAGGCTCAATGGTCAGATAAATTCATTGTATTCGTGTGGTAACCAGCATTTCCCGGAAGACGAGGGAGTCGAAGATGGCCAGCACGTGCTTGCGGTAGGTGAGCATCCGCTCCAGCATGCCATGGTACATGGGATCACGCAGCGCCAAACGCTGCCAGCGCTCCAGCACATGCGGGGGGACGTCGATGTCCTCCCGTAGTTTTTGCAGCGGGTGTCCGCGCAGAAAGAGGCCGTAGAAGAATGCCGCTTCTTGTTGCGGTTCGGCGAATTGGAGACTGGCTGTTGCCATACGCTCAGGAATCCAAGAGCAATTCTACGCAGAAAAGATTCTGTCGCGCCAGCAAAATTCTTACCCTGTGCGCCCTTGCGAAAGCATAATGAGGAACCCCTTGTCAAGCCCCGATCAGTGTTCATGCGGGTTTGATGATTGTGCCCCCTGCAAGTGTAGTGCCAGATTCAGAGTGGCGATGGAATTGTCTGGTTCGCGGCCAATTGCAAATCCTGCGCCGGCCCAGTAAAATCAAACGGTGGGTATGCTTCCTGAAAACCTCCAGATCGAAGACACTGGCCTGCTGCCGATCGCCGAAAAAGTCTTGGCGGGCGAACGGCTGAGCTTCCAAGAGGGGGTGACGCTTTACGAGTCCCATGATCTGCTCGCCCTCGGCTACTTGGCCCATCACGTCCGGTTGAGAATGCATGGGATGCGCACTTACTTCAATGTTAATCGGCACATCAATCCGACCAATGTATGTGTAGCGAGCTGCAAACTCTGCGCCTTTGGCCGCAAGCCCGACGGGCCTGGGGCCTATACCATGGCGCTCGATGAGGTTCTGCGCGTCGCGGGAGAGAACTGGTCAGAGGCGGTCACGGAATTCCACATTGTCGGGGGGCTGCATCCGGATTTGCCGTTTGATTACTACCTTGATTTGCTGCGCGGTCTGAAGCGGCGCTTCCCGAGCGTCCATCTCAAGGGATTCACGGCGGTCGAGGTTGGTTACTTTTCCCATTTCACACGCCTGTCGATTCGCGAAGTGCTGCAACGCCTGAAAGACGCGGGGCTCGACTCGCTGCCTGGCGGGGGCGCGGAAATTTTCGCGCCGGCGGTGCGCCGGGTGATCTGCGACCACAAGATCGGCGCCCACACGTGGCTGAAAGTGCATCGCCTTGCCCACGAATTCGGCATGCACTCCAATGCCACCATGCTTTACGGGCACATCGAGTCGGCCGAGGACCGCGTCGACCACCTATTGCAACTGCGCAAGCTTCAGGAGGAGACGCACGGCTTCCAGACGTTTATCCCGCTTGCCTTTCATCCCGCCAACACCGAACTTGGCAAATTGGTTGAAAACGATGAGACAAGCGGTTTTATGGATTTAAAGAACATCGCCGTGGCGCGACTTCTGCTCGACAACTTCCCTCATATCAAGGCCTACTGGATTATGATGACCCCGCGTGTAGCGCAAGTGGCGCTGCGCTTTGGCGCCGACGATCTGGACGGCACCGTGGTGGAAGAGAAGATCTATCACGACGCAGGTGCCAAGACTCCCCAAGCTTTGACTCGCATGCAGCTTATCCGCCTGATTCGCGAGGCGGGTTGCGAACCCTTCGAGCGCGACACGCTTTACCGCCCCGTCACCCGCACCGAAACCAGCGTTGCCGTGCAAGTCTGACCAAGGGATGAAAAACTAAGCGGCGCTGGCCCCACAAGTTAGGTCGGCACGTTTTGAGAGGGGGCAAGCGCTCAATGGTCATTCATCGTGACGAAGCGGCTAATGGGGCGGCGGATGACGGCATGCTTCCGGCCGACGTACTTGCGAAAGACGGCCTGGAGCTTGGGGTTTTGCTGCACTTGCATATTCGACAGGCCGCCTGTTGCGGGATCATTCTTGAAGGTGGTGTTCCACCAAGAAAACCCGATAACCTTCGGCCAGCGGCCGCCCACGAGGTCGGAGAGGGCAGCCTCGGTCCATGCCACCTGGTTGGCGTCATCAATCGTCCCGAATTCACAAACGATAAATGGCTTATCCGTCAGCCGCTGCATCCGCCCATACACCCAATCCATCTGGTAACGGAACGAAACCCCTTCCGGATCGCTGGGCAACTGTCGGCCGTACACGCTGGCGCCAACCCAGTCGATCCATTCATCGCCGGGATAGTAGTTCTCGAATTTGTTCCAGTCCTCGTCCGGCTCATCCCACGGGTCCACATGGAAAACCCAGCGGAGGTTGTAGGCGCCCTCTTCCCGCGCGATGCGGATGATGTGCCGATAGGCCTCCCGGAACCGCGCCACCGAATCGCTATTGGAGCCGCCTTCTTTGTTGTACAAGCCATTCCAAGGGAACCACCAGCCATCAACCTCTACGCCGTATTCCGCAATCACGGGTGAGCCAAATCTCCGGGCATCCTGCATCCAATTCCGAAAAAGCGAGTCAAACTTACCGTCGATAATGTTCTTAAGGGAATAGACCGGATCGGGCCTGGGGATGGTTGGGCTACTCAGAAGCATCAGACGAATGTAGGGAACGCTCCCGTTGGTGCGGATCCAAGAGGCGGTTTGGTAGGGAAAGTGCGGATTTTCATACCAGTTATTCCAAAAGTAGACCCACGCCACCGACTTGCCCACGGCGTGTTGGTATATCTTCACGTCGTGGAGAGTGATGTCCCCGCCCATGCCATTTTTGCTGCCGGGGAAAACTCCATGGTAGTAACTCCCGGGGGGCGGCTCCACCAAGGTTTTGATGGGGACGGGATTGGGTTTAGGGTCGCGGCCGGCGCCCGCGGCCGCGATCAGGATGGCGGCAAGAACCCTCCATGGTCGATGCGATCCTCGCGTTGGTCGGTCTCCCGGGTTCATTTCCTTCCTTTAAATCTGCCTGAGAATGGGGGCGCTTTCGAGTCGAAAAACTGCCCGGAGCAAGGCCGGCTTTAGCCCAAATTCTGCTTCGAAACGCAAGAGGTTCCTCGTGTCATTTCTACCACAATTGCAGGTCGTGCGGCGCTTCCTGCCTGTTGCATGATAAAATAGTAGCGAGTCATATGGTCTTCCGCCTTCTTGGGTTTTTGAGGTACCTCAGTCTCCGCAGGACCTCGGTCGCCGTTCTGGTTCTTCTCACCACGATGTCGATGTCTCCGTTGGTGGGATTGCTGCGCGCAGCGCCGCCCGATGCGGCCGAGGACTCCTCGACGGTAGCTGTCATTTACGATAGCCAGCCGAACTCTCATGCGGATTCGTATATCCATGCTCTTTTCCTGGAGAACTTACTTACCCACTTCAATTTGCGAGCCGCTCTGATACCTCTTACCGATTATAAGCGGGGACAACTGTCGGACTATCGCGCAGGTTTTCTGGTGATATCTGCAATCGGCACAGAAGTCCCGCCCGCTTTGCTCGCGGACATTCGGGCCACAGACCGGCCGTTTGCCTGGCTGGGTGGGCATATCGATCAGCTTCTCGCCACGCCTGACGCGCGCCGACATTATGGCTTCAGCTTTGTTGAGTACCGTAAGGACCTTGACTACCGGTCGGTTCTTTACAAACAGACCATGCTGCCCAAACCCGAGCCCGACCTGAGTATTGTTTCGATCCAGGACCCGGATACCGCTGAAGTCCGAGCGACGGCGATCAATCAGAAGAAGGTTTCGAGTCCATACGTTGTGGAGAGTGGAAATTTCTGGTTCTTTGCGGACAAGCCGCTGTCGTACATGGGTGAGGGAACCCGCTACTTGGTGCTCTGCGACCTTCTCCATGACATCTTGGGAATAAATCATCCCTCCGAGATGCGTGCGATGGTGCGCATCGAAGACGTGAGCATCGACGACGACCCTGATGACCTCACGAGAATTGCGGGCTGGCTCTCTGACCGCCATATTCCCTTTCAAATTGCCATTATTCCCATATTCCGCGACCCCGCGCATTCCCTGGAGATCCGCCTTGGAGATCGGAAGTCCACGGTGGAGGCAATCCACACCATGATCGCCCGCGGTGGTACTCCCATCATGCACGGAATCACGCACCAGGTCCATGGATTGAGCGGGGATGAGTACGAGTTCTGGGACGAGCTGGGCAATAAACCAGTAGGTGGCGACTCGGCGGAATTTGTGACGCGACGGTTGCGGATGGGATTCGCCGAGTGCTTTGCCAACGACATTTATCCGGTGGCGTTTGAGGTACCTCATTACGGCGCATCGGAGATCGACTATCGCACGCTCGGCCAGGTTTTCTCCTTGTTCTACGATCGCCCCATGGTCGTGCCTGACGATACCACCGCCCAGATGGTGCCTTACCCCGTGGTGGACCAGTATGGCCGCCACATTGTTCCCGAAACCTTGGGTTATCTGCCCGAGGATGATCCTGATCCATTAAGGGTGGTCCAATACGCGCGCACCCTGCGAGTGGTGCGCGACGGAATCGCCTCGTTCTACTTCCACCCATTTCTGAAGCAAAAGCTGCTCGAGCAGGTCGTCCAGGGGATCAGCGCTTTGGGCTACCACTTCATTTCTCTGCGGGAATTCGACGGCCAAGTCGACTTCCAAGGCCAGTATGCCGTTCGTACTACTTCCGGCCCCATCCGGTTGTCGCCTAAGGACGAGTTTTGGCGCTTGCAACTCTTCAATGCCAGCGGACAAGTGGTGAAAACCGATTTGTCGGCAACGCGATTGAACGGCCCTGTCGAACTTTCGGCTCAAGTTCCCACAGGTGGGTGGGCAGCCGCCGAAGTCATGAAACGGCCGCCCGCGGCGCCCGAGCAGGCAAATTCCTGGTACAAACGGATTGGCCAATGGTGGGAGAGCCTGCATCCGGTCATCCCCCCTCCCTCCACAGTTGTTCGGGAAAAGTTCGCCGGGCCTCCCAGCGCCTGGATCCTGTGGTTGGAGAATCCCCATGCCGGGGCCGGGCACAACCAACAGAGTTACAAGACGGTCCTCGAAGCTCTTGGATACCAGGTGAAGATCGTAAGTGCTGCCAAGTTCCGCGCAGCGCCCAAGCCCTCTGACGACACACTTCTCGTCGTGCCCCATGCAGCGGGTTTGCGGCTCACGGAAGCGCAGCAACGGCTGGTGGTGAGGTATCTCGGGGCGGGCGGGGATGTGGTTGCCGATGGCGCGCAAGTTTGGCTGACCAAAATTGGGTTTGTATTCAGCGGCCTCCAAATGATTGTATCGTCGGTAACAGACCCCATTCATGCGGACATGAAATTGACTTGGCGTCCTGAGGAGCGGGTCTCGCGATTTACCGCACCCGAGGATGTTCGGGATTTGGCGGAGGACGACGAGAGCGGGCAGTCCGTAGCCCTTGCCGGCTCGTTTGGGGCCGGCCACTACGTTTATCTGGCGACGAGTCTCGACGATCATACAAACGAGGGCACCAGCCACTACCCCTATTTTCCCGAATATCTCAGCACCACGTTTGGAGCCACGACCTCGCTGCGCAGCCGCCACATCGAGGTGTACTTCGATCCCAGCTATCGCCCGGGGGCGGACCTCAATCGGCTGGCGACCATCTGGCATCGCTATGGTATCAGCAGGGTTCATGTGGCGGCCTGGCAATACAGCAGCCAGTTTCCGTTCGCCTACGACGAATTCGTCCGTGCCTGCCACCGCAATGGAATTGCGGTTTACGCCTGGCTCGTCTTCCCTGCGGTGGATAAGAAGATGTGGGATGATCATCCGGAATGGCGAGAGAAGACGGCGGCCGGCACCGACGGCCAAGTGGGCTGGCGCTACTCAATGAATTTCCAGGATCCCGACTGCTTCCAGGCGGCGATGGATTGGACGAAGGTCCTCCTCAATTCCACCGATTGGGATGGTATCGACATTGCGGAATTGAACTTCGACGCCGACTTCAAGGACTATCTGCGCCAGGATAAGTTCGTCCCGATGAACGACATCGTACGCGCGGACTTCAAGAAAAAAACGGGCTTTGACCCCATGCAGTTGTTCCGTCCCAACTCGCCTCATTACTACAAGACGGACCCTGCCGGAATGGCCAAGTTTCAACGTTATCGCGAAGACATTGTGGTGGACTGGCACCGGCGCGTGCTGACAGAACTGGAGCCCATGTGCAGGCAGCGTGGATTGGAAGTCATTGTTACGATGCTCGACAGTCTCCACGACGACTACGTGCGGCCGGCCCAGGGCGTGGACTCACGCCGGATTACTGCCTTGATGCGTGAATTTCCCTTCACCCTGGAAGTGGAGGATCCCGCGCGTTTCTGGATGACCTCCCCGGAACGCTACCGGCGCTTCGCGGCGACTTATCTCAAGCTGGTCCCCGATCCCCGCCGCCTGATGTTTGACGTCAATGTTGTTGCTGATCGGGACATTACGGCTACGAATCTGCCGTCCATAACGGCCACGGGCATGGAACTGGCCTTGACGCTCTTGAGCGCGGCCTCCGCTTCCGGCCGAGTGGCCGTATATTCTGAATTCACCGTGTCCACGCAGGATTGGGATCTCATCCAAATGGTGATGAACCGACCCGTCTCCGTTACCGGCGGCCAAACCAGTATGGACGTCAACACCACAACCTCCCTGGTGCTCACCCCCGCGGACGATCCCCTCTACTATGTGGACGGCCATCCATGGCCCGCCTTCTCGTCGGATGGCGTCGTGATGCCGACGGGGCAGCATTCCATTTCCACCGAGCGGAGCTGGTGGCATTTTCTTGATACCGAGGAGTTTCAGGCGCGCATTCTGACTTGCACGGCCGACGTGGCGGAGGCCCACGCGGATACCACCGGCCTGACGTTCCGCTACCAAGCGCCGGGGCGCGCGGTTTTCGTATTTGACCAGCAACCCAATGAGATCTTCGTGGACGGAAGCGCCACTACTTTGCCCACCGAGCGCAACGGGGCCGATTGGGCGGTCGATTTCCCCTCCGGCGATCACAACGTTCGCGTCGCCACCAACACCAAGGCAGGCGTGGCCGTCGACGTCGTGGGCTGGGCGTCTTCCTGGGCCATCGGGGCTTTTGGTGTCCTCGCCACGGTGTTGATGGTCGTTATTTACTTGCAACTTCGCCTCCAGCGGCTTATAAAACGTAGCGGATAGGAATGCATGTCTAATTTCCATTGGATTATCGACGGCCTGTTTGTCTCTACTGTTGCCCTGATCTGGTTCATGCTGGGTTACCAGTCCCTCCTCTTTTTCCTCGGGCACGTCTATTATCGCCGCACTCGTCATGCGGCGAAAAATCTCCCGGAGGTTCCCGACGCCGAATTGCCCTGCATCTCGGTGCTCGTGCCCTGCCATAACGAAGGGCGTGTGATCGCGCACACGATCCAAGCCCTTCAGAAGCTCGATTATCCATCGGATAAAACTGAGTTCCTCCTGATCAATGATGGCAGTACCGACAACACGGCGGAGGTAATCCGTGGATTTACCTCCGATCCGCGGGTCCGATTGCTGGAGGTGCCCGCTCCTCTCAGCGCGCGGGGCAAGTCCGGCGCGCTCAACTACGCGTTGTCGCAAGCGCGTCATCCCTTGATCGCCATTTATGACGCCGATAACCTTCCTGAAGCCGGCGCCCTTCGCCCTCTGGCCGTGCAGCTTGTGCGCAATCCCCAACTGGCAGCAGCGGTAGGGATGTACCGCGCTTGGAACCGGCGCCGCGCGCTGATCACTCGATTTGTCAATATTGAGGGGATCGGATTCCAGTGGATGGTGCAGGCGGGCCGTTGGATGCTGATGCGCCTGACCATGTTGCCGGGCACCAATTACGTCATCCGTAAAACGATCGTGGAAAAACTCGGAGGCTGGGACGAGCAGGCTCTGACCGAAGACTCGGAGCTAACGGTGCGGCTTTATCAGGCCGGCTACCATGTGCAACTGGTGCCCACCTCAGTGAGTTGGGAGCAGGAACCGGAATCGTTGAAGGTTTGGTTCCGGCAGCGCCGGCGCTGGGTCCGCGGGTTCAACTACGTCCTGCGAAAACACGCCGCCGGACTGCTCCACGCGCGGCCCCGGCGCATCGCCTTTGAAATGCTCATGTCGCATATGTTGTATTATTTTTTCTTCCTGGCAGTAGTCATTTCCGACTCCCTGCTTATTCTCTGCCTCGCCGGACTGGTGAACATTAATGTGCCCGGCCCCTACAGCATAGTCTGGATCCTCGCCTATGCGACGTTTGTTCTTCAGCTCGTCATTGCACTTTCTTGTGAGCGAGGGGAAGATTCCCCGGGCAATATCCTCCTGATCTTCGTGATGTATTTCACTTACTGCCAACTCTGGATTCCCGTGGTGGCCGCGGCCTTTTACGACGACTTCATCATCCACCGGGCGATCAAGTGGGCGAAGACGGAACGCTACCAAGTGGGAACAGCCTAGTCGGCAAGGGCGAAACTGGCAAATCGAAACTCGAAACCCGGGCCGAGTTTCGATTTTCGGTCCTTCCGCCTATCCCGACCATTCTGAGAAAAATATTCGATGCCTGTTAAACGTTCTCACGTCCTCGTCGTTTTGGGCACGCGCCCCGAAGCCATCAAGCTCGCCCCTGTGATTCGGGAATTGGGACGTCGTCGAGATCAGTTCCAAACTCGCGTTTGCATCACCGCGCAGCACCGCCACCTGTTGGAGCCGATCCTGCGATGGTTTCGCATCCCCGTTGATGACGATCTCAATGTGATGCGGCCCAATCAGGAATTGTGCGGGTTGTCCGCGTTGATTCTGGAACGGTTTCATGAAGTGCTCGCACGCCGGCGACCGGACATCGTCCTGGTGCAGGGAGACACCACCACCGCCATGGTGGCGAGCCTGGCGGCTTTCTATCACCGCGTGCCGGTGGGCCACGTGGAAGCTGGCCTGCGCACCCTGGACCGGTACTCGCCTTTTCCGGAGGAGATTAACCGCCGGCTGGTATCGCATTTAGCGAGCCTGCACTTTGCCCCCACGAACTGGTCGCGCGATAACCTGTTGAAGGAAGGAATTTCCCGCCAGCGCATCATCGTGACGGGTAACACCGTGATTGATGCTCTCCTCGAGACGCGTGACCGGGTGGTTCGCCGCCCTCCAGCAATCCCTCAGCTGCGCGGCCTGAAGCTTGACGGACGCAAGCTGATCGTGGTGACGGCGCATCGGCGCGAGAATTTTGGGCCCGGGTTGACGAGTATTTGTCAGGGAATTTTGCGCCTGGTATTGCAGCGCGAAGACATCGAGATCGTGTTCCCCGTTCATCCCAACCCCAACGTGCAGGCGATTGTCCTGCCCATGCTCAGCGGTAATAGCCGAATCCACTTGATCGATCCCCTGGATTATCCCCAATTCGTGTGGCTCCTCAGTCAAGCCTATCTCGCCCTCAGCGACTCTGGAGGCATCCAGGAAGAAATGCCATCCCTGGGACGGCCCGCGCTGGTGATGCGCGAGAATACGGAACGCCCCGAGGGGGTGAAGGCCGGAGTGTGCAAACTGGTGGGCACCTCCGCCGAGGTGATTTACCGCACCGTCACCGAACTCCTCGATGACCAACAGGCCTACGCCCGATTCGCCCGGTGCCGGAATCCTTTCGGTGACGGCAAGGCTGCGCAGAAGATCGTGGCCGCGCTGAAAGACCTTGCCTCCCAGCCCTCCTCGGCCCAGTGACCTTGGCAGGGTCAGGATACAAAGTGACTCCCGCCGTTGATGGCCGTCTGTGGGCCCCGATCCGCGACTTGCCCTGTGGGGACTTTGTCCCCAAGATTCATTGCGGATACCCCACCATTGGGGGCTACTCGGGGCGTTTCCTCGACGTGACATTTTGTCGTATGGGACTTTATGCCCCTTTCCGGGTGTCAGTCGGCAGGCAGGATATGGTCGGCTTCGCGGGGGGTGCCGGTGAAGCGCCGACCTTGAGGTCGGCACATGCCGGGCTCCCGATTTGATCGGAACAAGTTCCGCCCGGCGCTATGTCGCTGTAGGGGACAGCAGCGCTGACCCTGGGCCGAAAACCGTTCGGCCCTACATTGGGCCCGCTACCTACTGCATACTGCCTTCTGCCTACTGCTTTTCCAAAGTGCTCGGCGGGTTCGAACGCCTTCGCCAGTGCTTTCCCATAGGCTTTCACGTCGTAGCCTCTCCAGCCTTCCCACAAGGTCCAGGCGCGCACGCGATCGTCGATGAGCGAGGAGTCGGCGTCGGTGATGATGAACTCGATATTCTCGCCCGGCCGCAATTTCACGCCGGCGCGGTCCAGTTGCCGGGCGGCGATGGCGGTGGAACTGTTTTTCTGATAGTTGCCGGGGGCTTTGGTAAGGCGCTTGCGAATCACCAGTTCTTCCGCCGCCACGCTGCCGTCGTGGAGCCGCTCCTGGTAGCGCTCGTAGACTTCCCGCGCCTCATGGAGTTTGTCACAGTAGGTGGAGAAATCGCGCGCCTCGGCCAAAATCGCCAGCACCTCGCGCTGCATCCGGGTGACGAAGGGCGGCGTGTCGTGCCGGCGGCATTCGAGGCCCCGCACCTTGAGTTCGCCCTCATCCGACACGCAGAAAAAGCGGTTGGGCACGGGGATCTCCGCCGATTGCTGGGAAGGCAGGAAGACAGCGTAGCGGTAGACGGCTTCCAGCGCCAGCGGCAGGCCGGTGATCTGCTCGATTTCCTGCGCCAGGTGCTCGTAGTCGTCGCGGTTGGGAAGTAGGGGCTGGGGAAAAGCCGAAACTCGAAATTCGAAACTCGAAACTCGCGAGGCAGCTACCGAATTTCGAGTTTCGAGTTTCGAGTTTCGATCCTGCCCCCTGTCCCCAGTTTTCTGCACATAGATCGAGTCCACCAGCGCGTGCAGCACCCGGAAGCCGCGCTGCTCCGCCGCCTCTTTCGCCACCAGCAATTTCTCCCGCGCCCAGGCATTGATGGCCTCGTGCGCTTCGATTTTGCCGAAGCGGGCGTTCTTGTAACCGGTGTAGCCGAAGCAGCAAACCAGCAGCCACTTCAGCACGTCGCGGCGCTGCTTGCAGGCTGCTGCGCTCGGGATACGGGATACGGGACACGGGATGCGGGACTCGGGGTACGGGGCACGGGGTTCGGGGTTAGGGATTCGGGCATCGGGACTCGGGATACGGGATACGGGACACGGGATAGGGGACTCGGGATACGGGGCACGGGGTTCGGGACACGGGACTTGATCTTCAGGGGTGGGGCTTGGGGATGCAAGGGGTGAGTCCTGCGGCAGGACTACATTTTCGCATTCCGCATTCCGCATTCCGAATTCCGAATTCCGTGCCTCGAATTCCGTATCCCGTACCCCGTGCCCCGTATCCCGAGTCCCGCACCCCGTATCCCGTATCCCGAGTTCTTTGTACTTCCGCCGTTTGGCGATGAGGCGCTCCACCACCCGGCTGGTGATGCCGCGATGCCGCTGGCACACACGGTAGCCGAGTTCCGGCACGCGCGGCGCCTGCGGGCAGCACGAACAGTTGATGGTTTCCGGCGAAATATTGAACTTGGCCATGATGCTGGGAAACTCGCTTACGAAATCCAGTTCCGCCACGTTTTCAAAGAAGCCCAGGCGCGGGGGAAAAACCAATCCGCCGCGATCCGCCCGCAGCAGTTCGTCCGGGTGCTTCAGGCCTTCCGGCTCGGCCTTTTGCGCGGGAATCAGCACGCCGTCGCGCCAGGCCGTTTCCATCTGCATGTAAGAAATTCCCGTGCCGGGCGTGGTGCGGCAGGCGTATTGCACCGGCAGCTTGGTGATCCGCACCAGTTCCCACAGGCCTTCCATCTCGCACTGGTCGGCGCCAAAGGAGTTTTGCGTGTCGATGTGCAGCCGCCCGAACAAGGTAGTGGTGCTTTCCTTGAACAGGATGCGGCCATAACTCATGTAACTGCGCGAACGGGTCCGCTCCACCGGCAGGGCATCGCGGTTCAAGGGCAGGCGGATGTGCAGGCGTTGCGCCTGCCGCAGCAACCCCGGCAGCAGAACGTCATCGCCCCATTCGGTCACCAGCACGTCCGGGTCGTGCACGCGCAGCAAGCGCTCGAAAACCTGCGCGGTGGGTTCGTCGGAGTCGTCAAGCGTCTGCCAGTCGTTCTCAATGGCCACTTCGATCGAGCCGTGGCGGCCGTGCTTGGGATTGACGTCGGTGATTCCTTCCAGGCGAAGCCGCATGGTGCGCACGGGCGGCCGCTCATACTCGGTCAGCCACTCATTGTCGCGGCAGGTGATGGTGTGGATTTCCGATGTGACGTAGGGCCGAACGCCGGTGATGTAGGGCCGAACAGCGTTCGGCCCAGGGCCAGCGCTGCTGGCCCCTACAACATCCGTGCCGGCAGGGCCTGCCTCAATCTCCACTCGCGCCAAAGGGAAAATGTTCTTTTCCCAGCAGTACATCGACGCCAGCATCAGGTCGGAGTCGTACAGGGTCAGGCTGCTGTCGAAGCGGCGGACGAATCGCGCCAGCGGCGCGAACAGCGTAGGATGGTGGGCGGACACTTGCAGGACGCGCAGCAGCCGCCGGTCCCAGATGTTCTGCCGTTCTGTGAGCGCGCAACTTACCGCCGCGCGGGCGGGGAGCGTTTCCGCCAGCCGCGCGAGCTGCCTTTCCGGCCCCTGCACGTAAAAGCAGGGCCGAAAAGTGCGGTCAATCAGCCGACGGCGTTTCTGCTGGCCCGGCTCGATCAGCCACACGATCATTCCCTGCGGGCAAGGGTAGAGGTCGAGAATCCATCCACTGAGTTTCAAGGTTTATTCCTAACGCGGCCTCAATCCGGCGCAGCCGGATTTCGTGGTCCAGTTCCACCGCCACGTGGATGCCGTGCATCGCGTCCACGGGGAAGTGATAGGTGCACGCCTGCACGTACAGGCGCACGCGGTTGAACATGGCCTCCAGATGCGCCTGCTCTTCCTGCCGAAGCGCGCGGCCAAAACGCTGTTTCCAGGATTGCAATTCCTGTTCGATCAGATCGCGAAACGTGGCAACCGTTCGTCCCATGGGTCACCTCTTTGCCCCGAAGGGGCATACCGTGAGTAGCCGTGGGTGAAACCCACGGGAAAAGCGCCCACAACCATAGCGGCCCTGAAGGGGCCGAACTGCAAGTCAACCCCGTTGGGGTTGGTGCGATTTCCTCGCATTTGTTCTCCGCAGGTTGAAATCCGTCAACTGACGGACTACTCACAGAAGGCCCCTTCGGGGCCGGGCGATTCTTGGCTCCTCCAAGAGGGCAGGCGTCCGTCTTTGGGATTTACCGTGGTTGCAAGGTAAGAGCCGCGGACCCCCAAAACGGGGGTCCGCGCTACACCGCCGCCCTCCGTTTGTTGTGTCAGGCCCAGCCGGCCTTGCTCATCAAGCTGGAATTTCCAAAGCTCCGTGGCGGCCGCGCAGGTCTGGGCGAAAAAGCGCTTGCGGTCGGCGGGCGGCTGGAAACCGGAGGCGCCGGAAAAAAGCGCCACCGCCAGGGGCTGGGCGTCAGAATCGAAACTCGAAACTCGAAACTCGAAGTTCGGCTCTCGCTCACCAGTTTCGAGTTTCGAGTTTCGAGTTTCGCACTGCCCCCAGCGGCGGAGATGCCCCAGCGCCTGCTGGAAGGCCGCGGTGGCGTCGGCTTGGCGAATATCCTCGTCGAAATAAAGCTCCGGGAAAGCGGTGACGATCACCACCTGGGCGGGAAATTGCGCTAGGAATTGCGGTACGCGGCTAATCAGTTCGGTAAGCTGAAAGCACGTGAACGCCCGCGCCAGCATGATCTGCTGGTTGAATTGCGCAAAGGGCATCCCCCGCCGCTCGGCCAACCGCGCCATCAACCGCGGGTCGGCGCAGTTGGCGCCATCGAGAAACAGAATGCGCTTGCCCTCCAGCGCCAGGCGCGGCATAAAGTAATGGCTCAGCCGCGGCGCATTGTACTCCCCGTGAAAAACAGCCAAGCCGCGCGGCGGCAAGCGCCAGGGCTGCGGCAAGGCGGTCGGCGAAGTTTGCCCGTGCATGAACATGACTCAATCCCCCCAATCGAGACGCCATGAGCATAGGCGAATAAAAAGCGAAAGTCAAGAAGGCAAATATCCGCTAGTAGGTCAGTTTGAACTTTGCGAAACGTTCAGGTGCAGGCAAGATCCTGGATTGCGCAGAGCACAGCTCTGCGGCACAGAAACGCAGAGCTTTGCTCTGCGCCTGGAGTTTCTACATTTCTGACCAGGATTCTCCCTTTCGGACCTTCCGAGACGACAATTTAAACCACACGTCAGGTATGGCCGTTACGCAACCAAGTGGAAGCGACAATGCCGCGAAATGCGTTGGACTCCAAAACCTCTGAGGACTCGCTAGCGGTGGCTACTACCCATGTCCACTGGACCTGAGATGTTGTACGATCTGCAGAATTCAGGCGATCCAACCAAGCATTCGAACAACGTCCTGAAACCGTCGCGAAGCAAATCTATCACCTCCGATTTCTTTCCGAGGTCCATATAGGCAGTGATGTACGTGGTGCTGTCTTCAAATTCATGAACGAAACGTGCGGACAGGTGAGTCGCAATGTGATTGTCCAGAGACTTGCGCAAATCCGGATTCTTTACCCAAACCCACGAGTAAGCGGCAAACCTCCCTAGCTCATCGTCATCATCCCTACACTGGAGAGTGATTCCGACCTCGATTCCGGTGCTCCACCCCGTCTTAAGACACATCTGCGATGCGTGGTCTCGGGTTTTAGCCTCAAAGGACGGATCATCTGCCGGAATCCCGACCGCAATCAACTGCTGCTTGAACTCCCTCCAAATCGATCGAAGCGTGGCTTCTACTTCCGCTTCAAACGCTTTGACAGCCAAGGTAACTCCCCGATAGTGATCGATATTTGCCTCTATGAAGGCTCTGGCTGTTAGATCAATTGTCATTGGCCTCTCCTTCGAGGATCTCCTCAAGGTAACGAACCACAGTCGGAGCGTTCGATTTGGGGTTGAGATCAAGAAGGTTCTGCTCGATCGCACCCAGCAGCGCTAGAAAGAGCGCGGCTTCTCCGTAAGGCTTCGTCTTAATCACAGATTGAGAACTTTGTCGAAGCGCCGAACATACCTGCCACCATGATCGGAAGCGAAAACCTCCGAGGTCCAGACCTTCGTCCCTTTGCGCAAGAAAGACCTTCTCGGCTTTGCACATGTCAGGCGCTTCACGTATTGCAGCACAGTACCGCTTGTGCTTCCGTAAGTCCTCCTCGATGTACGGTCTCGTCTTCACCTCGATGATCAAGTAACACCGCCTGTTGCGTCTGAGGATGAGGTCAAGCCTGCCGATCTCATCGCCATAGCGGATCTGGTATTCTCGAACCGTCTGCCAAGCCGCAGACTGATCAGTGCCGCTGTCGTCCAATCCGAAAATTTGGCCCACGTCACTTGCAGGTAATCGGTGAATCAACCATTCGAGGACGGCCGAATAGCTTTCTTCTCTCTCGTGTGCCAGAAGGAGAGACATTGAAAGATCGCCAGACAATGGGTCCACGAAGGGGTGGAGCCGAAGATCGGATTCTCTGAACAGGTTTTCCAGATCGCGTTTCCTTTGCGATATAAATGTATGGTAATTGGATCGAAAAGCGTCGAGCCGATTGCTTGATAGCGGCAGACGGCTCCGATGGGCGCGGTGCAAAGAGAGACAACTAGAGACGAACAACTGGATGTTGGTGTCCAGGAGCGAAGCCGACATGTACGCATTCTACCGCGCCTGGTAGCATTCCGGACGTGCTTTTCAGTGAGGCACCAGAACCTTCTGCATACACCGGCACTTGGCCGAGTAGTCGCTAGCCTTGATCGGAAATGCCTCGGCCCGAGCGCGTGACTTTTGGGGCCGGCACGATGGTGACGGGCCGGGGCATTTTCGATAAGGAGACTAGAAGGAAGCCGCTGGCGCGCACG